>CAYQKH010000062.1:0-15029 GCA_964417945.1 uncultured Opitutales bacterium
CGACATGATGACAGACCCGATACAGCGGACGGCGGAAGAACAGGAGCGCACGGAAGCCTGGCTGGGGGATGCGGTTCTCGCCCTGTTTGCACGGGAATGGATCCTGAAGACGAATTGGATTCCGGATCGGGATCGGGAGGCGGCTTTTGTCCTGATGACCTCCAACGCCTTTTTGGCGGCTCTGGGCAATCCCACCCGGATGGAAGCGGAAATCGGCAGGATCTATGCCGAGGGGGGACTTGAGGACGCCTTTGGCCATATTGAAAAAGTATGGATTCCGCTTTTCAGGAAACAGTGGAGGAAGCGGGACCGTTGAGATGCATTACCCAAGGAGGCGGCTTCCCTGTCGCAGTCGGGACCTTTCTGGTCTTCAGGATTATCGCTTGCGACAGAGGAGGAGGCCGTCGCCGACCGGAATCATCGAAGTCTGAAATCGGGGGTCCTTGTGAAGGCGGGTGGCAATGGTGCGAAGGGCCTCTGTTTCAGGATCGTTGATGCCGGGGTCGGCCACTTTTCCTCCCCAGAGCACATTGTCGAAGATCAAAAGTCCCCCGTCGGGGAGCAGGGGGACGAGCTTTTCGAGGTAATCCGGGTAGTTCGGCTTGTCCGCATCGACATAGACGAGATCGAAAAAACGGTTGTTTTCCTGAAATCCGTCGAGATAGCCGGAGGCGGAGCCCATCAGGAACTCGATCCGCTTGAGCATCCCGGCCTGGCCCCAGAATTTTCTTCCGATGGCGACGCTTTGGTCCTGGATATCAATCGTGGTGACCCTGCCATTTTCGGGAAGGGCGAGGGCGAACCAAAGGGACATGTAGCCCGTGAAGGTTCCCAGCTCAAGGATGCGTGAGGCACCGGCTACCCCGGCCAGCCAGGCCAAAAATTGCGCCTGCTCGGGTGGAGTCATCATGCGTGAGTCAGGATGACGCTGCGTTTCCTCTCGCAGCAACTTGAGAACCATGGGCTCGCGAATGCCTCGGCTCAGAAGATATTGGTAAGATCGTTTGTCCAGCTTTAGATGCTTCATGAAGTCGAATCCTTTGAAGCCGGAGGTCTACTCCTCCGGCAGCGTTCGCTGCAATACTTTACCTGTTCCCAGTCCCGCGCCCATTTTTTCCGCCAGGCGAAGGAACGTCCGCAGACCGCACAGATCTTTTCGGGAAGATGGGGTTTCTTATGCGCCATGGTGTCGGGAGGGAGCAACGTCTGCGGGAACGAGAGAAAAGCAATGCGCATCCAGGATTTTCCCGGCAACATGGAGACGGGAGCGCAAAACTCCTTCGTGGACGGCCCCTGCTTTTTCGGCGACCCGGAGGCTGCCGCGGTTGCCGACCGCCATCATGATTTCAATACGGGTCAACTCCAGTTCCCGGAATCCCCATGAAGCGACCAATTGCGCAGCTGCGGTCGCATATCCGTTCCCCGTCGCAGAGGTTCGAATCCAATAGCCGAGGTTGGCGAGCCGGTGAAGCCAGTTGGGATGGCTCAATCCGCAGGTCCCCACGAATCGACCCTCCCGGTCCCGGATGAGAAACACAAAATGGTTTCGGGCTTTCCACTGGTCCGGCAACTGCCGGATCCATAGCTCAGTCTCCTCCAGTTGGTACCCGGGGTGGCACCAGCCCATCCATGGGCTGATTTCCGGGATCGATTCCCGGACCCCTTCGTAAACCTCCGTTCCGTCTTCAAGTTTCGGAAAACAGAGTCGAATCCCCCTTTCGGAATCGATGAGGACCGGGGCAGGCATCCAAACAGCGAGAGCGAAGGGATCTTCCAGGTCCAGCGCAAAACATTTTTGATTGGACAGACCTTGTGGTTCTGAATACCCTATAGGGGTATGAGATGGGTTTGGAATTTTTCCACGGAATTGTGGGATCTGTTCACGGAGATGGCGCCTTATCTGTTATTTGGATTCCTGGCGGCGGGGATCCTGCATGTGCTCCTTCGTCCCCGCTTCGTGGAGCGCCTCCTCGGTGCTCCCGGATGGAAAAGTAATTTGAAGGCGACGGTGTTGGGGATTCCGCTGCCGGTATGCTCCTGCGGGGTCTTGCCCCTGGCGGCATCGTTGAAGCGTGAGGGAGCGAGTTCGGGCTCAACTTTGGCATTCTTGACCGCCACACCGCAGACGGGAGTTGATAGCATCTTGGCGACGCATGCCTTGATGGGGCCCGTGTTCACCGGGTTTCGGGTGGGGGTAGCCTTCATTTGCGGATGGTTAACGGGAACAGTGGCGGACCTTTTGGAAACCGGGAAAATCGAGACCTCGGGCCAGGCATCGGAAACGGAGGAGAAGACCGGAAAAGAGGAGGGATGCTGTTCCTCCGAAGGGTCCTGTTGCGAGGATGAAGGACCGGTTGCGGAGGAAAAAGAGGGTTGGTGGTCGAAGGGCAAGCGGGCCTTGGTCTACGGCTTCGTCACCTTGCCCGAAGATATTGCGCGAGCCTTAACGGTGGGGTTGATTCTGGCGGCGGCCCTCGGCGTTTTCATGCCGACGTCCTGGATTGAAGCGAACCTGAGTAATGGGTGGCTGACCTTTTTCCTGATGACGGTGATCGCAATCCCGATCTATGTTTGTTCGACAGGCTCGATCCCTTTGGCGTTTGCCTTTATGAAGGTGGGGATTTCTCCCGGTGCGGCCCTGGTTTTCCTGATCGCGGGACCGGCGACGAATGCGGCCACGCTTAGTGTGATCTGGAAGCAAATGGGTCCGAAACTGCTTGTCGGCTTCCTCGCGACCTTGATTTTCTGCGCGTGGACGGCGGGTTGGATCCTGGACCAGATTCCCTTCACCGTGCCACTCGACCATCACCATGACCATGGGAACGAGGTGGCATACTGGTTCCGTCAAATATCCGGCATCCTTCTCGCAGGAGTCTTGATCTGGTCGCAGATCGCAGGGAGGTTCGGAAGCGGGGAGGCGGCAGAAACGACGGCGCCCAATGAAGCCTAGAGGATGCGGATTTTTCGCGGTAACCGCAGGGTAAAGCAGGCACCGCCCTCGGGTCGATTACGTGCGGCCAGTTCACCGCCGTATCGCTTGGCGATCTCGGTTGAGATGGCAAGACCCAGACCCAGACCGAACTGGGCGGAATTGTTTTTCGTCGTCACGTTGGGTTCGAAAATCCGCCCGAGGATAGCTTCGGGGATCCCGGTCCCGGAGTCTTCGACCTGAATAGCAAGGGATTCTTCTTCGAGTCGGGCGGAAAGACGGATTTTGCCGCCCTCAGGAGTGGCCTCGCAGGCATTGATAAGAAGGTTGGTCAGGATCTGGTTGAGGTCGGAGGGCGAGGTCCAATCGGGCGGGAACGGATCGAGGTCGAGATCAAAGGCGTAGTATTTGAGCCGATGGTTGAGCAGGGTGACGGTATTCAGGATGATCTCATTCAGCGGCTGGAGTTCGGGTTTCTCCTGGACCGGCCTTCCATAGGATTTGAGACCCTTGATGAGGCTGGCGATTCGATTGACGGAAAGCTGGATGCTGTGGAGGTGGGAACCGATGGAGAAGAAGGCGAGTTTTTCGTCGAGTTTGGCCCGTGCGGCCGGCTGGCCCGCAGCGATCAGTAAAGGGCGAATTTCCGAAATGGCGTCGGAGGAGAGGAGTTGGATCTTCCGAAGGAGGGAGCGGGGCAGGTTTGGGAATTCATCCTGGAGTGCCTCCATGCGCTCGCGGATCGCGGCGGAATTGGCCGGGCGGGAGGCGAGACCCTGAGCCAGCATGAGGGCCTCTTCCCGGTGTGCGGAGAGGCTTTTCCCACTTTCGAACCGCTCTGGAATCTGTCGGGAAAGTTCCTCGGCGGAATGCTTGAGGGCAGTACCGGGGTTATTGATCTCGTGGGCGATTCCGGCAAGAAGTTGCCCAAGCATGGCAAGGCGTTCCTTATGAACGAGTTGCTTGCGGGTCTCCTCGAGGTCGCGCACGGTTTTGCGCAACTCGGTTCGGTCGGATTCCAATTGCTGGGTGAGGTGGTTGACCGCGATGTTGAGGGTTACCATATGCCGGTAGCGGTCCGCCATGCTATTGGCCATCAGGCTGTAGAGGGAAAGGGAGGCCTGGGGGTGGGTTTTGACGAGGTCCTCAAACTGGGCACGGTTGATCTGGATACAGGTCACCCGCGTGCGGGCTTTGGAGTGAGTGAACGTTTTGGCGTCGGACCAAAAGGAAAGAAGTCCCAAAAAGCCTCCGGTTTGCAGGGAGTCGACGTAGAGGGAACGGTCCTCGTTGGACCTACGATACATGTCGACTTGACCCTCCACGATCAAGTGAAGGCGATCGTTGGCCACCCCCTCCTCAAGGATAGGCTCTCCTTCTTCGTAGGAGAAGCGGGGGAGCTCAAGGTCGGCGGTGTAGCGTTCGAAGTCCTTAACAATGGATTCGAGATTTTTTTTGAGGGGTTTTGGTTTTGGGATTTCCATGTTTCTGGAACTCCTAGGCTTTGAATTCCGTAAAGGGACGGGGAAGGAGGTCCCGGAGAGTGGTTTTTTCAAGGATACCTTCAAGATTCCCGAGGTAGAGCGTAAACTCCTGGGGACAGAATTCGGCGAGAACTTGCAGGCATTGGGCGCAGGGGACGACGGGGCCGACGGTATCGGCAAGCAGGATCAAATACTCGAAGGAGGGCTCCTTTCCAAAAAGGGCGATTTTCTGGAAGAGTGCGTTCCGCTCCGCGCAGATCGTCGCGCCGAAGCTGGCATTTTCCACATTGCAACCCGCAATCGGGCTGTCGGTTCCCGCAACCTTGAAGGCGGCTCCGACCCGGAAACCGGAGTACGGAGCATAGGCCCGCTCCCGCGCCTGGAGGGCGGCGGCGAAAACGGTTTCCCAGTCAAGGGGCATGGGGTGTATTTGGGAGATGGGGGCCATTCCTGGAGGATGATCCCGTGGTGGCGTGTCGACAAGAAGGACTTCAAAGGGGATTGAATTTCCCCCTTCTCCATCTAAATTTCCGGTATGCCGATCTATTTGTATCAAGTGGTTCGCGAGGATGGAAAGGAGGGGGACATCTTTGAGATTGAACAGTCGATGAAGGAGGCCCCCCTGACGACCCATCCGGAGACCGGGGAACCGATCAAACGGGTGTATCTGCCTCCGAACCTGGCCTATAAACACACCCCCGGTCGGGTAAAGAACCTGACCTCCAACGAGAATGTGGAGAAGGCGGGTTTTACAAAATATCGCCGGGATAAACTGACGGGGCGCTATTTTAAGGAGGCGGGAAAAGACAGGAACGCACCGGATATGCTGGACCCGCAGTAAGGGGCTCAACACCTTAAGGGATGATTTTATCGGACAGCGCGATTCTGGCCGCAATGGAGCGGGGTGAGATTGTCATTGAACCCTTTGAGCGTTCCGCGCTCGGGACGAACAGTTACGACGTGCATCTCGGCGATAAACTGGCGATCTACCGGGATGCGATCCTCGACGCAAAAAAGCACAACAAAGTGGATTCGTTCGAGATCGGAGGGAAAGGATACGTGCTGAAGCCGGGCCGAACCTACTTGGGGGTGACTCGCGAATACACCGAGGCACATGCGCATGTGCCGTTCCTGGAAGGGAAGTCGAGCGTGGGACGCCTTGGAATCGACATCCACGCGACGGCGGGCAAAGGAGATGTCGGCTTTTGCAACCATTGGACCCTCGAGATATCGGTGCACCAGCCGGTTCGGGTTTACGCCGGCATGCCGATTGCGCAGCTCATCTACTTCAAGGTGGAAGGTGAAATCCTGAACCCGTACAGCATGAAGGAAAATGCGAAGTACAATGAGCGTCGGGCCGAGCCGGTGGAATCGATGATGTGGAAGAACTCGTTCTAAAGCGTTTTCAGTTGCGCTTCCGGTCGCGATCCCGCTCATCGCTTTCCCGTTCCAGTTGATCCCGTAATGCGGCTTCCTTGCGTGCTCGTCCCAATTCCTCACGGTGGGCCTGTAGCTAAGCTTCCTCTTTGCTGATGGTTTGCAGGTAGGGTTCCCTATCTGGTAGAGTCCAACAATAGAGGGTAGTTCTTTCTGGCGGGCTTGCTTCTGTTCCGCCGCGAGCCGTTGGCGGTTTTCCTCACTGCGCCGTCTGCTTTCGGCTAGATACTCGTCTTCGAAACGGCTGTTCCACTCTTCATCGACCGGGCCGGACTTTAGATATCGAAAACGGGGTTCTTGGTCTGTTTCTTCAATTTTTCAAGCTGGGGCTTGATGACGTTCTCGTAGTGATCGGGAGCGATCCCGTGGGACACGGTAATCCCGAGATGCTTCCGTAAAAATTCCTCGATCGTTTCCCAGCCTTCGTCGGGAATTTCGATTTTTTTGGTGTAGGTGCAAATGGTGAGCACATTTTCGAGGGATTTTATCCGGGAGGTGGCGCGTAGAATCCGTTCGGCCACCTTAAGGCGGATTTCGAGTTCCGTACGATCCATGGGCTTGGAAAGGAAATCATCCACCCCGACTTCCATCGCCTTAAAGTAATTTTCGCGTTCGGCGGCATTGGCGGTCAGGCAGATGAAGTAGGTGTAGTCGGTGGCCTCCGCTTCGCGGATTTTCTTACAGAGCTGCAGTCCGTCCATATTCGGCATGAGCCAGTCACTGACGACGAGACGGACAGGAGTGGTCTGGTAGAGCCGCCAGGCGATTTCGCCATCCTCGGCGACAAGGAGGTCATGTCCCAATTGCTTGAGAATAGTCGTCACCAGTTTCCTGGAAATATGATCGTCTTCAACAACCAGAATTTGCATCGCGAGAGATGTAACTCATTTTTGGGCGGGACGGAAGGCTTGAATGACGCTGGGATGGGTTTCGAGACGGGGACCACCGATAAGGTCCACACAGTAGGGCACGGCCGGAAAAACCGCCTCGAGGCATTCACCGATCGCGCTGGGTTTTCCCGGGAGATTAATGATAAGGGTGGAGCCACGGAATCCAGCCGTTTGCCGGCTGAGAATGGCGGTGGGGACCACTTTCAAGGAGGTAGTGCGCATGAGTTCCCCGAACCCCGGCAGAAGTTTATCGCAGACCGCTTCCGTGGCCTCCGGAGTGAGGTCCCTCGGAGCGGGGCCGGTCCCACCCGTTGTCAGAATCAGGCAGCACCCGAGCTGATCGGAAAACTCGATGAGCTTTATTTCGATTTCGTCCTGTTCGTCGGGAATAACAGCATACTCCAGATGCCATGGAGTCTGAAGGTAGCGGTCCAGCAATTCCCTGGCTGCCCGGCCGGGGAGGTCTTCGTATTCGCCCCTGCTGGCGCGGTCCGATATATTGAGAATCCCGATGCGGATTTCCCCGCTCATTTCTTTTTATAGATTTCGTCGGGATTAAAGGCTTTAGAGAAGCCGAGGTTTTCCAATTTTACGGGAGCGCTTGATTCCGAAGGGGGAAGGACCTTGCGGAAAAAGCAGGTGGGGTAGCCGGTGTGGCAGGCGGCACCCGCGGGCTGGACGCGGATGAGGAGGACATCCTGATCGCAATCGGTCCGAATATCTTCCACCTTTTGGGTGTTGCCGGAGGATTCTCCTTTTTTCCAGAGCTTTCCTCTTGAGCGGGACCAGTAGTGGGCGATCCCCGATTCAATAGTTTTTTCCAAGGCTTCCCGGTTCATGAAGGCAAACATGAGGATTTCACCGTTATTGGCATCCTGACAGATGCAGGGGATCAACCCCTGATCATCAAATTTGGGTGCGAAGGCGAACCCTTCATCTAGAGTTGCTTCGTCTATACGGTCGCTAAATTGCATGTTGGTAGATCATTGCTGAGGCGAACGGGTTTGCAATGATTCTTGACCGCGCTGCGGCGCGCTTAGCGGGAAAGGTCGTCGAACCAGATGGGGTTGGTCCAAGCCCTTCCTCCCTGCAGCCCCCGGACCGTAATGCGTGCGTAGGGGCTGTGAAAGTTCGCCAAGTCGAAGGTGAATCGGGTTTGCCCATGCCCGGAATGGGCGATGGTATGAAAGGTGATCCCGGTGAGAAAAACACGCTCGGCGGGAGAACACTCTACCGTTAGGGATTCCCCGTCCCATTGGAGATCGTAAATCTCGGGGCCGGTCGAGGAATAGTAGTCGCCTGCCTTTAGGGCAGAAAGCAGGGATTCGGGTTCCAGTGCTACACTCTTGACCCTTACCCAACCGCGGGAAAAGTCGTTCCGATCACCGGATCCATGAAAGTCGTCGGTCGCGCAGACAAGAAAGCGCTTCCTCCGGCTGAGAAGAATTTCGGCGAGATTCCAGCTATCGGGCCGGTCGTTGTGATCGCAGGCAACTCCGTTGAAAACCTCGATAGCGTCGACCTGCCCGAGGGCCTCAGCATCCCGTTCGGAGATGCCATACCAGGCGGGGTGGGCAATGGCCACATAGGCCCCGCCGGCAAGTGCGCGTTGGGCGAGCGAATGAGCGGATTCATCGTCAGACGGGGGATCGAAGTCGAAAGGGAGTCCCACTGCGAGGATATGCCAGATAGAGCCGAACTCGGTCTCTCCGGTGTGCAATTCTGCGCCGATGATGGTTGTGAAATCCGCCGTCCGGTAGGCACGGGTATCGGAAATTGGGAAATCGTAGGCCGGGAGGAAGTGATCGGTAAGGGCGAGAAAATCGTAACCCGCCTCCTCGTAGCGGCGGCAGACCTCGGCAGGTTCATAGGCACCATCGGAGGCAGTACTGTGGGCGTGAAGATTGCCTTTCCAGAAGGAGCCGGGTTTGGCGAAGGCGGAAATGGAGGTAGGGGATTGAGCCATGTTTTTTAATTCTTCTTAGCTGGGGTTCTATCCTACGCGATCCAGGTTTGCCACCTCCAACTGTGCAGGTCAGGATGAATTTTATGATACGATTTGTATTGCGCTTGGGCGGGATCCTCTTTTCCGGAAGCCTTTTCATTTGTGTAGGCCTCCTTCAGGCCTGGAGTCCTCCGGACCTCAGTGGGCAAAATCCTCCAGGACAGCCTTACCGGTTTGAAATCCGGAGTCTTCAGGGTGAGGAGCGCTTAAATTATCATGCGCGTCGAGGCCGGGACACCCTCGGCGTTCCTCCCGAAGAAGAGTATAAATATGAGGGAGGGTTGCTCGGTGAGGTGGAGATGACCTTTTCCGACCTGCCTCCGGGAGATTATGAGGTCACCTTAGGCAACGCGGAATACCGGACCCACAGCCAGCACAACCGGGTCACTGACATATTTTTAAACGGAGAATTGATGTATGACGCCTACTGTCATTACGACCTTTTCGGATTTCGGACGGGAGGAACGATCGATTTTGAGACCTCGGCCCCGGATGGAACCATCACCCTGGCGCTCCGCAGGGATCTTCCGCAGAGCGAGTGGCCGCGATTTGCCTGGGTAAGGTTGAACCACCGTGAATCCGGCTTCTCGGTCTTGAAAACCGCGAATGATTTCGCCCCGCCCTCGGATGAATACAAGGATTACACGGGAAGGCTCCCTCAGGACATCGTGCAGCGGGAGGTTCCGCCCTTTCCGCGACAATACAAAATAAAACCGTGGGAATCGGAGCGTTTGACGGCTGCGGACATCATTGGCCCGGACGGGATTGTCTATCCGAACTGGCTGGAGGTGGGAATCGACGGCGGAATTCCCAACATCCCCGATCTGCATCGGGCGGAGGATTTTGGGGCCATGGCGGATGACGGCATCGACGATAGCGCGGCAATCCAGAAGGCCATTGATGCCGCGGGTGCGGCGGGCGGAGGGGCAGTGCGGTTGGGGCCCGGAATCTACACCTTAAAATCGCCGCTGTTCATTTTTGAGGACGGCGTGGTTTTGCGCGGAGCGGGATCAAGCCAGACCACCTTATCTTTTGAATTTATGCCCCCGGGAAAGGGGGTGCGCACGTTGATCGTGCGGGAGCGGGGGGAAGGAGTCGTCGGGCCGGATACTCTCTTTATGGCGTGGGCAGATTTTGACGGGCTGGAGACGCTGCGCTGGAGTATTGGAAACGAGGAGTTGGGGATCCGGGATGAAGTAAGACGGGAAGGCTATTCGCATTATCTGTCGACGAATGGGCGGCGGATTCTCGACCGTGTGGGAGCCGGTGAACATATCCTCGTGGTAGAGGCGATCTACCGGGATGGAAGCCGTGATCGGGAGGAGATTCCGCTTGTTTTTGAGGAAGGCCCGGACCACGAAAACAGCGCAACCCTGGGGCAATTGGGAGCGATCAACATTCTTGGCGCCGGCCTGAAGGAACGGGTCATTCCGATCGTCGAAGACGGGGAGCGGGGTACGACCGAGCTTGTTATCGGCGAATCCGCGGAAAATATCGGAAGAGGAACCTTTATCGACCTTCACGCCCCCGCGACCGAGCGATGGAATAAGCTGGTGCGAAATGCGGCTCCCTGGGGAAATTATCGACGGAATCTTTACGAAGTTGTGGCTCGTGAGGGGAATCGTATCCGGCTGAATCAACCGCTTCGGTTGGACTTCCCGGTGATTGACGGGACGACGATCCAAGAAGTTGAATGCGTCCGCCGAAGTGGAGTCGAGGCCCTGCGGATTGTTCAACCGGAGAAGCTCTGGACGAACGGCATCAATCTTTTTTACGCCTGGGAGTGCTGGATCGACGGTGTCCGTGTGGATAAGGCGGGGCGACACTCCTACTATACCGGTTTTTCTAAGAAGTGTGAGATCCGGAACAGCGTCTTTGATGATGTCTGGTTCAAGCAGGGAGGCGGCAGTGGATATATCGGTTTCGAGCGCGCCTATGACTGCCTGGTGGACAGCATCGTGACCTACCACATGCGGCATGCTCCGAACTTGCAGTGGGCGGCCTCCGGGAACGTGGTTCGCCGGTCCCACTTCATCGACAGTGACGGTCAATGGCACGCGGGGTGGACCAACGAAAACCTTTTTGAGCAGATATCGATCAGCTCTGGTTGGGATAATGGCAACTACGGTTACGGTCTTTATTCATCGAGCCCGGAAGCCGGTTTTCACGGACCGACGGGGCCGAGAAACGTGGTCTATAATTGCGACATCAGTTCTCCGTCGGTGGGGCTTTGGATGGGCGGGATGAACGAAAACTTCATCATCGCCTATAACCGCTTCATCAACAGCAGGGGTCCCGCGATCTATGGGAAGCACGCCAGTTTCAACCACATCATCAAAGGCAACCTTTTTGTAACCCTGGATCCCTTTCCGGCGGTATTCTTCTTTGCTTCAAAGGACTGTATCGGGATCGAGATTGTGGATAATCGAATTGTGGGCCCGGTTTCCGTGTTAACGGGTGGACCGGCGAGGATTGAATTGCTCGAAGGGAACACGGTCGAGGCGACGGGGGATATCATGCTGCCGAAGCCGGAGGTTCCTTCCATCTTCGAATGGCAACGCGAGCATGGGCGGAAGCAATTGAGCGAGAGAGGTCAGACTTATTGGTAGGGGGGTGGAAAGCTTCCTTCGCACGAGCAATTCTCCGTCATCACTGGAAGGGGCGGGCCGATCCCTCCGGCAATCCCGCGCCCTGGATTTCAACGGTCGCCGAGCAGACCCTGGCGGACGGCCTCCGCAAGGAGCATCGGATCCATCTGATTTAAATAGGGGCGTGGATCGATTTCCCGCTCGAGGATGTATTCGCTGAGTTGTTTCCTGGCGACGTCGAGCAGCTCCTCCCGATTCCACGGTTTGGAAATATAGTAATTCAAGCCGGCCTGGTTTACGGCTTGAACGGTATCTTCCATTCCGGCGTGGGCCGTGACGAGGACCTTTCGGCTGGGGGCGGTTTTATCAACCGTTTGCAGATGAATCAGGAGCTCCACACCTTTTTCTCCCGCCATCATGTGGTCGCAAAAAATGAGGCCAATCTGATCGCCCCGCTCATGAATTCGGTCGATCACTTCGCGGGCCTCGGCGGCGGAGTCGGCGGACTCGATCGGGAAGGCATCCTCGAGGGGCGCAAGGTCTTCGATCAGTGCACTCAGGACGTCCTGCTCATCTTCCACGCATAAAATGTGAATGCGATTCATAGGATCCCTCAGAATAGGGCCGGTGCGAGCCATTTCCAAAGAAAAAGCGCGGCAAGAAGGTTAATCGCAAATCCGGCAATCCCGACAAAGATGCCGATTCTTCGGAGGTCTTTGGTCTCGATGATTCCGGTGCTCATGGCGATGGCATTTGGGGGGGTGGAGATGGGCAAGAGCATGGAGAAACTGACCATGATGCCGATGAAAATACTCGCTAAAGTATAGTTGAAGCCATCTCCGACGGTTCCCGATACTCCCATTGTGATGGCGATCGGAATGAGGATGGTTGCCGCGACGGTGTTGGAAATGAGGTTGGACAGCACATATCCGGTTAATCCGAGGAGGAGAACAATCAGGAACGGGTTAAAGACGTTCCACTGGATGAGGCCGATCATCCATGGAGCGGGACCTCCCTCGAAATTCATCGTCAGTCCGAGGGATATCCCACCCGCTACAAGCCAGAGGACATCCCAGGAAAATTTCTTTAGATCGGCCTTGGTAACGATTCCCAGCAAAGACATCGCGGCGATCGGAAAGAAGGCGACGATGGTGGAGGAAATGCCGTGAAGACTGTCGGTTACCCACAGGAGGATGGTGATGCCGAAGATGACATAGGTTTGAATTGCCTGCGGAGAGCGATCCCATCCTCCCTCGAACTCAATCTCGATCCGCTTGGATTCGGTGGGGAACAAAACGATCAGCAGCCGCCAAGTTATCAAAATCATGACAAGAACAATCGGGACGGCCAAAAGCATCCATTGGGCGAAACCGATCGTGATTCCCTGCTTGGCCAGGGCCCCGAGAACGACGGCGTTTGGTGGTGTCCCGATCGGAGTGGCGATACCTCCGATATTCGCTCCACAGGGGATGGCGAGAGCCAGAGCCAATTTCAACGGATCCTTGGGCTTCATTTGCGCCATGATGGGGATCAGAACGGTAATCATCATCGCGGAAGTCGCGGTGTTGCTCATGAAGGCCGAGAGGATGCCGGTGCAAATGAGCAGTCCAAGGAGGACATTTTGAGGTTTTCGGCCAAAAAATCCGAGGAGTAAGCGGGTGAGGTTCTTATCCAAACGGAATTTAACGGCGGCCGCGGCGAGAAAGAAGCCACCAAGAAAGAGAATGATGATCGGATGGGCGAGGTTTGCGTAAAACTCCCGAAAACTCCGGAGCTCAAAAGTTCCTCTGTTTGCATCGTTCAACAGGATGCTTTGGTCCGACAGAAGGATAACTTGGAGTCCGATAACGAGGAGGGAGGTCGACCAGATCGGAACTGCCTCGGAAATCCATAAGATGGCTGCCATGAGGAAGATACCGAGCGCGATTTCACCGGGAAAGGTGAGACGGTCTCCTCCTAAATCGAAAAAAATCGGGCCCAAGAGTGCAAGGAGCGCGAAGAACAGCCAGATCGTTTGTCGCACGCTATTTAAATTCGTTTTCAAGTTGGATTTATACAGAGGTTGGATGAGCAAATGTTCAAGAACGGGATGCCACTTTCCCGTGACACATTTTTTACACCAGGGCCCTTGCCCCAATTCTGTCGGCCAGACAAACTCAAAAAACCTCTTACTCTTAAGCTATTTGCTTACATGTTTGGCACTGCTCGCCAATTTCTCTTTTAATCTCTTACTCTACAATTAGTTATGAAAATTATCGGTCGTCCTTTCGGTAAATGTAAACTTGGTCAATTTGGCCGAAGCGCGGAAAAAAAACGCCGGAAAAAACGCCGGGAATTTACCCGGACCCCCTTTGAAGTTGAACAACTTGAACCGCGGATACTCCTATCCGGAGCACCCGCCGACAACGTCGTGATCGACTCGGCGGCCTGGGAACAAAGCCTGCGGCCCGGCTTGGAAAGCACACAGAACCTGGTGGATCAGGTAGATCAAAGTGATAACCTTCTGGAAGATTTATCCGGCATTGAGGGAACTGCTGGTCTGGCTGAGCTTTTGAACTTCGACGCTGTTTTCGCCGATCGATTCGTCAACCGGCTCGCAGAATTCGACTGGGATTCGCAGACGCAACCGGACCCCGATGGCGGCGATTTCATGGCATTTCTTGAAGGATTGGATGCCACGGTGACCGACCCGGGAACGGGAGAACAAACCCAGTTTGATGTCTCGGTCGGCAGTAGTCATTATGATTCGAATACGGGGGAGCTCACCTTTGATCTATCGGTTTCAGCCAGCAAATTAAGCGAGGAGTTGCTCGATACCGGAACGGCACTTTCCGGCCTGAATATTACGGATGACGGCGGGGACACGATCGATATAGCGACGGCGGCTGAATTGAAATTTTCCTTCGGCACGAATCTCCTCACCGGCTCGGCGAGCGATTTTTTCCTGAATCTTGATTCATTCGCTTATTCAATCAGCGCCGGCGAAGATGAATTTTCACATAGATTTACCCTTAATCTGCCGGTGTTGGGGAATGTATCCGCGACGGCGATCGGATTCTTCGAAATTCAGGAAGGGCATATTGGCGTTCTGGTGGACGACGGCGGAGATGGTAGCCTGAGCAAGGCAGAACTGGACGGCCTGTCGGGTAGTGCCATTACCACTACAGCGGAAGGATCCTTCCAAGCTCGCCTCGTCCTGCCAGTTGGCTCAGAATCCATTCAATCTATCGGAAGTCCGACCCTCGTTTTTGGGTCGGATTTTCTTTTTGGCGGAGGTCAACCCACCGTTGGCTTGGACCTCGATTTAAATGGAGCCCTCGATAACCGGATTGCTGAGCTTTTCATGAAATTCCGGGAGTTCGGACAGGCATTTTCTGCCGATTCCCGGCTCAATACCTTAATTCCCGGGCTGGACATCAGCCTGGACAGCCTGCTTGGCGCCGGCACCAGCCTGGGTAACCTTTTCGGGTTTGCCGATGAGGCGTTGCAATACCTCACCAATGGAACCACTCCTACCATTCTTGGTTTGGCAGGCGTTCTGGAGGAGCAGTTTCTGGTCAATCAGTTCGCGGGTTTGGCTGCTACTAATTCGTCCGGGCAACCCACGATTAAAGTTAAAAGTGGACTCGACTTGGATGAAGAGCGCCTCTATCTGGATTTCCGTTTCCGGCCGGAATTGACCCGCCAGACCGATTT
>CAYQKH010000063.1:0-14739 GCA_964417945.1 uncultured Opitutales bacterium
CGAGGGTTGGAGGCCGGGCCGGAGGAGCCGGAGCTGGTGGCGGCCCGTCCCCTTCTGGAGATCCAGTCCCGTTGGTCGAGGATTCCGGAAGGGGGGGACTTCCTCGTGGAGGCGACGCAGACCCGGAATGGTCAGCATGTCTGTTTTTTTCCGTTTGCGGGGCGGCTGGTACATGAAGGGCTAGCCGCCCTGGTGGCCTTTCGCCTAACGCGGAGCCGTGCGCTATCGATCCGGGCAACCCCGAACGACTACGGCTTTTCCCTCCTCAGTCAGGACCCGCTACCTCTCGACCCGAAAACCTTCCGGGAGCTCTTCTCGGAGGAATCACTGGTCCCGGATCTTCTCGACTGCCTGAATGCAACGGAACTGGCCCGGCGGCAATTCCGGGAGATCGCCCGGGTGGCGGGGCTGGTGCAGCAGGGCTTCCCGGGTGAGCGGAAGACGAATCGCCAGGTGCAAGTCTCCTCCGGCCTGCTCTTCGACGTCTTCGCCCGCTACGACCCGGAAAACCTTTTGCTGGAGCAGGCGCGCCGGGAAGTCTTGGAAAAGCAGCTGGAGTTCCGTCGTCTGGAGGCCGCGATTCGTTTGATCGGAGAACGGGAGCTGCGGATCCACACGACGGAGCGCTTGACCCCGTTGGCTTTTCCCCTCTGGGCGGATCAGATCGGGGAATCCGTCTCCTCGGAGACGCGGATCGATCGCATCGAAAAAATGTTGGCCCGGCTGGAGAAGGCGGCTGATGTTTGAGGGCGATGTCGACCCGAACGATCCATCACGGAGGAATCCCTCTCATGCTTCTGCCGGAGCGGGCGGTCTACTGGGAGGCGGAGGGGACGTTGATCCTGGCGGATCTGCACTTTGGAAAGAGCGCGGAATTCCGGCGGAGGGGGATCGCGGTGCCGGAAGGGGACAGCCTGGATTCCCTGGAGCGGATCTCCGCGCTGGTCTGCAGGCACCGGTGCAGGCGGGTCCTGGTCCTCGGTGATTTTTTTCATGGTCCGGCGGCGGGGGAGGCGGGACCGATGGGATTGTTCAGGGAATGGCGGGCTGGGAACCCCGAACTGGAATGTGTGCTGGTTCCGGGAAACCACGACCGGCACGTTCTCGCAGATGCGGATCCGGAAGGGCTGGAGGTAGCGGCTCCAGTTTGTGAATGGGGGGGACTGCGTTTTCAACACTTTCCGCCGGAAGAACCCGCGGGCGTTGCGACCCTTTGCGGGCACCTGCATCCGGCGGTCCGATTGGTGGAGGACGGGGGTCCGTCGCTGCGGATCCCCTGCTTTTTTCGGCGGGGCGGAGCGTTGGTGTTGCCGGCCTTCGGGTCGTTCACCGGTTCCACGCGGGTCGAACCGGAGGCGGGGATGGAGATCTGGGGGGTGGTGGAGGAGCGGGTTTTGGGGATTCCGGTTTGGGCCTGTCGCTAGTCCTCTTCTTCGAAGGTGAAGACGCTATTGGAGACGCCGCTATTAATTCGGATGGAGCTGATTTCCATTTTCCAGGAGAATTCGCCGTTGCGGGAAGCCTCGATCATGTGGGGGAGGTTGAGGCCGCGGATCTGGCGGAAATTGCTGAAGGCGATGACCTGGAGGTCGCCGGTGGCACGATCAGTGATGAGGTGGTAAGGATCGGTGAGGGTGGCGGGATCGACGAAGATGTGCATTTCCTGCGTTGGGTTGCCATCGAGGACCTGCACGCGGTAGAGGGTGCGGTCGCGAAAGCGGGTGGTTCCGAGGAATCGGAGGAGGTTCAAATCCTCCTGTGCCCTGACGAGGGTATGGTCGAAAATCCCGTTCTGGATGAGGCTCTCCCGTTGCGGGCCATCGAGGAAGGCCACCTGGGACCGCCCCGTTTCCTTGGAGAAGAGGCGCTCGATCGCCTGTTTGCCATCGTAGACCCGGGTTTGTGTCATGAGGGGGAAATCGAAGAAGGTCCGGATGGAGCCTGGTCGTTTCTTGATGATGGAGAAAGGGATCGGTGGCCCGTCGGATTTCTTGAAGTAGGTGCCGGTGGTGAGGAGGCTGTTGGTGGATTCGATGGTTTCGACGCCCCCCTGGGATTCAAGGTAGGCTTCGATCAGGTCTTCGAGGGAATCGACACGGGCAATGGTTTCCTGCCGTTTTTCTGCGCCAGTTTGCAGTCCAAAAAAAATGAGGGTGCCGACCGCTCCGAGGAAAAGGAGGATAGCGGCAACGGCCAAGAGACCGCCAAAGCGGTTAGAAGGTTGACGGGCTCGGGGCTCGGAGGGAGGGGGCATGGTCGCAAGTTATTCGGAGGCGAGCCGGTCTTTAATATAAGTGAAGCTGAGGGCGGCGGATTCGAAGGGGGTTTTGTCGTAGCAGTTATCCTGTTCGACGATAAACCACTGGCAGCCGCCGGACTCGGCCGCTTCCAGAATAGAAACAAAGTCGATATTTCCGGCTCCGATCTCGGCGAACTGCTGCTGTTGCTTCGCGTCCACTCGCATATCCTTGAGGTGGAGAAGGGGGATTTTCCCCTGGAGGCGGCGGACCCAGTCCAGCGGGCTGGCGCCACCGGCCTGGACCCAGTAGGTGTCGAGTTCCGCCAGAATCGGGGTTTCTTTAAAGATCCGCTGGTAGATGGTGACCTTGTCAGGGCCGGGACGGAAGAACTCAAGGGCATGATTATGGTAGCAGAGGGTGATTCCCTCCTCCTTAAGAGCCGCGGTGGCGGTTCGAAGATCCGCGAGGAAGCGATCGACGGCTCCGGGATCGGAAAAGTCGATGCCGGTGGGAAAGGGGTAGGCGGTGTAGGTCGTGCCGAGGGCATGGAGGCGCCGGGCGACGCCGGAGGGATCCTGGAAGATCTGGTCGGGCGCCTCGTGGGTGGCGCAGATCGTAAGGCCGAGGTCGCCGCAGCGGCGGGCAATTTCCTCGGGGGGGAGGACATCGGGGGCCATCCCGCTGACCTGGATGGCTCGGTAACCGATATCGGCGATCTTTTCGATGGTCTCCTGAAAATCCGCAGGGGTTTTCACAAAATCCCGGAAGGTATAGAGAATGACCGCAACTTGCTCGATTTTCATAGAATTCAGGTTGAAGGGCGAAAGCGGGAGGACTCAATGCGTTTCTGTAGTTGGGCGGCAAAGGCGTCGGCATCGAGGGGAAGCTCGATAGTGCGGTCCTCCCAGGTGGAAAGGAGCATCGCATTGCCGAGTTCGACGGAGTGCGTTCCCTCTACGGCCGGGGCGACGGGGATGCCGCCGCGGAGGCAGACCTCGGCGAAATCGATGAGGGTATCGCGATGCTGGTGAGGATTTTCGGGGAAGGGGATATCGGCAATCCAGACATCGGGACGGCGGAATCCGGTCGGTTCTTTACGGCAATGATGACGGGTCGCCACTTCATTCCGGATGAACTGCAGTCGATTATTCTCGAGGAGCAGGCGGCCCTGTTCGCCGGCGATTTCCAGACGGTTGGTGCCGGGAGCCTCCCCTGTGGTGGTAATAAAGGTGCCGGTCATGCCGTTGTCGTATTCGAGATAGGCGGTCACCTCGTCCTCGACCTCGATGTCGTGGTATTGGCCGAAACGGCAGAATCCGCGAATTTGCCGGGGCATTCCGAAGAACCACTGCCAGAGGTCCAGCTGATGGGGACACTGGTTGAGGAGGACCCCGCCGCCCTCGCCGGCCCAGGTGGCCCGCCAGTCCCCGGAACGGTAGTAGGCCTCGGTGCGGAACCAGTCCGTAACGATCCAGGAGACACGGTTGATCCTGCCAAGCGCTCCGGAGTCGATGAGCTGCTTGATCTTTACGAACTTCGGGTCCTTGCGCATGTTGAACATGGCAGCGAAGACGCGGTCCCCGGCCTTTCGGTAGGCCGCTTCGAGGGTCAGGCAGTCGGCCTTGTGGACGGAGATCGGCTTTTCGACCATGACGTGCAGGCCGGCCTCGAGAGCCAGGACCCCCACCTCGGTGTGGCTGAAGTGGGGCGTGGCAATGATCAGACCGCCGATCTTCTCCGATTCGATCATCGCGCGGGTGTCCTCGAAGGCCTTCAGCCCGGGCCAATCTGCCGCGAATTCCGCCGCCCGTCCGGGAACGGCGTCGGCGACAGCGGCAAGCTGAAGGCCGGGCACCCTCTGGTTCAAAATATCGAGGGCGTGCTTGCATCCCATGGCCCCAAGCCCGGTCACGCCCACGTTCAATGCTTCCTTTTGCTGCATGGGGAGGACGCTAGGAAATCCCTCTATCGGAGAACAGCCTTTTTCGCGCAGGTGTAAGGAGAGCGTAAAGCGTCTCCATAATGGAAAAGATGATCGTAAATCAGGGTTTAAGCCTTACAGCTATCTTCTCATATAAACGTCTACGAATAATGAATACAGAGAAGTGTAAGTCGGTTGTGTTCAATCAATTATCGATTATCAATATGCTGCTACGTGAAGATCCTGGGAGTCACCAGACCCCATGGACGGAGGCGTTGTTTTCGGTTTGGATCGAAGCGGAAAAATAAGGGGTTTTTCCGGTATAGGTTTTTTGGAAAAGGCCGATAAAGCGATAAGCACACTTCTATCACATTTGAAACGCGCCCGACCAGTTCACCCAATTGTAAGAAGGCTCCACCGCCCGGCAGGGATCCTTGGGATGTTCTTGCTGTCCTGGAGTTCCGGGTGGGGGCAATTCATCTTCGAAGAGACCTTCAAGGGCACTACGGCGGCGGGGTGGAGTTTCGTGCAGGGGGATTCGGCTCCTGGCCCGCGCTTGACGGCGGGGGCAGCACCGACGGCCTCGGATCCGGAGTTTGGCAATTCGACGATCGACTCCGTGGGGAACGGCTGGTTGCGGCTGACGGGGGACTCCGGATTTCAGGCGAACGCGGTGGCTCTGGACACGCCGATCCCGTCGGCGGCGAATGAAATTTCGATCTCGTTCGATTTCGCGATCTGGGAAGGAAACGGCGCGGACGGGATGACGGTCTTCCTGTGGGACGCGCAGCAGGCCTTTGACCCGGGTGCCTCGGGTGGGTCGCTGGGTTATGCGCAGAAGACGGCGATAGACGGGTTATCTGGGGCTTATGTCGGCGTTGGGTTGGACGTCTGGGGGAATTTCTCGGAGGACGACGAAGGGCGGACGGGTGGATGGAATGCGTCGAACCCGACAAGCCCGTTTGACCTGCCAGACACAGGCGGGGGCTCGGCCTTGACGGCGAACCAAAACCAGGTTGCGGTTCGGGGCCCGGCGGGTGCAGGAGGGAATGACTATTTTTACCTGGCGGGAACGGGCGGCCTGAACTATGGGGATGGGACACTGGACCCGATCACAGGGTTGAATTCGACGACGCAAAATTTGGCATTCAACGGGCTGACGGTACGGCCGGACCAGGATGCAAACCAATTCCGGAGGATGGAATTAACCCTGGACGAGAACAACTTGCTGACGGTGGCGGTGCAATTTGGGTTCACGGCTCCGGAGACGACGCTTTTTACAACGGACCTATCGGACTTTGATCGGCCTGAGCAGTTGCGAATCGGCTTTGCGGGTTCGACAGGAGGCTCAACTGAGGTCCATGAACTGCGCAATCTCACGATTACGGCGACGGGGGGAAGCAACAGCTTTTACTGGGATAACGAGGACGGGGACACCCTTTGGAGCACGGGTTTGAACTGGGACCAGGACTCGGTGCCGACGGATTACTCGACGATTGCTTTTACGGACGCTTTCGCGGGCACACAGACAGCGCAAACCGTGGAGGTGGACCAGACGGGAATCCTGGCGAGTGCGCTGATCTTTTCGGGGAGTTCGAGCTATACTCTGACCGATGGCGGCCAGACGATCACGCTGGAGTATGATGCGAACGGCTCGGACGCTACGGAGAAGGTTTACATCAGCGTCCTGAATAATCCCAACGGCAACGCGGACCACCAGATCGACGCGAACATCGCTTTCACGGACAACGGGGTGATCCAGAACCTGGTTTCGCAGGAGCTGGATATCAACGGAAACCTGAACCTGAACGCGAACGACCTGGAGCTACGCAATTTGGGAACGATCCGGCTGGATGGCGTCTTGAGCGGGAGCGGCAACCTCGAGAAGACGGAGACGGGGACGGTGGTGCTTACGCAAAGCAACACTTACAGCGGCACGACGACGGTCAGCGGAGGGATCCTCCAGGTGGAAAACAACACGGGCCTTGGGGCGACGAGCGGGGACACGCTGGTGGAAAGCGGGGGAACGCTGAGTTTGGTCGGAGGGATCACGACCGCATCCGGAGAATCGCTGGAGCTTTCGGGGACGGGATCGAGCGGACAGGGAGCGCTGGCGAACCTTTCGGGAAACAACAACTGGACGGGGGACATCAGCCTTGGCGGAGATGCGACAATCGGATCGGTATCCGGTGCGCTGACTCTGGCCTCGGGCGGCAGCCTCGACGGGGGAGGGGATACGTTGACGTTCAACGCGCAGGACCAGATTACGGTGGACCGGGTGATCTCCAACGCGGGAGAAGTGGTCCAGACGGGGACGGGAACGACGACCCTCACACAAAGCAATACGTATGGCGGCCTGACTACGGTGAGCGAGGGAACGCTGCGGATAGAGAATTCCGGGGCCTTGGGGGGCACGGGAAGCGACACGGTCGTCGAGGACGGGGGCACATTGGAATTTGCGGGGGGAATCACGGTTGGCGGCGGGGAGAGCTACACAGTCTCCGGGTCGGGTGCGGCGGGGAAGGCCTCGCTGTGGTCCGCCGCGGGAATCAACGAGATTGACGGCGCGGTGGATGTGGGAACCTCCGGTGCGAGCTTTGGTGCGGACGCGGGCGCGACCCTGCGGATGGATGGAAACGTATCGGGCAGCGGGGACATTACTTACACGGGTGACGGGGTGGTCGTGGTAGCATCCCCGAACTCCTTCACTGGCGATGTGACCGTGGATGTCGGTGCGACGATCCGCTACTCCGACGCGGGGAACCGCTTTGTGGACACGGTCGGGGTGACGGTGAATACGGGGGCGCTCTACGACCTCTTCGGATTCAGCGACACAATCGGCTCGCTGGCGGGGGCGGGCGATGTGGACCTCGGCAGCGGCAACCTGACAGCGGGCGGAACCAACGTGGACACCACGTTTTCCGGCTCGATGGCGGGGACCGGCAATTTCATCAAGGAGGGCACGGGGACGATGACGTTTTCAGGGGCAAACACCTTCACGGGTGAATTGAACATCACTGGTGGGGTGGTCGCGTTGGGGGCGGACAATGTCTTCGACGACCTGATGGACGTCCGCCTGGATGGCGGAACCCTGCAGACGGAAGGGTTTGCCGACACCTTTGACACCCTGATTCTCGACTCCGACTCGAACTTGAACTACCTGAATACGGCTGGTGGATTTCTGACCTTCGACGATGCGACCCGGAACGGCGGAACGCTGACGATTGACAACTGGGCGGGCGACATCGCGGGGAACGGGAACAACCGCCTGCAGGTGACCGCCTCGAGCCTGGGGGGCAGCCTCCTCGACAACATTGAATTCACAGGCTACGGTGGGGCGCAGTTGCTGGACCTCGGCGGGGGTCTATTCGAGGTGGTGCCGACGCTGGATGACTTTCTGGTCTGGAATAACGACCAGGGCAACGCCCGCTGGAACCGGAGCCAGAACTGGGAAGACATCGACGGCAACCCGGTCTCGAACGATCCGGATTTCAACGGGGCGAAGGCGCTGATCAGTGACTTGGACGCGAACCTCGCAGCGGACGGGATCGACCTTCGGACGGACATCACGCTCGGGGCGCTGCTCATCGACAACACTGTCGCTTTTGACATCAGTTCGAACAACAACAACCACGAACTTTTTTTCAACAACAGCGGCGCGCAGGCGACGCTGACGACGGTGGGCGGGACGGCCCCGCGGATCGACCGCGAAGTGATCCTGCAAGACGACCTCCTCATCCAGAACAACTCGTCGGGGACCTTAACTTTTGACGACAGCAACGCCGGCTTCGACCTGCGGACGGGCGGCAACCAGCTGACTTTCGACGGCTCGGGGACGACGGTGGTGGACAGCCAGGTCACGGAAGGCGGATCCGTCCTTGTAAAGGGGATGGGGATTGTGGAATTCAACGACAACAACACCTTTAGCGGCGGCTACACGCAAACGAGCGGAACGGTGCTCCTGGGGAACGACAACGCCCTCGGAAGCGGAGCCCTGAACCTGAACGGCGGCACGATCGCGGCGAACGGGGCGGACCGGGTGTTGAATGAGTCCTACACCCTCGGTGACAATCTCACGATCGGGAACGACGAGGGCCGCAACCTGACCTTATCGGGCGCGGGGACTCTTGCCGCGGGGGACCGGACCCTGACGGTGGAGAGCGGGATCAACGCCACACTATCGGGAGATCTCGGAGGCGCCGGTGGCCTCGTCAAGGAAGGCACGGGAGTGCTGACCCTTGGCGGAAATGATACGGATTTTTCCGGTGGCTTGACGGTGAATGCCGGGACGGTTTCGGTCAGCGAGGCGAACGCCCTGACCTTTGGGGCGGACGTGGCCGGGGAAAACCTGCTTGGCACGAGCGATATCACGACGAACAGCGGGGGAGTGCTCAATGTCGCGATCACGGGAGGCAACGATATCAACCTGCAGGGTGGGGTGAGGCTGACGAACGCGGGGGGGACGACGACTTTGACGGGCGGCGACGACTTTTTCCTCGGGAACGGCTCCGGCTCCGCCAACCTGGTGAACACCGGAGGCACAATGACGGTGACCGCGGCGGACGATTTTGTTGTAGACGCAAATTCAGGCATTTTGGTATCCGGCGGAACGGTCAACCTGAACCCGGCAGCCACTTTTGAAACGACGGGGACGGCGGGCAACCCGGCCACCCTCGACGTCTCGAACGGCGGCGCCTTGAATATCGACCTGACCGCTTCGGGAGGAACGGGAAATTCCTTCGACCTTGGTGTTGAGGATACCTTCGCAGTGGATGGCAGCGGTTCCATCGCGACGATCAGCGTGGAATCCAGCACACCGGTAAATTTTGACGGAACGGTCAGCCTGACGAATGAAGGGATTTTGACGATCAACAGCGGAACGACCGAGCTGGACGCCAACACCCGCCTTCAGGGAGGGTTCCCCGCCAGCGCGGGAACCCTTGTGGTGCAGGACGGCGACCTGAGCGTGGATGAGCCGCTGCTCTCCAACGATCCCAACATCACGATGGATGCGAGCGGCAGCCAAGAGCTGACCGCACCAAACGCCAACTCGAGTCTCACTGGGGTCGGCACCTTCGAGAAGACGGGCAGCGGCGATGTCACCCTCGGCACGAATCTGAACAACCTCCAGGCAAACAGTCTTTTGATTAACGAGGGCAGCCTGATCAACGGTGCCGATAACCAGATCGACAACAACACGGCAATGGAGCTGGCGGGCGGGACCTGGAACACCAACGGCTTTGACGAGATCGTCGATACTCTCACCCTCAGCGCCGAATCCACGATCGATCTCGGAAGCGGGAACAGCATTATCCAATTCAGCAAAAGCTCAAGCCTCGCCTGGAACGGCGGCGACCGCCTGATTATCGAGAACTGGTCGGGCGACCTCGTGAACGGGGGCGGGACTGATCAAGTTCTCTTCTCCTCCGCCGGCCTGACGGGAGGCCAGCTCGGCCAGGTTTATTTCCGCAATCCGGCGGGGAAGGCACCCGGCCTCTATCCTGCCGCCTTTCTGGGTGACGAGCTGGTTCCGGTGCCGGAACCCGGGACGATCCTCGGCGGGATCCTCCTCGCCCTCGGGGCGGTATTCTTCGAGATCCGTCGCCGCCGGAAGAAGAGAAGCTGAAAGATTTGAGCGAGCGAGTTGGTTAACCGGCTACCCTTCCACGGGATTCACGGAGGCCCTCCAGTCGAAATCTTTGTTCTACTCAAGCGGACAAGCGAGGAAGACCTCCAAGTGATCGAATCGACGATTGTTGCGGATGAGTTGATCTCGGTCGAGACCGTCTCTGTTTTTCCGGGGTGGGAGGGGACTGCGGATCAGCAACGGAAACGCGGATAAGGCAGGTTCAGGAGGTGTCCACGAAGGCTTTGGGGAGCAGCAGGCCCGTAAAGCAAGTATGGATCAGGAGTTTTTGAACTCGTTGACGAGGCCGCCGATGGTGGATTTGGCGTCGCCATAGATCATGCGGGTATTGTCCATGCCAAAGAGCTGATTTTGGAGGCCGGAGAAGCCGGTGCCCTGACCGCGCTTGAGGCAGAAAACGGTGCGGGCGTGGTGGGCATTGATAATAGGCATGCCGTAAATGGGAGAGCCGGGGTCTTCGGCGGCCGCAGGGTTGACGACGTCGTTGGCGCCGATGACGATGGCGACATCGGTGAGGGGGAGCTGGGCGTTGGCGGTCTCCATTTCGAGGAGCTGCTCGTAGGGGACGTCGGCCTCGGCGAGGAGGACGTTCATATGGCCAGGCATTCGCCCGGCAACGGGGTGGATGGCGTAGCCGATTTCACAGCCATTTGTCTCGAGATGGTCGGCAAGTTCGCGGACGACGTGCTGGGCCTGGGCGACGGCCATACCGTAACCCGGGATGAAAAGGACTTTGTTGGCAGCCTCGAGGACAAAATAGGCGTCCTCGACACTCATTGGCTTCATCTCGCCCTCGAGTTCTTTCGCGGCGGCACCCGAGCCGCCGAATCCTCCGAGAACGACGTTGATGAGGGTCCGGTTCATGGCCTTGCACATGATAACGGTGAGGATGAGGCCGCTGGCACCGACGAGGGATCCGGCCACGATGAGGACGTTGTTTTGGAGGACAAACCCGGCGGCACAGGCGGCGAGCCCGGACATACTGTTTAGAAGGGAGATGACGACGGGCATGTCGCCCCCTCCGATGGGGATGACGAGGAGGATGCCGAGAAGGAGGGAAAGGCCGAGGAAGGCGTAGAGAAGGGTGGGGCCGACGGGCTCTCCCGCGAGGAAGGTGAAAGCGATGCCGAGGGCAAAGGTGCCGAGAATGAAGGTGGCGTTAATGGGTTTCTGCCCGGCAAAGGTCATGGGGCTGCCGCTGAGCTTCCCGGAGAGTTTCCCCCATGCGACAAGGCTACCGGTAAAGGTGAGGCCCCCGATGAACATCGCGAGGAAGACGACGGCGGCGGTGAAGGGTGCGGCGCCGTTCCCATCGCCGGCAACCTCCGCCCAGCCGACGAGGAGGCTGGCGGCACCCCCGAAGCCGTTGAGGAGAGCAACCAGTTCGGGCATACCGGTCATTTTGACAAATCGGGCGGCAAGGACGCCGATTGAAGCGCCGATGACAAGACCGATGACGATCCATTGGAAGGATAGGATATCCTGATCAACAAGCGTGGCGACAACGGCGAGGAGCATGCCGACCGAGGAGATAAGGTTTCCCTTACGGGCCGTAGTGGCCGACCCGAGCATCTTGATGCCGAAGATGAAGAGGACAGCGGCGACTATGTAGGCGAGGTTTTGGATCTCGGAGAGGTTCACTTGGTCTCTCCCTTCTTCTTGAACATGCCGAGCATGCGATCGGTGACGAGGTAACCTCCGATAACATTAATTGTGGCGAGGACAAGGGCACCAAAGCCGAGCCACTGGGCGAGGGAATTATCCCCGATTCCGCTGAGGACGAGGGCGCCGACGATCGTAATGCCGGATATGGCATTCGAACCGGACATCAACGGGGTGTGCAGCTGAGAAGGTACCTTGGAAATCAGCTCAAAGCCGAGGAAGACAGCGAGCGTGAAGATGAAGAGGAGGGTAATGAGGTCCATTTTGAAAAGGTTGCGAATTGCGGGTGGCGAGAAGCGAGTGGTGAGTTGCAAAGAAGGGGTGGCAAGGGGCTCATCCTTTAAATTTCTCGTGGACGATGGAACCGTGGTGGGTGATGAGGCAGCCCTTGAGGAGTTCGTTTTCGGGATCAAGCCGGAGGGCGCCACTATCCTTATCCCAGAAATGCTCAAGGAAGCTGGCGAAATTGGCGGCTAGCATAGAGCTGGAGTCCTTGGGAACCCGGCCTTCGAGGTTGCCAAGGCCAATGATGCGGACCCCATTTTCAGATTCAGAAATTTCATGGAGAACGGAGCCCTCAACGTTGCCGCCGGTCTCGACGGCGAGATCGACGATGACGGAGCCGCGGTGCATCGCGGCGACCATGTCGGCATCAAGGAGGGTGGGGGCGGGCCGCCCGAAAAGCTTGGCAGTGGTAATAACAATGTCAGCTTGGGCACAGGCCTTCTTCATTCCCTCCTTCTGGATCCGGATCTGCTCCGGGGTGAGCTCCTTGGCGTAACCTTGATCGGTCTGGCCGGTTTCCCCGAGGTCGATCTTGAGAAATTTTGCGCCGAGGGATTTGACCTGTTCCTCCACGATGGGACGGGTATCAAAGGCTTCGACCTGGGCACCCAAGCGCTTGGCGGTTGCGATGGCCTGAAGCCCGGCCACGCCGACACCGATAACGAAAACCTTGGCTGGGGCGATTGTGCCCGCAGCGGTCATCATCATGGGAAGGACTTTCCCGAGGATTTCAGCGGCCTTTATAACGGCAAAATAACCGGCGAGGTTGGCCTGTGAGCTGAGTGCATCCATCTTCTGGGCGATGGTGGAGCGGGGGATCATCTCCATGCTGACGGCGCTGATTCCGGCCCGGGCGAGGTCATCGAGGAGCGATTTTTCGTTAAAGGGGTCGAGAAAGCTGAGGTGGAGGGTGCCTTCGCTCATGTCGGCAATCGCCTCCGGCGTGGGCTTCTGGATGCGCACCACAATTTCGGCGTTTTTCACTGCTTCTGGGCCGGTGGCGATCTCGGCTCCCGCCTCCCGAAGGTCTTCATCGGAAAAACCGGATTTCGAGGCGAGACCGGATTCGGCGACGACGCTCATGCCGAGGGTGGTAAGTTTCTTTACGGAATCCGGCGTGATGGGGGAACGGGCTTCCCTCGGATCCGAATTGGCAGCAGCATACAGGTGCTTCATAACAAGGGATTTAAAATTGTCAAAACGGTCCGAATAAAGACACTTTTCTAAGTATTACAACCCGCTTTTTTTTTTACAGTTGAAGTTCGGTAACCTTACATGAAGCAAGTAACCCAACAATTAAACCCGAAATCGGAGCGTTGAACGCGGAAGGCGTTGTCGGGTCCAAGAAGCCATGGTTTATTCTGCAAACCGGTTCCGATTGAAGGGAGGTCAAGTCCTCTTCCTCCTCGGGTGCTGTGCGCTGGCCGGTCTCACGAAGGTTACTTGTTTGGCGGATCCGTCGGCACCCCTGATCACGGGTGGGGATCCGACGTTGGAGGCGGAGCTGGACCTCCGCTGGAAAGTAGAAGCTGCTGTCCGGGCCTTGGAAAGCGGCCTTCCGCTGGCCGGTGGTTTGCTCGACGAACTGCTGGCGAGGCCCGGTTTGGACCCCGCTCTGGTGCGGCGCCTGCAACTGGCGCGGGTTACCGCGGCGATCGGGGAAGGGGATACCGGGAAGGCGGACCAGGTGCTCGAATCGGTAAAGCGCGAAGGGCTTGCGTCCTCCTTCTCCTCCGCCTTCGCCTTGCGTGAGGGGATCGTCGCCTACCTGAAGGGGGAGATCCCGGAGGCGATTGAATTCCTCGGGGAAGTGGATCCCGAGATCCTGGAGAACGGAGATCCGGGCTGGTTTTTTACTTTGAAAGGTTTGCTGGCAGAAACTGAGGGCCGCTTTATGGAGGCCTCGAAGGCGTTTCAGCAGGCTCGCTCGTTGGCGGGCTCCTCATTCCAGAGGCGGGTGGCGGAGTCGTTGATCCAGCGGAATCTCCTACTTCGAGAAGGTCCGGGCGAATCCCTCGTGCGCGATCTTGAGATCCTCTTGGACGAAAACCGGAACAGTCGTTTGGCGGTTCAATATGCCCAGGAACTCGCGGTCTCCCTCGCGGGACTTGGCCGGGGAGAAGAGGCACTGAGGGTTTTAAGAGAACAGATCGAGACAACGCTACCGGAAAATGAGGACCAGCTGGACCAACTTTACCTCCTTTCCGCCTTGATCGATCGAGAAAACGGGGGCAGTGGTCGCCGCTCGCTGGAGTGGCTGCTCCGTTTCGGGGAAAACCGGGACTACCGAGAGGCGGCCTTACGTTTCCTGCTGGAGGACGCGGTGGAAGCGGGTCTGGAAACGCCCCTGATCCAATTTATTTCCGACACCCTGGCGGAACAGCCCAATCACGACCTCGCGGCGGAGCTGCTTTTCACGCGGGGGATCCTGCTCCAAGAGACGGGTCAAACGGAGGCGGCGCGGGTGGTCTTCAACCGTCTGCTGGCGGAATTCCCGGGGTCCTCCTACGCTGCGGAGGGGCTGCGGATGCTGGCCCTGCTGGCGTGGGAAGCGGGGGAATACCGGGTGGCGGCGGATACTTTTTCGCGCTTGCGCACCCTCCTCCCCGCCGGCCCGGAACAGGTGGAAACCGGTATCCTCCAGGGAGACGCCTATTTTAAGAATCGGGATTTTGAAACGGCGGCTCAGGCCTACGAAGCAGTTCTCCCGGAAATTGAGGATCCTTTTCGAGCCGAAACCGTCCTCTATCAATCAGTGATGGCGCGCATCAAGTCGGGACAGCTGGAGGAGGCGGCCGCGCTGCTCAACCAGACCGGGCTCGGGACGATCGTCGCGCCGGGGCTGCGCTGGGAGGCGGAATGGAACCTGATCGAAACGATGCGGCGGGCCGGTGAAATGGAAACCGCCTTCTCACGCATCCAGTCCTTCTTCCAACTGGAGGACAGTAAGGCCTTGAGCCTGGGAACGCCGGGGGACCTGCTGC
>CAYQKH010000064.1:0-14719 GCA_964417945.1 uncultured Opitutales bacterium
TGCGCGGCGTCTGCGCAACCTTCGGGTCGCGGCGGACCCGGAGCCCTCGGACGGCTTCAGTCTGCAATTGATCGATGGAATCCTCCCGGAGTTGCGGGAGCACTGGAACCTCTGGCCGGAGGCGGAGATGACAACGATCAGGTTGGACCTTGATGAGCCGGAACCGCTGCACACGCTGGAGCTGCTGGGAGACACCCTGGAAGATCCGACGTTGTTGAGCTTTCAGCCGCTCCCGGAAGGAATCGAGGTTGAGGTGATCGGCGATGGCGGGGAGCGGGAAGCCCTCGCGATCGAGAAGGTAGCGGATCGTTTTTATCGCCGTTATCGGGACATGGAGAACCGGATGGAGCGCTACCGGGTGGCCTTGGGTGGACGATCGCCGGAACAGATTAAGATCCGGATTCCCCGGCCTCCGGAGGGGCGTTCGCTGGTGCTACACGAGGTGATTGTTTCCACCCAAAAGTCCATTCCCTCCCGGATCGAACACGTGGTTTGGGGGGATTTGAACGGGGACGGGAAGCGTGAGATCGCGATCGCGACGGCCTATCCGGAAATCCGGGTCTTGAACGAGCAACTGGAGGAGCTCTGGCGGCAGGAAGTCGAAAAGCCGGTGACCCATCTCTCCCTGCAACCGCTGGACGTGGACGGCCCGCCAGTGCTCTGTGCGGGGGTGATCGGAGGAGACCTGCACCTTTTCGAGGGAGACGGCCAATTGCGAAAGACCCTGGAGCTGGGGGAGGCCTTTTACGGGAAGGGTCGGCCCTTTAGCGGCTGGTATAACTTGGCGAACAGCGCGGCGGTCTGGAATCGCGACGCCTCGGGCCGGGGCGCATTGGTGGTTGGTGGTTACGCGATTCTCCTTTTTCTTTCGCCGGAAGGGGAGCTGCTCGGGCACAGCTGGGCGGATGGGTCGTGGATTCAGGACCTTCTGCCGCTTCCGAAAGAGGACGGGAGGGAGGGCAAACTGATCGCGCGCTGTGGTTGGAACCACGGAATCTTCGAATACGAGGGCGGCTGGGGATTTGAGCCAAGCGGTGAACACCTGGACTTTGGAGGAGTTCTCCAGCCGATGTTCCGCCCGTTGCGCAGGGTGGTTCCCTTCCTAAATGGGGCTTCCTTGGCATTCGAGCGCCTGCCGGAGGGGGTCTTGAAGGGTGGCGGGCTATTCGCGGCGACGGAGCTGGGCTGCGGGGTTTATGACCTGCAGCGGGGTGACTGGGCTTGGAAGCGCGAAGGGGGGCACTGCCTCCGGGCGGCGACGATGGGCCGGTGGGAGGGACGTGCAGTCGCGGCGATCGGCGGCGTGGAAGGGTTTCTCTGGTTTTACGACCTGGCTTCCGGGGAATACGCGGGAAGCTTTACGGCAGGTGAACCGATCCTGGCGGTGTCCACCCGCGAGGAGGGCGGCTGGCTGTTGGCGACGCGTGGACATCTCTGTATTCTGGGGCTGGACGGTGCGGCCTCTTGGTTTGCGACGGAAATGGCGGAAAGCGCGACCTTGCCGGGAGGGGACCGGGTCCTCATGGTGGAGGAGGATCAACGCCTGACGCTTTACGAACCCCAAACCCCCTGAGAAATGAAACAGCCTATAAAAATCGCAGCGGTGCAGATGCCGTGGGACTTGCCTGCGGTGGGGTGGCGTGAGCGGATCGAGGTGAATTTCGCGGAGGCGGAGCGGTGGTTGGTGATGGCGGGTGAGGGCGGGGCGGACATCGCCTGTCTTGGTGAGACGTTCAATACAGTTGGGGTTTCCCCAGAGCCGGAGGAAGTGATGGAGTGGGCGGCGGATGCGGAGGGTGCGGTGAAGGAGCGCTTTGGCCCGCTGGCGCGAAAATACGGGATGGGGGTCATCGCGCCGGTGCATGCGGTGCGGGAGGGAAAGTTGCGTAACGTGGCGCTGGTGCTAAGCGAGACGGGGGAGCTACTCGGCGGCTACGAGAAGGTGCACTGCACGGAGAAGGAGCGCGAGCTGGGGGTGGTTCCGGGGCGGGAGTGGCCGGTATTTACAATTAAGGGGGCCCGGGTCGGGATCCAGATCTGCCATGATAATTCCTTTCCGGAGAGTGCGCGTTGCCTGACTCTGGCGGGAGCGGAAATCCTTTTCTGGCCGCATGTGATGGGAGGATGGGGTGGAGAGTTCATGGACGTCCTCCTGAAGAGCCCGGCGATCCACAACGGCATTCACCACGTGCCGGTTTGCTTCGGATGTCCCGCGGACCGCGCGTGGCGCCCGGGTATGCTGATCGGACGGAGCAGCATTATCGGGCCGGACGGGACGATCCACGCGGATGCGGGGCGGCACCCGGGAATCGCCTGCGCGACGGTGGACCTGGATGCGCCCCGGCTCGCCCATTGGTTCACCCGCCCGGGGGATTTCGTTTTCCGAGACGATATGCTGAACGATCGTCGACCGGATGCCTACGCGTTGCTGACAGAGGTTCGGCCCCCGCGGGATCCGGTGTCGGCGCCCGGGAAGCGAGGCGATTAATCCCGGAATCCTTTTTTTATGAATACCCCGACCGAACCGATCGCCGTGGACCTGCTGGGCTCCGGAAATTTTATGCGCAGCCCGCACTTGAAGAACTTTTTGCGGCATCCCGGATTCTCGATCCGTGGTGTGGCGGACCCGAACCTGGAGTCGGCGAAGGGTATCGGGTTGCTGGCTGAACTCGGTGCCGGCCCGATCACCTTCTTCCGCAAGGATGGCTTCAATTCGGGCGCGGAATAATTCGAGCAAATCAGGGGTAAGGACATCGTGCAGGGGCAGGTAACCTTTGCGGTCGAGGAAGTCTTTTTCCGCGGTGGAGAGGGTTTGTGCGGTTACCCCGAGGCGCTGGATGACTTCCTTTGTTGTCAGCATTATCGAATCGGGTGAAAAAGGATTGGATTCGCTTGAGCTAATGGGATGGGATGGAGGATACTCCTTCGGACAGGCAACTTTTGAGGAATGGTCCAGACGTTGAATCAGGAATTACGGCGAAAGGCAAAGCAGGCCTGGTGGCGGGTATTGATTCATCCCCGCGAAACCATCCGGGTGTTGTTGGATGTCCGGCGTGAGGGTGGATGGCTGTTGATCGGTGCGCTGATGGGGATGGCCCAGGTGGCGAACGCGCCGCTGCTTTATCCTCGGGATGCGGATGGTGCGGGCGGGGTCCTTTCCTGGATCCTGTTGCTTGGGCCGTTGATGGGATGGGGCCTGGTCGTGCTGGGCGGACTCGTGGCCTGGAAATTGGGGCGGCTTTTATTTCGTGGTGAGGGTCACGTGCGGGATATCCGGGTGGCGCTGGCTTGGGGGGCCATGCCGTTGATCTTATCGCTCCTGCTCTGGTTCCCTTTGATCATCCTCACTTGGGGGGAAGGCTTCCTTGACGGGCTGCGGCCGATTCTGCCGGTATTCGGGGTCCTCTGGATCTGGACCGGCTACTGCACGAGCCAGGGACTGGCGGAGGCCCACCGGTTGCGCTTTGCGCAGGGGCTGATCCTGTTGATCCTGACGGTTTCGGTCCTGAGCCTTCCGCTGGGATTGCTGATCGGGCCGCGGACTGGGCTATAATTCCCGGCGGTAGACGGCGCCGCGGGTATCCGTGAAATAGACAAAGTTATTCCGGATGCCGAGGAACTTGATGCCTCTCTGAAAATCCACAAATCCGCCTTTTTCGTAGAGGTTGTTATTGTAGATGATGGTCTGGCGGTTGGTATTCGAGCCGTTGATCCGCATGTTGTTGATCCAAGACTGGATCTCGGGGATTGGCTTAACGCTTGGGGCCTCCTCTTCCTCGATGGGTTTCGAATTGGTGGAGGAGACGGTGACGGGGGTATCGCCCTCAACGATTCCCTGGCCGGGGTCGGAATCCGCGCTATCAATTTTTACGACGACCTGACCATCCTCATTGAGGACGGTTTCGGCAGGTGCTTCTTCGGAAGCGGAGCTCTCGCTGGAGGAATCCTCGATTGTGGGATCTCCGGCGACGATGGCATCGACTTCCTCATTATTGCGGTTGGCGCCATCGATATTGGTGAGGGTGGTTTGGATGGGGTTTGAACCGGTGGCGGAGTCCTGGTTTTCGGAGGTGCCGTTGTCGGTGTCGGCGACGACGGGTGGCGTATCGGGGTCTTCGGAATGATCGAACGGCCCGAGGCCAAGGACCATCATGATGCCAAGGCCGAGGAGGCCGAAAATGAAGAGGAGACCGCAAAAGAGGACGATCCGGCCAGCGGCGCTTTGGGCTTTTTCGGTTCGCACCTCAGCGTCATTGGAATCGGACTCTGGTGGGGCTGGCGGGTGGGACTTGGACTTTTGCGGCTTTCCAGAGGCCTTTGTCGGTTTTTTGGGCGCCTTTCCTTTCTTCAGTTTTTTGGGAAGGGGCGGGGGGGTATTCGGGCCGACGAGATCCTGGTCGCGCTCGAAAGGGGTAAGGGTGCCGTGAGAGGTTCCTTCGGGAGGCGCCATTTCTCCGCCGACAGGCTCTTTGGATTTCAGGCGCAGCCCGGATTTTGTTCTGGACTCGGCGTCTTCGTCCCCACCTGAACCGGAAGGCGGTGTGAGTTGGGATTCGGGGGCGCCGTCCCAACCTTCATCGTCTCCTCCGGATTGAGAGGTCTGGATCGGCGGGGGGCTCCCCTTGCGCGTGCGGGCGACTTCGACGGAATCGTCTTCGGATTCGCCGGCCTTTCTAGTTTTCAACCTGAAACGGGTGGGAGGAGCGGAAGTGGAGGTTTCGGGGGGTGGGGGCTCTTCGGTGGAGGCGGGCTCCTCCGGGGGAGGGGCGATTTCCGGGCCGTCAAAATCCTCGAAGTCATCGTCGCCGAAGGGGGACTCGACCGCCTGCGCGGGGTCGGATTCGGGCTCGTCGGCAGTGGGCGACGGTTGGGCTTCATCGTCTCCTTCTTCCTCCTTCCGGTTGAGGCGCATGCGCATGGGCCTCCGGGTTTCTCCGGTGGGCGCGGCGTCGGATTCCGAGGGATTCGATACGCTCGGGGCGGCCTCCTCCTCTACGGGGCGGGGTGCCTTGCGATTCAGCCGCAATCGGACGGATTTTTTTTCGCCGTCGTTAGAATCGCTTGGTGTATCTGGATCCATACTCATCTTCAAAAGTGATCAGGCTTTTCTGAATCCCAACAATCATGAGGTGGAGGTCAAGGTCGAGGACCTGTTCCTTCAATCGGTAAACACGGTTGTTAAGGACTACTTTACTATCGGGACCCGATAGTCTAACGCCGGTGACGTTGGCATTGCGAATATAATCCTCGATCTGCTGACGATCCTCGGTGGAAGGTTGGGGAGAGGGAGTCGAAAAGGAGGCGGGCACGGGGGCTTTTGGACTGCCAACGAGTGCAGGATCGATGGGCGGGTTGACCGCAGGTGGCATTTCCGCGGCGGGGTTTTGCGGGGTGGTAGGGATCGCAGGAGGCTCCGGGGACGGGCTATCGGGATCGGAGGGTGGCGGGGGTGCAGATGCTTCTGCGGGTGCCTCGGAAACCGGTTTTTCCCCGGTTCCGGGGACCTTACGTGTGGACAGGTTGGGGGCGCTGTCCAGGTTGGCGGCGAGGGAGTCTTTGGATAATAGCACAGGATTGATCTCCAGATTGTCCTTTTCAGAAATTGGAGACGAACTGTTACCCTGAGGAGTCATGACAATCGTAACGCCGGCAGGTTCCCGCGGAGGGTTGGCGGAAGGGGGAACGGGTCCGGAATCGCCGGACTGAACCTGCACAAAGAGGAAAATCATAAAGGCAATGGCGCTGGCAAGGGTGGAACCGGCAATGATGAGACCGAAGAGGAGCTTGAACCAGGGCAGGCTGGGGGCGGCGCTCCGGGTATGGGGATGGGTTGAGCCGGAACGGGCTGTTGTTGCGGATGCCTCCTGAAGCAGGGAACGCCGATCGCCGGCCTGTTGCTGGGCCCGCTCTTTTTGAGCCTTCTTGAGGGCGTCGTTGATTAAACTCATCGCGAGATCTGAGAAGCAGGAAGAGTCAAAGGCATTATCGGATCCGATTCAAGTCTTTGACTGCGCGGCGCATATCCCACCAGTTGACCTGATCGGAGCGCCGGATGTAAGCGGAGAGGAGGGCTTTATCACAGATATTGTTGATGACCCGGGGAATGCCCTTGCTGTTCTTAAAAAGTTTGCGGTAAGCCCGCGGAGTAAAGGTGGGGCGGCCATTACTACCCGCGGAGGTGATGCGGTGCTGTACGTATTGTTGGGTTTCGGTCAGGTTCAGCGGGGTGAGATCGTAGTAGACGAGCACCCTTTGGCGGAACTGCCGGAGTCGTTTCTCGTTGAGCATCTGTTTCAGCTCGGGTTGTCCGAGGAGGATAATCTGCAGGAGTTTCTGCTCGTCGGTCTCGAGATTGGAGAGCAGACGCAGTTGCTCCATGACCTCGAAGGAGAGGTTTTGGGCCTCATCGATAATGAGAATAATTTCGCGATTTCGGGCAATGCGGTCGAGGAGGACGCGATTCACCCGGGTCATGAGATCGTTCTGATTCTCTCGGTCGGAGATTTCCTCGCCGAGCTCGCTGAGGAGCATGGTGAGGAGTTCGTATTCCGTAATCCGGGGATTAAGGATGAGGGCGGTCTCGTAACCTTCGGCGGACTCCAGCTCGTTCAGGAGGTTGCGGCAGATGGTGGTTTTTCCACAGCCGACCTCGCCGGTCACGACAATAAACCCCTTTCGCTCCTCGATCCCGTAGCGCAAATGCTGGAGCGCCTCATAGTGAGTCGGGCTCAAATAGAGGAACTTCGGGTTCGGGGTAATATGGAAAGGCATTTCCCGAAAGTCGAAAAACTCTTGATACATGAAAGCGGTAGGAAAAGAGGATCTGCCTACAGGTTTTCGCTTTCCATTGCAAGTTATTCATGATAAGGCATTTACCCGTTTATGAAGCGCACCGGCTTGCAACGTATGGTTTTATCCGCGCTGGGATTGATTCTGGCCGGGGTGGTTGGCGGATTTGCGGTGGCCCTCCAGCAGACGCACCGTGAGCTGCAACGGTTTGAGAGCAAGGTTTCGGGATATGAAGCGCAGCTGGAGCAGTTAAAGACGGATATCCGGCTGAAAGAGGTCTACCTGAGCAAGCTGGAAGCGGATCCGGCATTCCTCGAGCGAGTGGTTCGTGAGCGGCTAGGATATGCCCGCCCGGACGATCTCCTTTATCGTTTTCCGGAGGACCGCTAGGAAGGATTGGAGCGGGCCGGGCCTACTTGTGGAAGTGGTAGGAAACCGGAAGACCCTGGATTTCGATATTGCCGGTCTGGAGGCGTTGGAACTGGAAACGATCCCCTTCGAGGAAGGCTTTCCAGAAGCAGAGGGTGTTCCGGGAAAGGACATCGAAAGCGGGATTGGCGGGTGAGGGCCGGGACTCCGGTTGAAAGGACAAGACGGGGAAGGGCGACTGAGGGGAGGCGGGGCCGGTGAGGTTTGTTTTGGCAGGAGATCCTTTCTCCGCCTGGATATGGAGGAAGGACTTGTTCCCACCGGGACTGGCGGTCAGGAATCCCTGTAATTCTTCTACGGTGCGGGGAGAACAGTTTACTCCGGCGACGACCATGAGAGGCCGGTTGAAATTGCTCCAGGAGCCCTGGGTGCGTTTAAAGGGTTTGGAATCGGGTGGGGGTTCGAGGAGGAGGAATGCATCGATCCGTTCCTCGCGAAAAGAGACGGTCTCATTGGAAAAGGCATGAACCAGTGCAGCCCCTCCCATGAGCTGGGCGACCTGGGCACCCCAGTCGGCCCCGACGAGACCGATGCGAGCGGTATCGATGCGGACCCCATCGGGGAGGGTGGAGCTGGCGATATCCTCGAGGGAATCGAGGATAAAGCGGATATCCTCGATGCGCTTGAGAATGGCTTGAGTGGCCGTCGAGTTGGGGATGTCGGCGTAAAACCGTGGGTCTTTGAGGCGCTCAGGGAGCGGATCCTGATGGGAGGGGACAATGCAGATGAAGCCTTCCTGAGCCCAATGGCGGCTCATCGCTTCGCAGCTGGACTGGTCGCCCCCGCGCCTGTGAGAGTAAATTATCGCCGGGTAGCGGCCCGGCTCATGGGGGTAATAGATGCGGAAAGGTAATTCCTGGAATTTCTCAAGATCGAGGAGAACGAGGTCGGACGTCATTTCCACTGCCGGGGTAGGCCGAGCGATGGCGGCGACTGAAAGGACGACGCTGAGAACAAGACAAAAGCTGGGATAGGACCGGAACATGGTTTTGAAAAAGACGCATGAAGAGAGAAAGTACTGACGGGTTTGCGGAGAGAAATGTTCCGTGGCTCATCCCGCCGTGGAGGGCGGTTGCTGGAGTTCCCGGATGAAGGCGGCGCGATCGGGAGCGCGAAAAAAGGCGGTTCCAGCGACGAAGGTATCGGCGCCGTGTTCGCGGCAGCGGGTTCCGGTCTCCTTGTCGACCCCCCCATCCACCTCGATCCGGAACGGGAGCTTCTCCCGGGAGCGCCACTGTTTCAAGGAGTCGAGTTTGGCGAGGCAATCCTCGCGGAAGGCCTGGCCGCCGAACCCGGGCTGAACCGTCATGACGAGGACGAGGTCGACGGTGTTGAGGAAAGGCCTGGCGCGCTCTACGGGAGTGTCGGGATTGAGGACGATACCGGCCTGACAGTTCCGGTTGTGGATCTCCTTAAGGGTGGACGCCACCCGGTATTCCTTGCCCTCGGGTTCAACGTGGATGCTGATGAGGTTGGCACCGGCATCGGCAAAGGCATCGATATAGCGATGCGGGTTATCGAGCATGAGGTGAACGTCGAAAAAGAGGGAGGGCGGGGCGTTGCGTCGGAGGTCTTTAACGGTCTCCGGGCCGAAGGTCAGGTTGGGGACGAAGTGGCCGTCCATTATATCGAGGTGAACCCATTGGGCGCCGGCGCCGGAAATTTCCGCGAGGCTCTCGGCGAGCCGGGCATGCCGCCCGGCGAGAATGGAGGGAGCGACACTATAGGGAAAAGGAGGGGCCATGAAGGAGCGCTTACCAGGTATTGACGACGGAACGCACAATTTTTTCGGCGAGCTGCCGAGAAATGACGGGGATGTTCTGGTAATCCGCCTGAACGAGGTCTTCGCGGACGAGGACGGCGGATTCGACCCGGAAGGGCCGGTCCTGGAAATAGACCTTATCTGATTTTCCGGTGAGGGTAGCGCGACCGGTCAGCACGGTGTAGAAGGATTCTCCGAGGGCGGTATCGCGCGGGTCGGCCGCACCGAGGATGCGCTCATAGCGGACGAGTCGGACGGAAAGGATGGCGTCGGCATCCTCGGGAAAGGGGGCGGGAAGAACCCGGCCGTCGGCGATGAAGGCCTCGTTGAGGGCGTTGGTAAAGGGCACGACCGCCTGAGGGGCGTCGGTTTCGTTTTGAACGGATTCAATAAAGATAGTCTGAAACCCGGGACTCCCGGCGGTGCCCATCTTGTAGGCGGAGCAGGCGGAGAACAGGAAAAGGCCGCCGACGAGAAGAAGGGTTAAGGGCTGGGACGAAGCCTTCATCAAACAGGTTGGCGGTCAGCCCTGGGGAGGCGGGACGGCGGGAATGACCTCGGTTTCTTCGGCCTCGTCCAACTCTTCCTGTTCCCGGCGGATAAGGTCGGCGTCGCGCTGATTATCGTCGCCTCTGCGGAAGTTCCAGAATTGGGCGAGACCGATTCCCCTGCGTGGGGGTGGTTTACCGTCGCGTATGCGCTCGATCCGTTTTTGCGCATCGATAGCGGAATCGGAGGTGGGTGCGACGGTAATCGTCTCGTTGTAATAGACGAGGGCGGCGGTGGTGTTGTTGCGATAGCGGTAGTAAAATTCGCCGAGAAGAAATTTGCTTTGAGCAAAGACCTCGTACATGCGGACGACCCCATCCTCAGCTTCTTCGTTTCGAGGATTATCGGGAAAGAGGATGAGGAAATCCTCGAAATAACTGATGGCTTCCTCGGTAGAGCTCTGGTCATAGAAGGGCCCATCGACGAGGCTGGCGTAGACTTCGCCCATCATGTAGTAGGCGTCGGGGCCAAACATCGAACCGGGGTAGAAATTAATGAGGCGGTCGAGTGCGTCGATGGCATATTCCTCCTCGCCGATCTGCTCGGAAACCATGGAGATATTCATGAGGGACATTGCGGCATAATCGGAGAAGGGAGCATTGCGGATGATGATCTCGAAGAAGCGCCGGGCCCGGGTGAAATTATTGATGCGGGGAATGACCTTAAGGATTTTCCCTTTCTCGCCCTCGAGCATGGCAGTGGCGATCTCGAACTGGGTGCGGATGACCTGGTTGAAGCCGGGGTAGTCCGGGTAACGGATAATGACGCGCTGTGCGGCTTGAAAAGCCTTGTTAAAGTTTTTCTGCTCGCGCAGGACGCGGGCCTTCATGAGGAGGGCATCCGGAGCGATTTCGGTACGCTCGAGATATTTCTCGATTTCGTTGAACTTCTTCTTGGCTTTGGAATAACGGCCGGCCTCCATGTTCGCGACCCCATCCTCATAAAGGAATTGGGCGTTTAGTTCCTGCTCGGGTGTAGCGGGTTGACCGGGCGGGAGTTCGCCGTATTTCTGGTTCACCCCGAAGGGATCCCGCCACCACTGGGCGTAGGAGGGGGTGGCCAAGACGGCGAGGGCGAGAAGGGTAATTGCGATGGGGGTTGCTCGAAGCATAGATCAGGATTGCCATTTTAGGAGGGCGGAACCCCAGGTCAACCCGGCACCAAAGGCGACACAAAGGACGGTGCTGCCGGGGCCGAAACGCCCGGCGCAAAAGGCTTCATGGAGGGCGATGGGGACGGACGCGGCGGAGGTGTTTCCATAGTGGTCCAGGTTGATGAAGAAGGTATCCATGGGGATGCCCATACTTTTGCAGGCATTTTCGATAATTCGGATGTTCGCTTGGTGGGGGACAATGAGGTCGACATCCGAAACTTTCACATTGTTTCGGGAAAGAATGTCGTGGCTGGCCTGAACCATGACGCGGGAGGCGAACTTGAAAACTTCCTTTCCATTCATGCGGAGGAAGTGCTGTTTTTGGGCGACGGTATCGGCGCAGGCGGGATGGGAGCTTCCGCCGCCGGGGAGGTTGAGAAGTTCCGGTTTGGAGCCATCGGCACCGAGGAGGGTGTCGAGGACGCCGACGGCGGGTTCGGGATGCCGGGCGAGGACGGCGGCACCGGCGCCATCTCCGAAAAGGACGCAGGTGGACCGGTCCTCCCAATCGATAAAGCTGGAGAGCTTTTCAGCCCCGATAATGAGGATATGGTTGAGGCGTGGATTGCTGCGGAGAAGGGCGGTGCCGACCTCAAGGGCGTAAATAAAGCCGGTGCAGGCGGCTTCGAGGTCGAGACAGGGGATATGGGTGAGCCCGAGCTTTTTCTGAATGATGCAGGCAGTGGAGGGAAAGAGCATGTCGGGCGTAATCGTCGCGACAATAATCATATCGACCTCTGCGGGGGTGATGCGGGCATGGTCGAGGGCTTGCTGAGCGGCGGATACCCCGAGGTCGCTACAGGCCTGATGATCCGAGGCGATGCGCCTTTCCCGGATTCCGGTCCGCGTTACGATCCACTCATCGGAAGTGTCGACTCTCCGGGAGAGTGCTTCATTGGTAAGAACCGTATCCGGAGCATAGGAGCCGAGGCCTTTCAGAATAACCGAAGGCGAAAGGGATTGCGTCATGAGCAAACGAAAAGAAGGTTTACCCGGAGCCGGAGGCAGCTTCGGGTTGTTTAAGAAAATCCGAAGGATTCATGGCGGTATTCGCCTGGTCAATTTCATTTCGGATGATGTCGGTCATGTCGTGGTGTGCGACATCAATGGCGATCCGGATGGCTCCCGCCACGGCATGTCGATTGGAGGAGCCGTGTGCTTTAAAGACATGACCGCGAAGACCGAGGAGGCGGGCGGCGCCGTATTGCTCGGGTCCGAGGCGGCTCCGAAGCCCCTTGTAGGCACCGACGGAGAGGAGGCCGCCGAGTTGGCGAAGAGGGTTCCGGTGCAACTCCTCTTTTACGGCTTCCTTGATAAATTTGTAGAGGCCTTCGCAGGTCTTTAGGAGGATATTACCGGTGAACCCGTCGGTGATGATAACATCGACCTGGTCTTCGAAGACCTGGAAGCCTTCGATGGGTCCCGCGTAGTTGAGGAGCCCAGAAAGAAGCTTAAGGTGGTTGTGGGTTTCCTGGATACGATCGGTGCCCTTGCCTTCCTCAGTGCCGATCGTCAGGAGGCCGATCCGTGGGGAGGTGATTTTGAGAACGGCCTCGGCATAATGGGAGGCGAGGATGGCGTTGTGGACGAGATGCTCAGGGCGGGAGGTGGGGTTAGCGCCAGCGTCACAGAGGACAAGATGGCCTCTCCGGTTGGGCATGATACAGGCGAGGGCAGGACGCTCGATGCCTTCGAGAGGACGGAGCTTGAGGGTGCCGCCAGCCATCAGAGCACCGGTGTTGCCGAGACTGATAACCGATTTGGCCATGCCTTCCTTGACCAGCTCGATAGCGCGGACCATGGAGGAATCCTTGCCGCGTTTGAGGCCGACGATGGGTTTTTCGTCCATGCCGATGATCTGGCTGGCGTGGTGCGTGCGCACGCGGGGGTCGGAGTAAAGACCAGCACTATGAAGGATGGGCTTGAGGACTTCTTCATCCCCAACAAGGGTGACGGACTCTTCGTGGGAAAGCCGGTCGAGAGCGATGGTGAGGCCGGCGGCCACCTCTGAAGGTCCCAGGTCGCCCCCCATGGCATCCAAAGCGATCACACTTGGGGTGGCGGCCGGGTCCATGGTCGAACCGATATTCTAGCGAGAATTAGAGTTCCACATCCAGAACCTGCCGACCGCGATACATCCCGTTATTCGGATTCACCCGGTGGGGCTTGAAGACGGTATCATCGGTCGGGTCCACCGCGAGCGTCGGGGCCTTGAAGCGGTTGGCGCCCCGGCGTTTGCGGCTGCGCATCTTGGAATGCTTGCGTTTGGGTTGTCCCATGAGAAAAGAGGATTAATGTTTTAGGGCTTAAAGTTGAACCTCTGGAAATTAAGAACACAAAGGATTTCGTCAAGGCTCGAAGACGGTGTGGAACGTAAACAGGCGAATTTGAAACAATCGGATGTTTTCCGGTAAAAATCAACCGAAAACCACGAGCCCGAGGAGGACGGTGAGGGCAAGGGCGAAGCGGTAATAGGCGAAGAGGGCAAGGCCATGCCGAGTCAAGTAGTGGACGAGCCAGCGCACGGCGAGCGCGGCGGAAATGCAGGCGACGATACACCCGAGGGCGACGGGCAGGGGACCGAGGACCTGGAGCATGAGCTCTCCGCCTTTGAGAGCCTTGTAAGCGGCGGCGGCGCTGAGGGTGATGAGGCCGAGAAGAAAGCTGTATTCGGCCGCGCGGGCGGGAGAAAGGCCGACGACATAGCCTCCGACGATGGTCATCATGGAGCGGCTGGTTCCGGGCCAGAGAGCAACGCATTGGAGGAGCCCGATAATAAGAGCTTGGCGGGGGGTAAGCTGGTGCAGGTCGGGGCCACCTTTGGGGTCGCGAGAAGCGTGTTTCCGGCGGGCTTCGACCAGGAGCATGAGAAGACCCCCGGCAGCGAGAGCGAAAACGACGGGGAGGGGGCCGAAGAGCCAAGCTTCAATCCAGGACTCCAAGAGGAGGCCGAAAAAAACGGCGGGAAGGAAAGAAAGGATGAGGTTTCGGCCGAGGAGGAGCCCGTCACGGTTGCGCCCGGCAATACCCATGAGGATGGAGAAGAGGCGGTGCCAGTAGAGGAGGACGACCGCGGCGATGGCCCCGGCCTGGATGACAATGATGTAATCGTTGACGGCATCGCGGAAGGTGTAAGGGGTGCCGGATTGGTCAGCGGTTGGTGGAATTTTCCAGAGGGGTTGGCCATTTTTTCCGAGGACTTGGACGTCGCGGTCAAGGCCGAGGAGTCGGTTGGTGAGGATAAGGTGACCGGTTGAGCTGATGGGAAGGAATTCGGAGATCCCCTCGACGAGGCCGAGGATGAATGCGTTGGCGGGGGACAACTCCGGGACGGCCTCCGCTTCGGTCTGCGCCTCGAGGAGGGGAGCGGCGAAAAAGAGTAATCCGAAAAACCATGAAGGAGCGATTTTCACAATGGAGGCGAGGTTGATTCCTCCGAAAGGGGAGGGCAAGCTGGGAGGGTGGCAAATTCTTTTGCCTTTCGGCGGAAACCGGGCCAGACCCGTATGCGACATGGAACCATCCTTAAGTGAACTGACCGGCCGATTGCGTGCGGGCAAAAGCCTGAAGCGCGAGGAAATCGATGCGGCGGTGTCGGCCCTTGCCTCGGAGGAGGTGAATGCGGAGGCCAAGGGGGTCTTTCTGACGGCGCTGCACGAAAAGGGGGAAACGGCGGAGGAGATCGCAGGTTTCGCGGAATCCTTCCTCAAGCGGGCAAGGGATCCGGGCGAACGGATCCGGGAGTTGGCGGAGGGTGCCATCGATTTCGTCGGGACAGGAGGGGACCGCAGCGGCGCCTTCAATATCTCCACGACGGTGAGTTTTGTTCTGGCATCGGCGGGGATCCGGGTCTTAAAGCACGGTAACCGCGGAGCAACCTCGCAGACGGGCAGCGCGGACCTGCTGGAGGCGGTGGGGTTTCCCCTGGAAGCGGACACGGCGTTCATTAAGGCCTCCCTGGAACGGGTAAACTTCGCTTATTTATTTGCCCGGGCGTACCATCCGGCGTTCAGGGCAATTGTGCCGGTTCGGATGGC
>CAYQKH010000065.1:0-7704 GCA_964417945.1 uncultured Opitutales bacterium
ACTTGGTGGTCCTCTTTCGCGGGGAGGTCGTGGAACAAGGGACGACGGAATCGGTGCTGCGGCATCCGCAGCACCCTTATACCCGGGCGTTGATCGATTGTATCCCCCGCATTGGCTCCCCGGCGAAGCGTCTGGCCGAAATCGACCACGAGGCGTTGCTTGAGGAGACGGGTTGCAAACGGGAAGGGGGGAGCGGTGGATAATCCAAGGCAGGAACCGCCACTGCTCGAGGTAGAGGGGCTCCGTGTCTATTTTGAATCCGGCGGCGGCGGGCTCGGCTGGAAGCGGAACGTGGTGAAAGCGGTGGACGACGTGAGTTTTCGTCTTCAGCGCGGGACGACGGTCGGGTTGGTGGGGGAGAGCGGGAGCGGAAAGAGCACGATTGGAAAGGCAATTACACGGATCATCGAGCCGACGGACGGCATGATCTGTTATGAGGGAAAACCGATCAGCGGGCTGACTGAGCGCGCCTTCTTCCCCTACCGGAAAAAGATCCAGATCATCTTCCAGGATCCTTACAATTCGTTGGACCCGCGGATGACGGTGGGTGGGATTATCGAGGAACCGTTGAAGATCCACTTTCCGGAGATGTCATCGAGGGACCGCCGGGAGCGGGTGGGCAAATTGCTGGACCGGGTGGGCCTGAATCCGTCCTTTGCCAGTCGCTATCCACATCAGTTCAGCGGGGGGCAGCGTCAGCGGATCAGTATCGCCCGGGCCCTATCGGTAGAGCCGGAGTTGATCATTTGTGATGAATCGGTGAGCGCCCTTGATGTCTCGGTTCAAGCGCAGATCGTCAACTTGCTGATGGATCTTCAGGAAGCGTTGGAGTTGACCTACCTCTTCATCGCCCACGATCTCGCGGTGGTGAGTTTCGTCAGCGACGAGGTTCTGGTATTGGAAAACGGAATCCTGAAAGAGCAGGGGACTGCGGAGGCGATCTATCGCAACCCGCAAGATCCTTACACGCGGAAGCTGTTGGAGGCGGTTCCGAAGATGCCGACGCTGACGGGGTAAATTACGCCTTCTTCCGGCGAAGGGTAAGCCGTTTGCGGAGCCCGAGGTAGCCCGCAAGGAGAGCGATTCCGCCGAGGGCGATGGTGCCCGGTTCCGGGATGGGCGTGTAGCTCAAAGAAGCAACCGCACCCGAACCGACGAAGTCGACATAGAGAACTTCAATCGAGTCCCAATCGGTAAAGTCGACTTTTTGGTAAGAGCTGTCACCGGGGGCGGCGAGGCTTTGCACCAGTTGATTACCTCCGGTCTGGATGCCGACGAAACTCCCGCCTACTTCCTCAATGTCGAGGATTTCAAGAAAGCTCAAGGTGGCAGGAGTGAAAAAGGTGAACTTCAAGGTTCCTCCACCGGCATTATCATCCGGGTTCTTTGCCGCATAGCCACCGCCGGGGAGGGAGAGGTAGTCGTTGTCACCGGGGCCGCTGAAGTTGTCTTCGCTGACAATGAGGACGTTTTCCAGGGGGGTAGTATTGGAAGCGTGTCCGACCGGATTGGGGGTTTCCAGGTCGGTATCTCCACCAGTAGGAACATTATCGTCGGTGGGATCCCCTGGAGTATCGGTGCTATCGAAAATAACAGCGGGCTTATTCCGGGAAGTGGTATTGGTCAGGGACCAGACGGAGTCCACTTCCACGCCATATTTCGCAATATATTGCGTATTGATAATTTCCCCATTAGCCACGGGAATCGTGGGGTCGTCAAAGTCCAGAATGAACTGTGCGGAAAGGATGGAGCTGCACAGGCCGAGGCTGACGATTATGAATAGAAGGTGTTTCATGAGCTGACAGTGGACGAGATAAACCCGACACTTAAGTAGAATACCCCAGGGCATCTCAATTTGTAAAGGAAAAATAGGGGAAAATGCCTAAAAGGACCCTTTTCACCGCGAACCCTTAGGATCCAGGGCATCGCGAAGGCCGTCGCCGAGGAAATTCATGGAAAGGAGGGTGAGGGAGAAGAGGGTAGCGGGAAAGATAAGCTGCCACGGGAAATTCTCCATACTTTTGCGTCCGTCATCGATAAGGATGCCCCAGGAGGCCATGGGTGCCTGGACGCCGAGGCCGAGAAAGCTGAGGAAACTTTCGAGGAGGATGACGGCGGGAATGGTGAGGGTGGCATAAACAATAACGGGGCCGAGGACATTGGGGATAATGTGCTGGGCGATGATAACGGACTGCTTTTGTCCGAGGGCGATGGCGGCCTCGATAAACTCCTGTTTCTTGAGGGAGACGACCTGGCCCCGGACGATTCGCGCCATGGTGAGCCATTCGACGGCACCGATGGCGAGAAACATGAGCCACAAGTAGCGTCCGAAGAAAGTCATGAGGAGGATGACGAAAATGGTAAAGGGCATGGCGTAGAGGATATCGACGAAGCGCATCATGATCGCATCGGTCTTTCCGCCGAGGTAGCCGGAGATGGACCCGTAGAGGACGCCGATGATGACGGAGACGAGAGTGGCGAGGAAGCCGACGGCGAGTGAGATCCTGCCGCCAACCATGCTGCGGGTGAGGAGGTCCCGGCCGAGTTTATCGGTGCCGAGGAGGTAACGTCGGGAGGACCGGGAGAACTCCCGGTTGCCGATCCGGACGGATTCACCGGCGCGGACGCGGTTTTCGAACGGTTCGGGATCGACCTCGGGATGGTAGAGGCGGATCCAGTTCCGGGCCTGGTGGATGCTGGAAAAGCCGTCGTCGCGGTCGATGGATCCGTCCTCGGCGAAGCGGGTTTCCTGAAGGATGAGGGCGAGCGGGGCGGTATTGGCGAGGGTGCGTTCCTGCTCGTCGAAGGTGTAAGGGGTGAGAAAGGGCCCACCGAGGGAGAAGAGGAGGATAAAAATGAAGAAGGCGAGGCCGGCCATGGCGGCCTTGTTTTTCCGGAGGCGCCCCCAGGCGTCCTGCCAGAGAGAATGGGCTTCCTCAAGTTCGGAGGGAGGGGGGGCGGGCAATTTTCCGGGGTCTGGGCTGAGTTGTGCTTTCCAGCGGGGCATCGGCTATTGAAATTTCAGGCGCGGGTTGAGGAGGACCTGGAGGACGTCGACGAGAAGGTTCATAAGAACGAGGAGGGAGGCGTAGAAAATGACGGTGCCCATGACGAGGGTGTAATCGCGGTTGGTAGCGCTTTCGACGAAGGCGCGGCCGAGGCCGGGGATGGTGAAGATATTCTCAACGACAAAGGAACCGGAGAGGAGACCGGCGAAGGCGGGGCCGAGGAAGGAAACGGCGGGGGCGAGGCCGCCTTTGAGGGCATGCCTGAGGACAACGGAAGACTCGGAAGCCCCCTTGGCGCGGGCGGTGCGGATAAAATCCTGGGAAAGGATTTCGAGCATGCCCCCCCGGGTGAGGCGGGCGATATAGGCGGTGTAGGCGAGCCCGAGGGTGAGGGCGGGAAGGACCCGGTCGCGGGGATCGTTCCATCCGAAGACATCGAACCATTGGAGCTGGATCCCGAAAAGGAGAACGAGGAGGGGGCCGACGACGAAGGTAGGGAGACAGATCCCGACCATGGCGGCGGTCATGGGGACGTAATCGAGAGTGGTATTCTGCTTGAGACCGGCGAGCATACCGACGGGGATGCCGAGACAGAGGGCGATGACGAGGGCGATGGCGCCCAACTCGAGGGAGACGGGGATTTTATCAGCCATGATATCTCCGACGGAGCGCCCCGGAGAGCTGAAAGAGGGACCAAAATTCATACCGAAAGCGGCCTCGAGGTCGACGCCTCCCCCGGGTTGGAAGAGCTTTGATGGGGCGAACTTTTTGGGCAAGGTGCCCCAGAGGTAGCGCGCATACTGAACGAGGAGGGGATCATCGAGGCCGTATTGGGCCTCCATCGCGGCCTTGATCGCGGGGTCGACGTTGCGTTCCTGATCGAAGGGGCCACCGGGGGCCAACCTCGCCATAAAGAAAGTCAGGGTAATGATGACGAGCAGGACAGGAATGGCCTGCAGAAAACGGAACGCGATAAACCTGAACATGAGCCGGAGGACTCCTGGCACAATCGATCAGGAACCCGAATCCAAATAAACGAATTTTATGGGATGGTTGTCGAGGAGCTTTGGAGACCAGCCTTTGACGCGTGGATCGATAAGGTAGATCCGGCTGTACCAATAGATGGGGGCGACAATATGCTCGGAGAGCATGAGGGATTCCGCTTCAAGGAGAAGGCGCTTGCGAGTTTCCGGATCGCCGGTCCGCTGGATCCGTCGGATCAATTCATCATACCTGGGGGAGGACCAGCCGGTATTGTTGTTGCCATTGCCGGTGGTCCACATGGAGAGGAAAGTGATCGGGTCGATGAAATCGCCGATCCAACCGGCCCGGGCAATGTCATATTCAAGGTTCTGCATGGTGGGGATGTAGACCTTCCACTCTTGGTTCACGAGGCGGACGTTGATGCCGAGGGATTCGCTCCACATGCTCTGGATGGCCTCGGCGACATCGCGGTGGGCTTCGAGGGTATTGTAAAGGATCTCGACTTCGGGGAATCCGTCGCCGTCGGGGTATCCGGCTTCGGAGAGGAGGCGTTTGGCCTCGTCCGGGTTGTAGCGGATATCGCCGGGGCTCTGGTAGGCTTTCATGCCGGGCGGGGTGAATCCGGTGGCGGGGACCTGCCCTCCGCGGGTGATGGTTTCGACGATCTGCTCCCGGTCGATGGCCAGTGATAGTGCCTTGCGCACAAGGCGGTTGTCGAGCGGGGGACGGGACAGATTAAAGCGGTAGTAATAAATGCCGAGGTAGGGGTCGATCCGCAGGGCGGGGTCCTCCGCGTTGAGGTAGCCCTGGATTTTGGATGGGGGGACGCTGCTGGTGAGGTGGACTTCCTGGGAGCGGAAGGCGGCCTCCTCGGTATTGAGGTTATCGATTGGACGGAAATGAACCTCGTTGAGGCGGACGGTCTGATGATCCCAGTAGGAGTCGCTTTTAACGACGCGGACGAGCTGGTTGGGGGTCCACTCGGCGAGATTGAAGGGACCGTTCCCGACATATTCTTCCCGAGTCCAGTTGCTGGCTAATTTAGTCATGCCGCCAAACTTCTCGATGGTGGGTGGGTGGACGGGGAAGAAGGAATAATGCTTGAGCATGAGCGGGAAGTGCGGGGCGGGGCCCTCAAGGGTGACCTTCAGGGTCTGGTCATCGAGCGCCTGAACCCCAACCTCGGAGAACTCAACGATCTGGCCCTTATGGAAGGCCTCGGCATTTTTGAGGACGTAGAGCATTTCCGCATATTTGGCCCCGAAGGTGGGTTCGAGCATGCGGTTCCAAGAGTAGACAAAATCGGAAGCGGTAACCGAATCCCCGTTGGACCAGCGGGCATCGGGGCGGAGGTTGAAGGTCCAGACGGAGGCGTCTTCGTTGGAGGACCAGGACTCGGCGACGCCGGGCTCCGGGATGTTGTCGTCTTTCGGATGGTAGGAGATGAGGCCCTCGAGGAGAGTGGAAATGATGCGGTTCTCGATAACGCCGGTAACGACATGGGGATCGAGGCCGACCGGCTCGGCTCCGTTGGACCAGATCAGGATCCCCTGCTCGACGGCGGAATCGGCGGGACGCTCGCGGTTGCCGCATCCGGAGGAGGCGAGGGCGAGGAGGGTGATGAGGAGGGTACTGCGAGGAATCATGATAGGGAAACGGAGGGGCGGGTTCACGGGGAATTTCCGGGAAGGGAAAGGTATTGATAGGGGTGCAGGTCCATCAGCCTGGATTCCCAGCCTTCGAGATCGGGGTGGACGAGGCGGACGGCATTCATCCAATAAATGGGGGCGATAGGAGCGGCTTCAATTAAAATGGATTCCGCCTCCTTGAGGCGGGTGAAGCGATGCTCGACGGTGGAAGTGATGAAGGAATCGAGGAGGAGCTTATCGTAGCGGGGATCGGCCCAGCGGCTGCGGTTACTGGCGCCGTCGGAACGCATCATATTAAGGAAGGCGAAGGGGTCGACAAAGTCGGCGAACCAGGCGAGGTAGCCGATTTGAAAATTCCCTTCATTGAGGCGGTTGAGGTAGACCTTGAACTCGCTGGAAACAAGCCGCACGCGGATCCCGAGTTGGCGATCCCACATATTCTGGATGGCTTCGGCGATTTCGCGGGAGGTGTCGGAGTTGCTCAGGTGGTAATCGAGGACGGGAAAGCCGTCGCCGCCGGGGTATCCGGCCTCGGTGAGGAGGCGCTGCGCCTCCTCGACATTTTGCCCAAGGTAAGGCTGGGTATCGTAGCCGGGGATGGCTTCCGGCACGAAGCCGCTGGCGGGCGTTCCGGTGAGGACGATATCCTCGGTGATGGATCGCCGGTCGATGGCGAGGGAGAGCGCCCTTCGAACGCGTGGATCAGCGAGGACGGGGTGGGAGGTATTGAAGACGAGGTAGGTGGTGGCGAGGACGGGGTATTCCCGGTAAGCCGGATCTCCGGAAAGGCGGTAGGTTTCCCGCTTATTGAAGGGGACCTCATCGGTGATTTCCAGTTGCCCCCGCCGGAAACCCAGTTCTTCGGTATTGGCGTTATCGATGGGGTGGAAGCGCAGGCGGTCGTGTCGAACGGGCTCAAAGCCGGAGTAGTGGGGATTGGCTGCAACATCGATGAATTGCCCGGGCTTCCAATCGAGGAGGCGGTAGGGTCCGTTGCCGACAAACGTCCCGGGGAGGGTCCAACCGCTGGTGGCGTTTTCCCCGGCGCCGGCACTGCGGATGGTGTCGGGGTGAACGGGGTAAAAGGCGGGGTGCTTGAGCAATTCGAGAAAGAACGGGATCGGCTGGTCGAGGGGAATCTCGAGCCGGTGGGGTGAAAGGGCGGCGACGCCGACGGTTGCGAAATCGGTGTTTTCGCCGTTGTGGTAAGCGCGCGCACCGGTGATGGGGTAGAGCCATTTGGCGTGTGGGCTTCCAAGGCGGGGATTGAGCACCCGCTGAATGCTGAAGAGAAAATGGTCTGCGACGAGAGGGTCTCCGTTGGACCAGGCGGCATCCTCCCGCAGCTTGAACTGGTAGCGGTGACCGTTTTCGGAAACGGTCCATGCTTCTGCGACGCCGGGGACGACGGCGACCTCATCGCGGGGGCCGGAGCGCACGAGACCCTCGAAGAGAGCAAGCATCACTTGAAAGTCGGGGAGGCCGGTGACGAGGTGCGGATCGAGGTCCCGGGGTTCGGCCCCGATGCCAATATCGATGACGGTGTCCCGCGTTTGGTCGGAAGGTTTTTGATCCGGGCGAGGGCATCCGGAGAAGAAAAGAGAGGCGCCAAGGAGGCAACCAAGAGAGCGCAAGCGAAATGAACAACCGGACGAGAAGGCCCGAATGGTTCGGCGGGGGGGGGCGCTTGAGAAGGATACCTGCATCTCTCGACTTGGCTTTGAAGTGGCAGTAAAGCCGGTGATTCGGGGAATTCGATTGAAAAACCCGGAGAGGGGGCATTTTTGCGGGGAGGGAAGGTGGGGAAGACGTAGAGGTAATGCGGGCCCGCTTTTTCCGGTTTGACGGTTAAAGGTAAATGGTAGACGGATAGGGGCCTGATGGGAGGCTTGGCAGAGTGGACGAATGCGGCGGTCTTGAAAACCGTTAGGCCCTAGCGGGTCTCGGGGGTTCGAATCCCTCAGCCTCCGCCATTGCTTCGCCATCTCCGCACCGCTCCGTCGACGCGTTCCGCTTCGCTCCACTTGCTCATGGCAGGCTATTTTAGGCCGGATGTTTTCTGA
>CAYQKH010000065.1:7714-14701 GCA_964417945.1 uncultured Opitutales bacterium
GGGGATGGAGAGGGAGAGGGGGATGGAGAGGGGGAGGGAAGGCGTTAGGTTTGGGATTCGATTTCCTCGAAGATGGAGGCTTTTTCCTCTTCTTTCTTCTGTTTGGATTGTCCGGAGAGGAGGAGCATGAGACGGGCGAAGAGGATGTAGAAGACAGGGGCGACAAAGAGGGTGAGGGCAAGGCCGGTCATGAGGCCGAAGACGGCGACGACGCCGAGGGGGCGTCGGGATTCTTCACCGGCCCCGAATCCGATGAGGAGGGGGATCATGCCGGCGGCAGTGGAGATGCTGGTCATGATGATGGGCCGGAAGCGGATGCGGGCGGCTTCAACGATAGCTTCGGCGGCGCTGAAGCCGTCGAGGAGTTTTTGGTTGGCGAATTCGACGATGAGGATGGCGTTCTTGGCGGAAAGGCCGATGAGAAGGAAGAGGCCGATTTTGCTGTAAATATTGAGGTTCATGCCGGGGAGGAAGGGAAAGGTCATCCCGGCGATGAAGAGGGCCCCGAGGGCGCCAACGGTGGAGAGGGGGACGGTGAAGAGGATGGTGAGGGGGTCGGTAAAGCTCTCGAACTGGGAGGCGAGGACCATGTAGATGAGGATGAGGGCAAAAATAAGGGCAAAGGTAAAATCGGCTCCGGTATCTTTAAGGGTTTCGGCCTGTCCGGCGAAGGTGTAGCGGAAGTCCTCGGGGAGGGATTCTTCGAGGACGGCTTCGACCTCCTCGATCACCTGGCCGAGGGGTTTATTCCCGGAAGCGGCGGAGAGGGTGGAGGAGCGGAAGCGGTTGACGCGTCCGATCTGGTTGGGCCCGGCACCCTCGCTGAGGCTAACGAGGTTGGACATCTTGACGACGCGCCCGTCTTCACCCCGGATGTAGAGGCGCTCGATGTCCTCGGGGGTGAGTCGATTCTGTCGATCGAGTTGGATGATGACTTCGTATTCTTTTCCGCCCTCTTTGATGGTGGAAACATCGAGCCCGCCGAACTGAATCTGGAGGGTGCGGGCGATATCCCGGATGCTGACGCCGAGGGAGGCGGCCCGGTCGCGATCGATATCGACGCGGAGTTCAGGGCGGTTGATTTCAAAGTCGCCGCGGACGAAGGGGACGATGCCGGCCTGTTGAATTTTCCGTTTGATGTCCTCGGAGACCTCGTAGAGGCGGTCGAGATCGTTATTAAGAAGGTTGAGCTGGAAGTCCTGACCGAAGCCCCGGCTAATGCTGTTGGGCAGGCTGGCGATGGCAAAGGCACCTTCGACCTCCCGGTTAAAGCGCGAGGAGATGCTGTCGGGGCTGTAGAGAATGATCTCCTGGGCGCTTCTCTCGCGCTCGGAGCGGTCTTTAAAGCGGACGAAAATGATGGCCTGCTTGGACTCCCCGGCACCGGAGAAGGGGAGGGCGACGGCGGAGAAGTAGCCGGCGGTTTCCGGTTGCTGCGAGACGATGGACTCCATTTGACGGAGCATGCGGTCGGTGTATTCCGGGGTCGCTCCCTCGGGGGAAAAGGAGATCCCGAACATCCGGGATTTATCCTCGTCGACGGTAACGGTTTCGGGGAGGGATTGGTAGAGGGTGATCGTGCCCCAGATGCAGACGGCCCAGACGAGGAGGATGCAGGCAGCGGGAATCGGTTTGAGGGCCTTGCGGAGGAGGAAGGTATAGGCGGCATTGACCCCGTTGAGGAGGCTCTCGAGGACGCGGAAGATGAAGAAGGGCTTCTTTTCGGAATCCTGCTTACGGAGGATTTTCGAGCAGAGCATGGGGGTGAGGGTGAGGGCGACGAAACTGGAGACGCAGACCGCGAGCGCTAGGGAGACGGCGAACTCGACGAAGAGCCGTCCGACCTGGTCGCGAAGGAAGGTGAAGGGGAGGAAGACGGAAACGAGGGCAGCGGTGGTCGCGATAACGGCGAAGGTGATCTCCTTCATCCCCTGGGCGGCGGCGGCGACGGGCTTCATGCCTTCCTCGATATGGCGGTAAATATTTTCGAGGACGACGATGGAGTCATCGACAACAATCCCGATGACGAGGACGAGGGCCAACATCGTGAGGATATTGATGGAATAGCCGAGGATCCAGATGAAGAAGAAAGTCCCGACAATGGAGACTGGCACGGTGATACAGGGAATGAAGGTCGTGCGGAGGTTGCGGAGGAAGAGGAGGATAACGAGGACGACGAGAATAAAGGCGACGCCGAGGGTGAGCCAGACCTGGTTAATCGCTTGTTCGATAAAGACGGACTCATCGTAAGCGACAAAGAGTTGGATGTCCTCGGGCAGGGAGGGGGCAAGGCGGTCGAGTTCGGATTTTACGCCTTTTGCGACCTGGATGGTATTGGCCTTGGACTGCCGGACAACGCCGAGCCCGACGGCGGGCTGGCTGTTGTAGCGGGCGATTCCGCGCTGGTCTTCGACGCCGATAACGGCCTCACCGATATCCTCGAGGCGGATGATCCCGAGGTTGTTTTCGCGAACGATGAGGCGGTTGAATTCATCGGCGCTGCGAAGGTCCCCCCGGGTAAAGATGGTGAGTTCGCGGTCGAGGTTCTCGACCCGACCGGAGGGGAGGTCGACGTTCTGGGTCTGGAGGGCGGTTTGAACGTCGATAACAGTGACCTCGCGGGCGGCCATTTTTTCGGGATCGAGGAGGATGCGAATGGCAAAGCGCTTCTGACCGCCGAGGAAGATCTGGCTGACGCCGTTAACGGTCTGAAGGGGTTCTTTGAGACGGTCTTCGGCGAGGCGGGTTAATTCGGGGGTGGAGCGTTCCTCGCTGAACATGGCGACCCAGAGCATGGGGCGGGCGTCGGCGTCCTGTTTCGCGACGACGGATTCGTTGATTTCATCGGGAAGGTTTCCTCGCACGCGGGAGACGCGATCGCGGACATCCTGGGCGGCGAGATCGATATCCCGCGCGAGCTCAAATTCGATGGTGACGTTGCTGACTTGTTGGCGGCTGTTGCTGGTGATTTTTTTTATGCCCTCGATGCCAGCGATGACCTCTTCAATTTTCTCGGTCACCTCGGTCTCGACGACGCGGGCATTGGCCCCCGGATAGACGGTGGTGACGGAAACGACCGGGGGATCGATATCCGGAAGTTCCCGGATGGGAAGGTTGTTGAGCCCGGCGAGGCCGAAAAGGACGATGGCCGCGCTCATCATCGTGGCGAGGACAGGCCGCTTGATACTCAGTTCGGAGATCTTCATCCCTGGACGGCGTCGGATTCGATGACTTTGGTGGTGGGCTCGTTAAAGGACTCGGAGTCGGCTTCGATCAGGGAAACGCCGGGATAAAGCTTTTGCGGGTGGCCCTCGGCGATGACGCGTTCACCCGGAGCGATGCCGGATTGGATCTCGACCGCGCCGGGAAGGCGCTTTCCGGTGGAGACGGGGCGTAGACCAGCCGTCCCATCCTCCTGGAAGACATAAAGGAAGGTCTGATCTCCCTGGAAGAAGATGGACGATTCAGGGACGACGATGGCATTTTCCCGAACACTGAGGTTGAGCAGGAGGTTGCCGAACATGCCGGGTTTCAGGCGCTGCTCGTCGCTGGGGAGGCGGGCCTTGACGAGAAGAGTCCGGGTGTTGCGGTCGACTTCTGGTGCCATAAAGTAGACAGTACCAGGAAAGAATTCGTCAGGATAGGAGGTGACGGAAATATCAATGGATTGGCCCACGGAAAGCTGCCCGATGAACCGCTCGGGGACTCGGAATTCAGCCTTGAGGGGGGTGATGTCGACGAGGCGGGTGATCGGTTGGCCGGGGGACATAAATTGCCCGGGGCTGACTTGGCGCTCGCCGAGGACGCCATCGAACGGTGCCCGGATCAGGGCGTCTTCCCGCTGTTCGCGCCGCAGGTTGAGCATGGCTTCGAAATTTCGATAACGGCTCTCCCGCTGGTCGAATTCCTCCTGGGAAATGACATTGTCCTGAACAAGGGATTTTCCGCGTTCAAAATTCTGACGGGCGAGATTGTATTCGGCTTCAGTTTCGCGGATTTGAGCGTCGAGCTTAGCGGTATTGATTTTTGCAAGGAGGTCCCCTTTTTGAACGGATTGGCCTTCCTCAAAATGGATTTCTTCAAGAATGCCGGCGATTTCGGTAGTGACTTCAACCCGCTCGTTGGCGGACAGGCTGCCGACGAGTCGGATGGACTCGGTGATATCCCGGGTTTCCGCGACCTGGGAGATCACCTGGACAGTCCTGCCGCCGCCTCCACCGGGAGGGCCGCCGGACGCACCGCCGTTGGGCTTACACCCGAGGTTGATGAGAGCGAGGAATAGACCACCTACGGCGAAGACCGAAGGAGCAGGAAAGCGAATGATCAGCGAAGGTTTCATTCCAAAATGGTTTTTTATCGTTACGGAAGATTAGGCTAAAAGCAAAACCTGATCTGAAGAACCAATGGCGGAGCGGCGCCCAGTTCGAGGTTGTGCCCGGATGGAGCGTAGTGGTAAGCAATTCCGCATGAATTGGATTGATCCCGAGGTAGACGTATTGGTTCCGGATGATGTTCCGCTGGAGACCGCGCTTTCCCGAACGACCCATCTGGCGATCGGGGCGCACCCGGACGACCTCGAGGTCTTCGCCTATCAGGGGATCGCCGCCTGCTACCGGCAACCGGCTTTATGGTTCACGGGGATCACAGTCACGGATGGCGCGGGGTCAGTTCGGGGTGCCCTCTACGAAGATACCACGGATGAGGACCTCATCGAGATCCGGAGGGAGGAGCAGCGGGAGGCGGCGCGGATCGGCCGTTACGGCCTGCAGGTCCAACTGGGGGTGCCGAGCAAGGTGATTAAAAACCCGAAAAAGGTGGGAAAGGTGGGGCAAGACCTGGGGGAAATCCTGGAGCTGTGTCGGCCCCGGGTGGTTTACTTGCACAATCCCCTTGACCGGCATCCCACGCATGTTGCGGTCTTTCTGCAATCCCTGAAGGCCTTGCGCAAGCTGGCTCCGGACAAGCGTCCGGTGGAGTGCACTGGATGTGAAACGTGGCGGGACCTGGATTGGTTGCCTGACCGCTTCCGGATTTCCCATGATGTCTCAGCCTACCCGAACCTTGCGCGGACCCTGATCGGATTGTATGATTCCCAGATCCGTTCGGGGAAACGTTATGACCTGGCCCTGATCGGTCGACGGGAGGCGAACGCGACCTTTTCGCAGTCGCACGCGGCAGACGAGGCCTCAGCGGTCAACCTCGCCCTGGACCTGATGCCGCTGCTGGAAGATCCGGACCTGGACCCGAAAGCCTTCGCCCTATCGCGGATCGATGCCTTCCGAGCGGAGGTGGACACCCTTTACGACACCCTAACCTGATTGTCTGTTCGAACATCCGATGCCTGACGAACCCCGCTCACCCGCCTCCAGCCCGAAAGCCGAAGCCATTCAGGTGATTCTGGGCACCGAAGACTACGTGCCGGTATCCCCGGACATGATGGCTGACCCGTTTTACCGTATCTCCTACCTCATCAAACAGGAGATACGGAAATACAAGTGGACTGAAGGTGAGAAGGGCAACGCCTTGAGCTGGGAGGAGGCTCGTAAAAAGTGGTCGGACCAGTATTTCACTTCCTACGAAGCCTTCTTAAAAGAGACCCTGCAGATGTGATTTTTTTCTGGAACCGATGAAACCGGATGCTTGTTCTTGATAAAAACGATTTCCGTGGGCGATCCCGTTTTTTCCGGACCTCCCTTCATCCGAATCGGACTTGCCCGTAGGACCTAACCTAAAATCTCTATGATTTCGGCTAAGCAACTTACCAAAAACTACGGGACGCTGCGAGCGGTGGACCAAGTGACTTTTGATGTAAGGCCGGGAGACATCCTCGGCTTCCTGGGACCGAACGGAGCGGGGAAATCCACGACGATGAAGATGATCACCGGGTTCCTGAGCCCGACCTCGGGAACGGCGGAAGTGGGCGGATACGACATTCGGAAGCACCCCATTCCCGCAAAAAGTCTTTTTGGTTACCTGCCGGAGAGCGGACCGCTATATACCGAGATGACAGTCCGTGAAATGTTATCCTTCGCGGGTGCGCTTCGGGGGCTTCCGGCGGCGGCCCGTGGGGAAGGGCTCGATCGGGTGCGGGCGATCTGTCACCTCGACCCGGTCTGGAATCAAACGATTGAAACCTTAAGCAAGGGATTCCGCCAGCGGGTGGGGTTGGCGCAGGCGCTCTTGCATAATCCGCCCTGTCTGATCCTGGACGAGCCAACGGACGGCCTCGATCCGAACCAAAAGCGCGAGGTGCGGCAGTTAATCGCTTCGATGGCCCCGGAAAAGGCGATCATTCTCTCGACACACATCCTCGAAGAGGTGGAAGCAATGTGTAACCGGGTCATCATCATCGCGGGAGGGCGCCTGGTGGTGGACGAGACCCCGGCCGGGCTGCGCGGCCGTTATCCCGAGCTGAAGAGCCTGGATGAAATCTTTTTTGAACTGACCCAAAACCAGACCTCCTGAAACCATGTCGTCGACATCCGAATCCCTCGAAACCCCGAGCGCTTCGGGGAAGCCGTTACCGGCATCGCCGGGGCGGGCCACAGTCTTGAGAGCCCTCGTGGCGCGTGAATTTTTCTCCTATTTCCGGTCACCGGTGGCCTACGTCTTCCTCACGGTGTTTCTGATCGCAAGTGTAAGCCTGACCTGGTTTATCGGCGGTTTTTTCGACAGCAACGATGCGAGCCTAAATCTATTCTTCACGTCGCTACCCTGGGTTTATTTGTTTCTGATCCCGGCGGTTGGAATGCGGCTCTGGGCGGAAGAAAAGCGGAATGGAACGTGGGAACTGCTCTTTACCTACCCGGTGGATGCGGCGGTTACGGTGATCGCAAAGTTCCTCGCGGGTTGGGCGTTCATCGGAGTGGCGCTGATGTTGACGGCGACGATGCCGTTGACGGTGGCCTTTCTCGGGGCCCCGGACTGGGGACCGGTGATCAGCGGGTATGTCGGTGCCTTTTTGATGGCGGGGGCCTACTTGGGAAT
>CAYQKH010000066.1:0-14428 GCA_964417945.1 uncultured Opitutales bacterium
GGAACCCATTGGGCCGCCCAGTCCGAGCTCGAAATCGAGGTCGCCGAAAAACTCTGCTCCTTTTTCCCATCCGGGGATCAGGTCCGCTTCAATAACGCCGCCACCGATGTCGTGCAGGTTGCCTTCCGTATTGCCCGCGCCTACACCGGGAAAAAGCATGTGATCCGCTTTGAAGGACACTACCACGGCTGGCTGGACGAGGGCCTCATCGGCTTCGTCAACCCACAGGATAATTGGGGCCCCGCTTCCAATCCCGCGAAATCCCACCCCAGCGCCGGCATTATTGAAGAAGTCAAAAATTACCATGTCGTGACCCGCTGGAATGATATCGAATTGCTCAAAGAGCGGGTTCGCGCCTATTCCGGGGATATCGCCGCCATCATCTTTGAGCCCGTCAACTGCAATACCTCCTGCATCGAGCCCGTGCCCGGTATGATCGAGACCATCCGCGAGCTCTGCGATGCGGAAGACGCACTGATGATTTCCGACGAATGCATAACCGGTTTCCGCTTCGGGCGGGGTGGAGCCCAGGAATATTTCGATTATGAGGCGGATTTGACCGTTCTCGGTAAGGCCATCGGCGGAGGAACTCCTTTTGCCGCCCTTCTTGGAAAAAGCGGCCCGATGAGCGCGATCATCAACAACGGAGCCGTCCATGCCGGCACCCTGAACGCCAACCCGCTTTGCCTCGCCGCCAGCAAGTGGTGCTTGGACACCCTCGATGCCCTCGGCGCAGACCACCCCGGTAAACTGAATCAGCTTGGCCAAACGCTAATGGCTGGGATTCGCGTGCTCGCCGACAAATATAATATTCCGATCATGATCCAGGGACCCGGGATTGCCTTTCACACCACTATGCTGACCGACTCTTCCCGTTCCGAACCGGTCCGGGAATACCGGGAATACGTTGCCACCCACGATGGGCCCCGTTTTGCTCACCTCCGGCAGTGCCTCCTTGAAGACGGCGTCCGCGCCATCGAACGCGGCCTCTGGTTCATGAGTCTGGCGCACACCGAAGCTGACGTTCAAGAAACCCTCGAGCGGTCCGAGATCGCCTTCCGCCGCCATGCCGAGGAGTGGAAGCCTGAGTGATTGGAACACGACCCTCCGGAGCGTGGATTTTCCGCTGGGCATGAACCCGTCAAAAGGCGAAGCCCTTTAACGGCGGAACGATTCTTTCCTCATGACCAAAAATATCCTCCTCGCCGGTCTCTATCACGAAACTCACACCTTCCTGCCCCAAACAACCAGCCGCGACGCATTTGCCTTCACCCTCGGTGAGGACGTCCTTCACATGCGCGGAGACGGCTCCCCCGTTGATGGGTTCCTGGAGGCCGCAGAAGCTTTTGGTTGGCAGCTTACCCCATTGGTTGACGCCCGCGCCGCCCCCAGCGGAATGGTTGAAGACGCCGTCTTTGAATCCTATTGGGAGATCCTGGAGGACGGCCTGCGCCGCACGAATCCCGACCGCTGCGATGCGCTGGCCCTGATTCTTCATGGGGCGATGGTCGCTCCTTCTTATCCGGATGTGGAAGGCGAGCTCCTTCGGCGAATCCGCGCCCTTCCCAGCTTCGAGTCGCTTCCCCTTTTCGCCGTCCTCGATCTCCATGCCAATGTTTCCCCGGAAATGGCCCGACTGGCGGACGCGCTCATCGCCTATAAGAAAAATCCGCACACCGATGCGCGCGAGACGGCCGCCCGCGCCGCAACGCTCCTCAAGCTTTGCCTGGAAAACGACCTTAAAACGCAAACCATCCACTCCCCGGCCGGCATTCTCCTTTCCCCGCTCTCCAGCGGGACCCATGGCGAACCCATGACCGTCTTCGCACGGAAAGCCTGGCAATTGCAGGGGCGATACCCCGAATTTCTCGAGATCAACGTCATGGCCGGGTTCCCCTACGCCGATACCCCGCATGCCGGCCTCTCCTTTTCCATCGTCACCACGGGGGAACCCGCCACCGCGAAGGCCGCCCTCGACGAACTCATCCGGAGCGCATGGGAACAGAAGCATCATGCCACCGTACTCATGCCCCTCCCCGAGGAGGTCCTGCCCGATCTTGTCGGCAAGCCCGGTCTCACCGTCATCGTTGAATCCTCCGACAATATCGGCGGGGGAACCACCGGGGACGCAACCGGAGCCCTTCGCGCCCTCCTCAAATACAATCTTCAACCCTCCACCATCATCATCGCCGACCCGACGTCCGTTTCCGCTCTCCGGGATAAGCGGATCGGTCAGATCGTCGAACTGGAAGTCGGCGGAAGACAGAACCCCTTCGATGAAGGTCCCCTTCCCCTGCAAGCCGTTCTCCTCAATAAATCCGATGGCCGTTTCACCCTCGAAGACCGACAGAGCCACCTCGCCTCCATGTGCGGAATCCACATCGACATGGGGCCTTCTGCGGTCATCGAGTCAAACGGGGTCACCATCCTGCTCACTTCCAAACCCACTCCGCCATTTGACCTCGGCCAATTGCGCAGCCAGGGGATACTCCCCGAAAAACAAGCTGCCATCGTCGTCAAGGCCGCCGTCGGCCACAAACAGGCTTACGACCCCATCACCAGCCGAACCGTCTTCATCGAAACCCCCGGCCCCTGCCCAACCGACCTCACACGCCTACCCTTTCAATCCTTGATACGACCCATCTTCCCCCTCGACCCTGACTTTTCACCAAATCCCTGAGGCCCTTCACACCCGAACCGAACCCCAACTGAATCTTATGAATCCAATCCAATTCCCCGCCGGGGAGGACGCCCCGCGATCCTCGCTTCCTTTCAGCCCCGCTACCCAGTATGGGGACCTGATCTTTGTCAGCGGCCAGGCTTCCGTCTCCACGACCGGAGAAATTATCTCCGGCACCTTCGACGAGGAATGCAGACGCAGCTTTGAAAACCTCAAGGCCGTCCTCGAATCTTCCGGCAGCAGCCTCGCTCATGTCCTCCGCACAACAAATTACGTCCGCGACCCCGAAAATGTTGCCCGCTTCAACGAAATTTATAAGGAATTCTTCGAACCCCCTTTCCCAGCCCGCACCACCATTGTGCACTGCCTCGGAAACCGCCTGAAATTCGAAGTCGACTGCATCGCCATTCCAAAAGACTAGCCTTCCACCCAATCTGCGGCCATGGCCAAACTCAAAAAATCTATCCTCGTCATCGGATGCGGGAGCATTGGCGAACGCCACATCCGCTGCTTCCAGAAGACCGGCAGGACCGAGGTTTCGGCCTTCGATCTTAATCGCGAACTCCTCGATGCCGTTACCGCCCGCTATGCGGTTCCGGCCGTAGAATCCGTAGAGTCCGCCTTGGCCGACCCCAGGCTCGACATTGTCCTCATCGCCTCACCGGCGCACACCCACGTCCCCCTTGCCATTGCGGCCGCCCGTGCCGGCAAAAACCTCCTTATCGAAAAGCCCCTTTCCATCTCAACAGACGACCACGATACCCTCCTTCAAGCCATCACCGAAAACCAGTGCATCGCGGCCATGGCTTATGTCTATCGTTTCATGCCGGTCTTCAAACAACTGAAGCGGTGGCTGGAGCAAAACGACCTCGGAGACCCAAAACTGGCCGTCCTGAAAGGCGGGCAACCCTTCGACGAGAAGCGACCCGGATACGAGAAATCCTATTTCACCCGCCATGAAACCGGGGGCGGGGTCATTCAGGACGGCCTTACCCACTACACCGACCTCCTCAGCTGGTTCATCGGCCCCTGCACCAGCCTTGTTGCCGATGCTGCTCACTGCCGCCTCCCCCATGTCGAAGTGGAGGACACCGTCACCCTTCTCGCCCGGCACGGCGAAGTCCTTTCCACCATTCACCTCAACCTCTGGCAGGCCCCCAGTGATTTCACCTTCGAGATTCATTTTGACAAGGGCTCCATCAAGGCCGAACTCCACCGGAATTCCTGGAGCACCCATTTCAAGGGTGAACGGGATTGGACCACGCGCAACCTCCCCCCAATGGAACGGGACGACCCCTACATCGCACAAGCCAACGGCTTTCTGGATATCCTCGAAGTCATACCCGCACCCTGCGCCAGCGTGAACGCCGGCATCCGCGCCGTCCAGGTCTGCAAGGCCGCCCTTCAAACCAACCAATCCCGCCAATGGGTCGATCTCAAGTAAGCTCGCGCGAAGCAGCACAAGCGACAATGAGCCGCCATCATATCCCCGTAGGGCCGCCTGCTCGTCAGGCGCGCCTCTCAGTTTCCCGTAGGGCCGCCTGCTCGCCAGGCGCGCCTCTCAGTTTTCCGTAGGGCCACCTGCTCGTCAGGCGCGCCTCTCAGTTTTCCGTAGGGCCGCCTGCTCGCCAGGCGCGCCTTACCTCTCCCAAGAAACATTACGGCTCCATCCGCTGAATCGGCGGCCCAACTTTACCAACTTATGCCACTGAAACTCGCCATGCTCGGGATGATCGAAGGCAACGGTCATCCTTACTCCTGGTCTGCCATCATTAACGGCTACGACTGGGAAGCGATGAGCACATGCCCTTACCCCGCCATCCTCGACTACCTCGGTCCGCCGCGCGATCCATCCACCGTAGGCTTTGACGATGCCGCCGTCACCCATGTTTGGACCGATAATCCGGCGGAAGCCCCTTCCGTCGCCGCCGCCTCCCTTATTCCAAACATTCTTGATAAACCGGAAGACGCCATCGGCCAGGTGGACGCTGTCATCATCGCCACCGACGACGGGGCCGACCACGTTCGCCGCTGCCGCCCTTTTATCGAGGCCGGTCTCCCCATCTTCATCGACAAGCCCATGGCGACCACCCGCGACGAACTCGACACCCTCGTCGACTGGCAACGCCAGGGGAACCGCATCCTCTCCTCCAGCGGGCTCCGCTACGATCCCGATATCGCCAGACTCCGGGAGCACCTCGACGACCTTGGCGAGCTTCGATGGATATCCGCTATCACCGCGAAAACCTGGGAACGCTACGGCATCCACTGCCTCGAGCCCATCTATTCCGTCCTCGGCCCCGGCTTCACCTCCATCCGCATGGAGTCCGACCCCGGTGGAGACGTGGCCTTCCTGCGCCACCAATCCGGCACACGGGTGACCATCGCCGCTATCCACGACGCCTTCGGCAGCTTCGGGAAATTCCAATTCTGCGGCACCAAAAGCATGTCCTTCCTCCCCCACCGCGATACCTACACCGCCTTTCGGGATCAGCTGCGCTCCTTCGTCGACTTTCTCAAAACTGGCGAGCGCCCCTTCCCCTTCGAACACACCATCGAAATGATGGAAATCCTCATCGCCGGCATCCGGAGCCGAAAAGAGGGCGGATCTACCGTTTCGCTTTCTCCGTAGGGCCCGCGCTTGTCGCGTGGTCACAACCCTCCAATCTTCACATAAAGCCTTCCATGCCCTCCCTCTTCGATATCTCCAGAAATGTCATCCTCCTCACCGGTGGAGCTGGTCTCTACGGGCGCGGTCTCGCCGCCAGTATCGCCGCAACCGGGGCCCAACTCATCCTCGCTTCTCGCAATGTCGAAGCCCTCCAGAAAGTCGCCGGGGAAGAAAAAGAACGGGGCCACAGGGTAACCGCTCTCCCCCTCGACCAGGGAGATCCCGCCTCCATCGATACCCTCCTCTCCGCCATCCTCGATCAGTTCGGGCGCATCGATGGTCTTGTCAATAACGCCGTCAGCCGTCCCATGAAGGACCTCCGCGACCCGATCGAGTCCTGGGCCGAATCCATGCGCATCAACGCCACCGGACTTTTCGCCATCACCCGTGCCTTTGCCGACCAGATGGCCGATCAGGGCTCAGGCAGCATCGTGAATATCGGCTCAATTCAGGGAATGGTCGGTGTCGAACCCAATCTCTACGAGGGAACCCAACTCTCCACCACCCCAAGCCCCGATTACTACTTTCACAAGGGTGGCATGCTCAACCTCACCCGATATTTCGCCTCCGCCTACGGGGATTGCGGCGTCCGGGTCAACACCCTCTCCCCCGGCGGATTTTTCAACCATCAGCCCGAGGCCTTTCTCGAACGATACCAGAAGAAAACCATGCTCGGCCGCATGGCTGATTCCACCGACCTCGGTGGCCCCGTCATTTTCCTCCTCAGTGACGCGGCAAAGTATGTCACGGGTGCCAACCTTGCCGTCGATGCCGGGTATACCGCCAAATAAACTTCATCGAGATTACTCGCTCCTCTTCGCTCAAAATAGTTTTCAGGATTTACTTTGCAGTCTATGGTTTGTGCGGATGTCTGAACTTCTGACACGACCGCACCATCCTTTATAACCCAGCTCCCAGAATACCTCATGATTAACGAAACGATCGCCAACCTCTTGAATGAGCAGATCGGCCACGAATTTGATGCCATGCTCCAATACATTGCCCTTTCCTCATGGCTCGAATCCGAGACGCTTCCCGAGCTCTCCGGTTATTTTTCCGCACAAGCCGAAGAGGAACGCGTGCATGCCTTGAAAATGATCAAGTATTTGAATGATACCGGACAAAAGGTGGTCATCCCCGAAATCCCGAAGCCGGTGTCGTCCTTTGCTTCGGTCGCGGAAGCGATCGAGCTGGCCTACGAACAGGAAGTGAAGGTCACCCGCCAGATTGAGGCCATCGTCAACGAAGCCTCCAGCGCCAACGATCGGATCACCCAGAACTTCCTCCAGTGGTTCCTCGAAGAGCAGGTGGAGGAAGTCGCGAGCATGGATGCCCTGCGCAATGTCGTAAAGCGGGCCGGCGACGATCTCTTTCGCGTCGAGGATTACATCGCCCGTGAGGGCCACCCCGAGAGCAACGGGGTTAATTGACCGCATCCCTCTTTACCATTCGCAACGGCCTTTCTCCTTCAGATTTCCCTAAGAACCGCCCTTCCGAATTACCGCACCATCGCCCGACCGTCCGACTGCCCGACTGCCCGACTGTCCCACTGTTCTACTGCAGACTTCCAATCGTAGCCCTCAAATACCCCATCGCATAGGCCATCCCGGCATGCCAGGGCGCACCGCATTCCATTAACGGACTATGGTCCGGAATGATCACTCCGGAAAAGCCGTTTCGGTGCAGAATCTCCAGGACCCGGCGCACGGCGACATCTCCTTCATCGATAAAGACCTCGTGATAATGGGGCGCTTTGCCCACAATGTTCCGCAGATGAACATAGCCGATCCGACCGGCTGCTGCGTAGCGCTCGGTTGCGTCGTAGAGATCCCCTTCCGGCATCTCCGCAAGGGTCCCGACGCAGTATTCAAGTTGGTTCGCAGGGCTCGGGTTCAGCTCGATCAACCGCTGGTAGAGATCCGGGTGGTTGACCATACGCGGGGTGTCGCGGAGGCGCTCCACCGGAGGATCATCCGGGTGCAATGCCAACGCCACTCCAGACGATTCCGCCACCGGAAGGATCCGGCCCAAAAAGGCTTCAAGCCGCTCCCAGAGCTCGGCGGTGGAAATTTGGGTTCGCCGACTTGAGCCTTCCAGTCCCTCCACCTTCATGTTCCAAATCACCCCGTCCGGCATCGGGCTCGGGTCCACCTCTCCCTCCATCCCTACCGACAAGGCCTTCCCACGAGCATAGGGGCCCTTCACCCGTCCATATACGCCTGCCAAACTGAAATTGTAGCCCAACACTGGGATGCCGACGGCTCCCATCCCCTCGATGATCCGACAAAGGTCGTCCAGCTGACGTTCTTTCTCGGGTCCGTCGAGGAGAACATCATACCACAGCGCCGGATCCAGGTTCTCGATCGCCGCCCAGCGCAAACCGTGCTTTTCCACCCGCTCCTTCAATCGCTCCAGCTCTTCCCGCTCGTAAAGATGGGCGTTCGCTCCTGCCACCCCCCAGTAACCTCCGGGATTTTCCAGGGGTTGATTCACCTTTCCCTGCCCACCCGTCGGTTGCTGGAAATACTGAGTCAGGTGGATGACCACCTCCGTCGCTCCACACTGTTTCGCAAAACGGAAGTGCTCCTCGTCCAGCATCTGCGAATAGAGTCCAAATCCAAGTTTCATCGGTGGAAAATCTCTCACGGCGAAACCGCGACGCAAAGGAAATTGTGGAGTCGAATTTTTTTCTGGAGCGGAGAGCAGAAACTGCGCTCCTCGCGATTCCTCTTCTCCCGACAAATATATTACGGGCGGGGTTACCCTTTACAGTTCGGCTTGCTCGGCTTGGGCTAAATTTCTTTTCGACGTATTCTACGTCAGGATCCACGCGGGTCGAAAACCACGAGCTTATGAACTGACTTTGCTCTCTTGGAGAAGGGTCCGCTTAAATCCCGAACGGTTCCCAATAGCCCTTCAGATCGACAACCGTTCCATTATCCAGGGCTTCATCGATTCCGTAGCAGGGAACACTGGCCCGTACCGCCTCCGCAATACCCGCAGCGGGAGCGGTTCCTTTTCCGTTCACCAACTCACCCAAAAGGCGGGACATGAATGGATCTCCTCCACCGTGTCCGCCCTTGCCGTATTCCAGGTCGATGACTTCGATTTCCTCGTCCGCCACCCCCTTCACTTCGATGATGCCATTAATCACATCACCGCGGACCGCCCCGTCCGAACCGGAGATAAAAAAGCGCCGCTCGGGGATTGCACAGTGCAGGTTGGTGTGGAAACTGGCTGTGATCCCGTTCCGGTATTCCAGCAACACCACCTGGTGGTCCACGATATCCTTATCCGCTGTAAATGGGTCTTCCCGCAAGGGATCTTCCCAGGACCGGTAGAGCTTGTAGAGTTCGCCTTCGCGGTTTTTCACCCCACCTTTTTCGGCGTTTTCAGGCCTGAAAAACCGCTGGCCGCCAAAGCTGGCTACCCGCGAGGGCAGACTCCCCATCAGCCAGTTCGCAAGATCGATGTCGTGGCAACATTTCTCAAGAATATGCGTCCCCGCCACCGCCGAGTTCCTCCGCCAATTCCCCATGATATACCCCCCGTGACTGGGTCCAAGGACCTCGTTAAATTCGAAGGAAAGCACCTCCCCCACTCGCCCGCTCTCCATCACCTCTTTCAATTTCTGGTAGAAGGGAGAGTAGCGCAACACCAGGCCGAAGAAAAAATGCCTGGGGTAATCTTTCAGCACCTCATGAAGGCGCACCAGATCCTCATATCGGGGTGCCAACGGCTTCTCGCAAAATAGGTTAAGACCCTTTTCCACCGCCGCCAACACCTGCGGGGGATGCTGGTTATTCGGCGAGCCGATAAAGACCCAGTCCGCCGGGATTTCCGTCAATTCCTCGTAGGTGCCGACCACCCGTGCGGGTTTCTCCAACATCTCCTGGAACTTTTCCACATTGGGTGAATAGGGATCAAAAACCCCGACCACCTCAAAGTCCTCCAGATGTGGAAAGGTGCGCTCAAGGACATGCCGCAGCCGATGCCCGACTCCACTCACGAGTATTCTAACTTTGCTCATATTTCCTAGATTCTCCTAACGAGCCTCAGAGTCACGGAGATTTTATTACGACCATGCCTTCAGAGGACATTGTAGGAGCGGGTTTATCCCGCGACAAACCGTGAACAGGGAAAAGGCCGAAATGATAGGACAGCGCTGAATGGCGACGAACACGAAACAACTCGAGGATTTTTCGAGGTTTGAAGAGGTTTACGAATAGGGGTCTTAGGCGTCGCGAAGGCCATCCCCAAGGAATAAACACAGCACTTCCAGCATGACCGGAATCACCGGCACCACCAGCCTGGAATAGAATTGGAGGGCTTCCAGATTCATTGCCTCTTACCACAATTTCCCCCAGCTCACACTCCGCCGACCCAACCCTAGGAGCATTCTCGCGATGTAGACGTCCTCCTTGATCAGGGTCTCCAGGAAAAACAGCCCCACAGCCCGAAAAGAGCGCCATGAGACCGCCCAACACAACCGAACGCTTTATCTGTGGGGAGATTCCAGGCAATTGAGGATGGCGGTCGTCTCTGAATCTGCAGGATGAAGGCTCCACTCCGCAACCCCCTCTTTCAGGCATCCGACGACCACCCGACCGCCAGGTCCAAATAACCGAAAGTCGCAATCCTCCGTCTTGGGCCAGGCCGGAAAAATCCGGACTGCATCCTCACCGAACTGCAGTAACATCGTGTGAACCGCCGTTAACCCCACCGACCCCTGGTCTTGGTCCGGGATCCAGTCGTAGTTCGGTCCCCAGAATCCGGGAAAACGGGCCTTCTCGTAGGGGCTGGTGAGACACTTCACCGCCGACGGGAAGGCGGTTTCCGTCAAACCCAGGAGCGCCGCCTGGATCGGATCCTGATGCCAGCCAAGCTCACGCTTGAAGGCCCGTCTCTCAAAGGTCCTGCGCGCCAACTCGAGCCCCGGTTTGCCCAGGCCAAACAGGCCGAAGGGGAAGACCGCGTAAAGCTCCGGGTTCTCGATGTTCTTTGCCTCTTCGTAGATCGCTTCCGCCGGCAACAGCTGCTTTCCGTCCGACGGCAGTTCCGGCAGCGAGGCGAGCAGGTCACTCCACTGATCCGCCTCCTCGGCATCCTTCGCCACACCAAAATCAAGCAATTCGGGAATCAACCGTTTCAATCCGGCAATCTCCGGAGCCGGGTTTTTCGCGTCCTGGTAGGTTTCCAGTGCTTCCGCTGGGTAGATCAGTAACTTTCCTATTTCGTCTCGCCCGTAATGGCGGGTGTAGAATTCTAAAAATGCCCTCGCAAAAGGACGAATCGTCGATTCGAGAAAACGATCATCGGGTGAATATTTATTGGCCTCCAGGGCAAGAAGAAGCAGCTCGAGGATTCCTACAAAGTAGGTGCGAATGTAGCGGTTCAACGGAATCCCCTTCATCAATCCTTCCCGCTCCTCCGGATACCCGTAATTCGTGTTCAAGTAGCCGCCCCAGAAGGTCATCGTCTCCGGAAAGAACGCTCCCGCATGGCCGAAATACTCCCGGCAACGATACTCCGCCAGAGGGAGCGCTTCACGGTAGAGCCGGAAATAGGGCTCTATGAACTCCCGCATTCCCATCGGCAACATGGCCCAATAAATCAGCCGCGTATTCTGGAACCAGTAGCCGCCACCCCAGCGGCGGTAATCCGCATTGTAGGGATGCTCCTCGTGCCCCCAGGCCGCCGTGAAAAGGCTTCCGTTAAACTTGATCGGAAAGGGCCCTCGCCCCGCGGCCGCCGTCACAAACTTCTGGTAGAGGTAGCCGCGGGTCAGGGCTCGCCCTTCCTCGCTTCCCTCGGCGAAAAAGGTGCTCCGGGTCCAGAGATCCGACCACCATTGATTCCGGGCGGATCGGCTTTCCTCAACACGGCCCATCCCCTCCTTCAGGAATCCCAGGGTCTGCTCGCCCCAGTCTGCCCGGGATTCCCCATGGGTCGTCATCACTGCGATGCAAAGCGTATGCTGGATTCCCTCCAATGAAACCAACTGCCCTTCCTCACCTTTCTCAAAACCATCGCCCGATACCATTCCACCAAAAATCCGCCCCAGCAGGGGGTCATCTCCGTGCTCAACCCATCCTCCGATTTCCTGGTGGCGGAGGTTTTGCTCCCAGACCGAATATCGGTTCTCGTGAAGCCAGCAGACTCCCGCGTCGCCGATATCGACCCATTCGTCCGCCTCGATCATTGGTGCCGGCTCCTCCTTCTCTAGGCCCTGGACCGCAATGATCTCCCTCCCGTCGTAGGCGCGCCGTTCCGGACGCATTAACTCCACCCGGCATTCCATCGTGAAATCGAAGACGGCGCGGCCGTCCAGGTAAATCACCGGGTGGTCCGGGTCCACCCAAAGCTCCAGTTCAATCGGTTCCTCCCCTTCAAAACGGATTTGCTGCGATCCCTCCTCGAGCACGAGGGTATGCGTACCCAAGTTTTGAACCGGATTTCCATCCCGCAAGAACCGGACCGCGGCCTTTCCCGCCTTCATCAATTGCCCGTTCTCCGAAAAGCAGTCCGACCGGGCAATTAGCAGGTGCACCCATCCGTCCGCTTCCACCCATACATTCAGCGCCACCACCCCGCTCCCCAATGGCATCGACTCCTTTGACCCCTCAGAAGGGGTTTCCCACCGCACGTTGTAAGCCGCAATACGCTCAAGAATGCTTTTCTTCATTGGATTCAGCATAAAGTGGAGGTCACGAGCCCGCTTTTCGGCTCTCCCGCAAGGTCTCATACGGTCCGACATACCTCAGCGCGGTGCCATTGAGGATCCTCAACTCTGGTGACCCGCCAAAATGCTCAATCGTCTCATCAGTCTTCAGGAAAACCGGAGTCTTCACCGATCCGAAGGAATCCGGCGGATGGGTGGCCCCGTCAATCCATTTGGCGTATTCACGGTAAAACCGGGACGTATCCTTTCGCCCGACGAGATCTGCATCTTCCTGCGTGAAATAGCCCTTCAGCATCCAGTGGGTGTCGTCCTCAACCCAGTAGACGTTGCCACCCAATACCACGTCCATCCCGTCCCGGCCGGAAAAAAATCGTTCCCAGAAATCTTCCCCGACCCCGTGACGATGGACCAGGTGGAGCAGGTCGTGGCTTTGCCAGGCCGAGGACGGGATGATATCCGCCTCCTTCGACCAGCCGCTGGCTGCCAGAAAAAAACCACCCGGTCCCTGGTAATGCGCATAGGTCCGGTCGCAGGCTTCCAGGAACCCCTCCAGTTCGGCATCCGGCGAAACCGCATTCAAGCATTGGATGCCGTGCAGCGTAATCCCCATTCCCCCGATCAACATCGGCTCCCGCACCCGTATCCAGGTTTCCCCTCCCTTCTGATACCATCGGTGGAAACGCCGTTGCCCCGCGTCATCCGTCCAACTTCCCCGGCAGATGTGAAGGGCAAGCTTACGGGCCTCAGCAAGAAAACGCGCGTCCCCGTATCGTTCGTATCCCAGAAGCAGGGGGGTGATCATCAACCCGTAATACTCCGCCGGCTCCAGGTAGCGGTCCTCCGTCGCCACCCGAAGCGAACCGGCTGAGTCCGCATCCGGCACACCCGGGACGTGGAAGTGCTCGATCATGTAGTGCAGGCTCTCCCGCACCAATTCATCCCAATCAGCGTGACCGAAGGCCTTCATGTGCAGAAGACGGGCCCACAGCCGACAGTAATCCTGATTGCTTACGCTGGTCACCCCGCCGTCTTCCCCTGTCCGGGGACGCTCGCCGGACATCCGGTCACAGGTTTCAAGATTCTTCCGGACTGCTCGGTCCATCTCCTCCCGCAACTCCGGATCAAGCCGATCCTTCAACAGTAAGGCCGTATACGAGTGACTCACGTCCGGAACGACATTGTGAATCAGCCCGTGCTTGAGGATCTCGCCAACCTGGAATCCAACATGAGCAAATTGCCCGTCCTCTTGAAATGCCCGGCATTGAAAGCGCGCCAAACGTCTCACCAGCGCCAGCCCTCGCTCGTCCGGAACCTCCACCAACGCTTTCGCCAGCGCCGGAATCATCGGCGAGGCAAAAGTCGAATGCCCCGCCGTCATGTCCAGATAACGGTAGGGATTGGAGCCCCATACCGAATGATTGTGGAACCCGTGAATTGCCCCACTGGGCTGGATCCAGCTATTCAGCCATTGGCCGAGATTCGCGACGTCCGGAACCGATTTCATCTTTTTATGGATACGTGCATATACTAGCCCTATCCCATTAGACAAAGCACCATCAGAATATCGTTTTTTTCGCAAAACCCCGTTTTCCTTCATACCTCGGTCAACCCGAAAAGAAGAGCAATGGGGGGTGCTTCCACAAGGTTACAGTTTTACATTTTGAAACTTTTTTGATGTTCAAAATGGGAATGAAAAAATCAGCGTCCGCGAAATGAAAGCCAATTGGGCCGAAGTTGAAGCTCAAGTAAGAGATGGAGAAACCTTTGAAGTACTGAATCGTGGAAAACCCACCGTGCGAATTGTAGCAGCAACTCCCGAGAAAATATTTAAATGGGAAGACTACCTGGCTACGGCGGTAAAAGGTAAAGGCCGCTCAGCGGAAGCGGTCGTTCGTCAGGATCGGGATGACCGCTGGTAGGAAATGCTCTATTTGGATACCAACGCTTTTTTAAAACTCTACATTTATGAAGGGCATTCGGAATGGGTCCAAGCCACCGTAACGGGTCAGCCTGATCCAACCGGACCTATTTCTGACCTTCGATGCCCGCCAGGCCAGGCTGGCAAAGATGGCGGGCCTCATTATTTTTGAGCCTGGGGGAAGTTAATGACCCAGCCAAAAGGTGCGTAACCGAACGGCGAGGGAGAAATACGCGCGAAGATGGCCGGCCAAAGACCTGATTAATGGACGCGACCTTCCCATCCATCAGCGCATGGCCCACCGGACGAATTCGCCTCGATCCGGCTCACCGTCTCCCCCTTGGCATTGATGATCGGGTGGTAAAATTTTGAGGTTTTCTCTGTCGCCTCATCCACATAGTGGCCGATAAATGTCCGGCGCGACCGATCTTCCGTTTTGTTCGGTCCCGAGCCATGGATCAGCCGTCCACCAAAGAA
>CAYQKH010000067.1:0-14301 GCA_964417945.1 uncultured Opitutales bacterium
TGGGGGGGTGCTGCCGACGCCTGCCCTTGCCCGGGCGATTCTATCGGAGAGGGCCTGCCTGGGGGTGATGCTGACCGCTTCGCATAATCCGGCCACGGATAACGGCATTAAGTTTTTCACGGGTGAGGGGAGAAAGCTGACGCTCGCAGCGGAGGCGGAACTGGAAGACTTGATCGAGGCGCAGGCCGAGGGAGAGGTTCTTGAAGGCTCTCCTCTGAAAGCGTGTAATGCGGTTCAGGTCTATGTGGATGCCATGCAGTTGCTGTTGCCGGTGGACGCGCTGAAGGGTTGGACGCTGGTGCTGGATACGGCGAACGGTGCGACGCGGAAGACTTCGGCGGAGGTGATGCGCAACCTTGGGGCATCGGTCGTTCATCTCGGGGCGGACCCGGACGGATCGCGAATCAACGAGGAGTGCGGATCCGAGCACCCGCAAAACCTGCGGGAAGCGGTTTTGGAGAACCGTGCCCGGCTGGGGATTGCCCACGACGGAGACGGGGACCGGTTGGTTTGCGTTGATGAGCGGGGGCGGGTGGTCGAAGGAGACCGGTTGATGGGTTTAATCGCGTTGAACGGGATCAAGATGAGGTGGCTGCGGGAAGGTAAGGTGGTGACGACGGTGCAGAGCAACTCCGGATTGGATCAGGCGATCCGTGCCGCCGGGGGGACGGTATACCGGGTGCCGATCGGCGATCGTTGGGTATCGGAAAAGATGCTGGAGACGGGAGCTGCTTTTGGTGGAGAAAACAGCGGACACCTGATTTTTGGAAACAGCGGGGCGACGGGAGACGGCCTGCTGGCGGCCTTGATGGTCCTCGACTTGCTGACACGGGAAAACGTCCCGCTCTCGCAACTCTGCGCGCGGATTCCGCTCCTTCCGCAGGCGACCGGCAATCTTCAGGTGGCTGAAAAGCCACCGCTCGAGAGCTGTCCCCACCTGAGCAGGGAGATGGAGCAGGTGGAAACCCGTTTGGCGGGGAACGGCCGTCTGCTGCTTCGCTATTCCGGAACGGAGCCGAAACTCCGCTTGCTGGTGGAGGCGAGGACACGGGAGGAGGCGGAGGAGATTCTGGCCTCGCTTGTTACAGCTGCGCAAAAAGACCTTGCGGTCATCGGTTGACCGTTGACAGAGGGCGTGCATTTGCAGGAATCACACTCTGATCGGCATGGAAGAGCACACCCTGAAAGACCTGGATCCCCGCCTGCAAAAGCAGATCGCCAACGCGAAGGCGGCGGCAGATAAAGGGAATCCCGGTTACGCGATCCCGATCTGCTCGGAAGTGTTAAAACGATATCCGGGCTGCGTGGAGGTTCGCCGGATTCTGCGTAAGGCGCAGATGCGGATGGTTTCGAGCGTGTCCGGGGGGAAGCGACTCTTTTCCAAGCTGACGCGGGCCCCGATGAAGCTGGCATCCGGAAATCTTGCGAAGAAAAACCCGGAAAAAGCATTGGAGCAGGCCGAGGCCTGGTTGGCGAAGGATCCGGAAAACGTGTTGGCGCACGAATTGCTTGGGGAGGCTTCGGAAGGCCTCGGTTTCTGGCTGACGGCAGTTCTGGCCTATGAATCGATCCGGGCAGTGAAACCGGACAACCAAACGAACCTGAAGAAGCTGACCCGGGCCTACCTCCAATCCAAGCGTCTGGATGAGGCGGTTCGTTTGGGAGAACATATTTTGAAGATGAACCCGGGGGATGCAGAGGCGCAGAACCTGGTCCGTCAAGCATCGGTTAGCCATTCGTTAGATTCCGGGAAGTGGGAGGAGGAAGGGGACTATCGCTCGAAGCTGAAGGACGAGGACACCGCGCGAGACCTGGAACAGGCGGGGCGGGTAATGTCGGACCGGGAGGGGCTGGACCAACGGATCGCCCGCCTGCTCACGCAGGTCGAAGCGGAGCCCGAGCAGGTCGGATTATACAAAGAAATCGCGGAGAATTTCCAGCGACTCGGGCGACCGGGAGAGGCGTGCAAGTGGATTGAAAAAGCCCGCGAGACGGAGGCTGGACGCAGCGACGTCTCGCTGGAGCGGCTTCTTTATCGCTACCGGACGGCAGAACTGGAAGCAGCGGTGGAGGCGGCGAAGGCGGAGCCGGAAGCGGAGGAGGTCCTCGCGAAAGCGTCGGAGCAGCTGACGGCCTACCAATTGGCGCATGCCCGAAACCAAGTGGAGCGGTATCCGAACAACACAGAGGCGCGTTACGAACTCGGGGAACTCCTTTTATCGGCGAAGGAATTGGACGAGTCGATCTCGCACTTGCAGGCGGCTCAGCGCAACCCGAAGCTGCAGGGACCTTCCTTGCTCTTGCTGGGGAAGGCTTACTTGGAAAAGCAGTTTTTCGACCTTGCGGCGGAGCAGCTGCAAGCGGCGGCGGAGAAGGCCGGGGCGATGGACACTTTTAAGAAGGAGGTCCTCTACGAGCTGGGTCGCTGCTACGAGGCGATGGGAGACCTGGAGAAGGCGGCGGAGGCCTACAAGGCGCTCTACAGCGCCGACATCGGTTACCGGGACGTAGCGGAAAAGATGCAGCAGATTTACCGAACGTAATCCGGTGGACGGGGCATTGCGGGTTACACGCGGAAGATCATGCCGAGCTTTCGGCCAAGAAGCATGCTGGCACCCGTGAGGGTAATGGCGAGGAAGCACATGGCCCAGACGCCCAGGGCACAGGCGATGAACTTTCCATTGCCGAGGAAGCCCATGAGGTCATAGATGGCCTTGGTGATGGGGTAAAATTGCTGTTTCTGGGCGAGGATGAGTGAATCGCTGACCTCAAGCATGGACTGGGAGAAGGCGAGAATGGCACCAGCAACGAGATTCGCCGTGATGAGGGGCAGGGTCACCTTGAGGGCGGATTTCCAAGGTGGGGCACCGAGGTTCTGGGCGGCCTCCTCGTAACTGACGCTAGTTTGCTGGAGGCCGGCGACGGCGGACCGCACGACAAAGGGCAGTTTCCTTATGGCATAGGCGATAATAAGGGCGAAGACTGGAAATTCCGAAACGTTAAAGAAAGTGGCACGAAGGAATTCCATGCCGTCATTCCATGCCTGGAAAAAGCCGAGGTTCCAGTTGCCGGGAAACTGGAAAAAGTTGCCGGGGAGGCTCATGGCGTAGTAGCCAAAGGCGATAACGAGACCCGGGACGGCGAGGGGAAGCATGGCGGTGGTGTCGAGGGCGTTGCGCCCGGGGAGGCGGGTCCGGACGACGACATAGGCGATGGCAATGCCGAAAAACACGTTGAGGACAACGGCGGCGGAGCTGTAAAGAAGACTGTTCCGGATAGCGGGAACGGTGAGGTAATGGCCGAGGGCGAGATCGAAATTGGCAAGGGTGAGGCTGGAGGGCAGGATGGAATTGTACCAATCCTCGGCGAAGGCGATCAGGATGACGCCGAGGTGGGGGAGCAAGGACATGAAGATGACAAGGCCGAAGAACCCGAAGCAGAAGACGCGCCCGGCGAGACCGAGGGATTCCGGCTCGCGGGCGTGGCTGGCCTTGGCCATCATGGAAAAAGTATTCCTTCCGAACAGGCCTTTCCCGAGGACATAAAACAAAACACTGAAAAGGAGGAGGGCGGAGGTAAGGGCATAGGGAAATGGATTCCCGCCGAGTTCCTTTAAACCGTTAAAGATCTGGACGGCGGTGACCCGGTTGTAGTCGAAGATGAGGGGGACGCCGAGTTCGGTAAAAGCCCAGATAAAGACAATGGTGGATCCGGCGAAGAGGCCGGGACGCATGAGCGGGAGGGTCACCTTACTGAAGCGTTTCCATCCGGTGGCCCCGAGGTTCTCTGCGGCCTCTTCCATGGCAGGATCGATGTTGGCGAGGGAGGCAGAGGCATTCAGGTAAAGAATGGGGTAAAGGCTGATACCGTTGAGGAAGACGACACCCCAGAAACGGCCCTGGCCGAGCCAGTCGATGGTCTGGTTGGGCCCGAGGATGCCGACCACTTCCAGAAAGTTGTTGAGAACCCCGTATTGTCCGAGGATTTGGCGGATTCCGATGGCGCCGACGAAAGGCGGCAACATGATGGGCAGAAGGATGAGGCCGACGAGGATCCCCTTGTAGGGAAAGCGGTAGCGATCCGCCATGTAGGCGAGGGGGATGGCGATGATCATGGAGAGCATCGTGGAAAAAATCGCGATCCCGAAGCTGTTAAGGAGCCCTTCGAGGTAGAGCGGGTTTCGAAAAACCTCGATGAAATAGCTCAACGTAAACCGGCCATCCGCATCTACAAAGCCGCCGCGGAGGATCTGGGCGATCGGCCAGGCGAAGAAGCAGAAGAAGAAAAAAACGGTCAGAAAGTAGGTCGTAAGCGCGAGCCTTTTGGACATGTAAGAATCCTCGGGCAGGTAGCCTTCTCACCGTCGCCTAAGCTGTCAACGCTGGAGCGACCGCTATTGCCCAAAAATCAAACGCTTGCCAAAAAGAAACCGTAACGGGCGGAGACGAAAGGTGCGGGAAGGATGCAACACCCAGAAATCGGCAAGGTGGCGATCGTTGAAGACGAGAATTCCGGAGAATGAATCCAGTGTCTGTCCAGAAGGGGGAGAAAACCGGCGCAGGACCGCAAAAATCCCACGACTCCTCCAGAGGTGGAGAAGCACGGACAAGCGATCGACGCGAACGACCTGCCGATCCTGGTGGGAAACAACGCGGAAGGATCCGGCGGGGGTTTCCACCGAAATGTCAGCATGGAGTAGAGCTGCCGTCGGCTCAGGAGCCATCCCGTTCGCGGGTATAGATGACGAGGTTGCCATTCAGTTTCCACCGCGCGTGGACGGCGTCGTCCCCGGTGCCGCTGGGGACGAAGACTTCGAGGTTGTCGAACTGGTAGGTAATTTCGGCGTTGCGGCCGGTCAATTTATCGTAGAGGCCGATGGCGAGTTCCGGCCAGGTGCGGGTATGTTGATCTTGTTCCATAATTTATATTAATAAGGGGGTGGAGAAACTCAAACCGTTCGGGAGATTCCTCCTTGCTGTCGGGGAAAAGCATCTCCTTTGTAACACAACTAATGGCTCTTGAACTTTTTGTCACGCGAATCAGCCGCCAATCGCTCGATGGCGCGGCCAAGCAGAAGGTGGAGAATCGCATCGCAAGCCTGGCACCGCGGGCTCGATTCCGGGTGCGATGGGACTGGAGCGAGGATGGGCGAGTCCTGAACGTGCGCACGACAATGGTCCGCTGGGAGATGCATTTCGGTGAAGCGGAAGAGTCGGAACGGCTTTCGATTTACGCGGACGTCCCGAAGTTCATCACCAATTTCTTTTCCCAGGCGAAGCAGATCCAGTTCAAGGACGATGTGGAAAAGGAACTGGACGCGCTGGGATTCTGAGGCGGCCTTGAGGAGGCAATGTACACAATCCGAAAAACAGATACGGCCCCGCGGCGAAACGCGGGATGGGGCGAGGCGCCCTGGTCGGAGGCGGAGCGGTTAAGGTTGGAGCATTTCCGGGAGGAGGGCTCCGGTCACCAACCGAAAGTGGAAGTGAAGCTGCTCTTCGACGAAACGCGGATCTACGTCTTCTTCCGGGTCGAGGACCGTTACGTCCGGGCGATCCGGACAGAATACCAGAGCCCGGTCTGCAAGGACAGCTGCGTAGAGTTCTTCGTCCGGCCGCTCCCTGGGGACGGTTACTTTAATTTTGAATGCAATTGCGGGGGAACGCTGCTGGCTTCCTACCTCGAAGATTGGACCCGGACACCAGAGGGGTTTGTAAAGCGAACGCTACTGGACGAAGCGGACGCGGAGCACATCGAGGTTCAATCCTCGCTGCCGCAAAGGATCGAAGAGGAAATCACGGACCCGGTGACCTGGTGGTTGAAACTAACGGTCGCGCGTCCGGTTTTTGAGCGGTATCTGGGACCTCTGGGTGATTTTACGGGGGCGGAATGGCAGGCGAACTTCTACAAATGCGGGGACGAGTTATCCCATCCGCACTGGGGGTCGTGGCAACCGGTGGGCGGTGCCCTAAATTTCCACCAGCCCGACACTTTCGGGAGAATCGGCTTTGAGGCCGATTAATTCGGCCAATGAGAGCGGGCCGGGTGGATCAGCCCGGGTCGCGTTTCTGGTCGGGGTGGTTTGCGTCTCGGAACTGGTGAAGGAGGTGTCCGGCCTTTTCCCAGGAGCGGGTGAGCTTTTCACGAATATCGAAATGGTCGGGGAGGGTTTCGCCGGCGTGCTCGATCTTTTTGAACTCCCACCAGCACTGGCCCTGATGGTTGTGGTCGTGGTCGATGACAAACCCGGCCTCCTCCATGAGGGGACCGATCCAGCCGATGCAGTGGTCGCAGTAGTCGCCGGAGAATTCCACCCCGTTGCGGACGAGAAAGCCTCTTGAGGGGCAGTCGGTCATCTCGATCCAGAAGCTGTCCTTGCTGCGGTGGGTCTGGTAACCGCCGGTGGGGGCTTCTTCGGCGAGGGTCTCCCCCCAGTATTCGACCATACCCTCGAATCCCTTCTCCCTGATCAACTCCGCGGCATGGATCTGACTGTCTTTCCGGATGGCCTCGTCCCAGTAGCGAAGGAGGAGCGGCCTGCCACCGGCGTTCTCGAGCCAGCGAAAGGTCCAGTCGTAGTGGGCGCAAAAATCGTAGCAGCCGATCATGAGGTGGCGGTGGCGATGCGGGAGAGGTCCTGCTCTACTTCCGGGTCTGTATGATATTTATGAATACAGGATCCGTTTCCTCCCTCGACGGTCATGGAGAGCCCGGCGGATCGTGCGCGGGCGTTGTTCAGGTGGTAGCAGTGGCGACAGAAGGAGGGGACGATTTCGCGGTGGTGGCGACGGAGGTGTCGGATAGCGGGGCAGGTCTGGACCCGGACGGAAACGGATTCATCGGTGGACTCGACCTCGACCTCGGCGCCGGGTTCGGAATCGAAAAACTCCTCCCAATAGCGGGCGAGGGCGGGAAGGCCTCCTTCTCGCCAGGCGGCGTTGACGGGGGCATAGTAGTCCCGGCCGAGTTCCTCAAGGTAGCGGACCCATTCCGCTTCGCCTTTTTTTTCGAGGATAAAGCGGAAGGTCGCGTTGATGGCGAAGTAGAAGTCAGGAGCCCCCTCGGGTTTGGTATCCTGGTAGGGGAGGGAACTCATGCCACAGTACAGGCAGAAGTGAGGAGCATGGCGTCGTTATCGTATTGCTCGGGGGTATCGACGATGGAGTCGATATCCTTGCGAAAGCGTTCATCGAGGGGGTATTCAAGATAGGAGGCGGTGGTTCCGAAGATCCCGAGGCGCTGGAGAAAGTATTTGAGGCCGGTGAGCCAGCACTCGATTTCCGGGCCGCCGTAGATGCGGCGCATGAGCTCCATCATGGTTTGGTCGGTAGCGGCGGCGGCATCCCCTTTTCCGGCGTGGAGCAGCCGGATGATTTCCGCGGCGAAGCGTGCGTTGAAGATGCCGCCGCCGAGGAGGACTCCGTCGGCACCGCCGGAGACGTATTTGGTCACGGCGAACTCATCGCCGGTAAAGTAGACGAGGTCCGAGCGGAACTGCTTGACGGCGAGGATGTGCTCGCGCCGTTCGGGGCTGCGGGAACTGTCCTTGATCATGACGATGTTGGGGATGCCCAGGAGTTCCTCGATGGTGTCGGCGGGGAGGGGGTAGCGGTCGTTTTCTCCGCGGTCGTAGTAGATGACGGGGAGGGGGCTCTGGTTGGCGGTTTCGGCGAAGCAGTTGAAGATGCGGTCCGGGGTGGGGTTCATGAGGAAGTAGGGACCGGCGATGAGGGCGAGGTCGGCACCGGCAGCGGCGCATTTCTCGATGCGCTGGAGCATACGCCTGGGCGAATTATCGGTGACCTGAACGGCAAGGGGATAATCGGGGCCAGCGGCCTCGCGGGCGGAACGCACCAATTGGAGCAGATCCTCTTCCGGCATCCACGGGCCTTCGCCGCAGGTTCCGCCGAGCATGATGCCACCGACGCCGAGATCCCGGTGGTGAGCGACCATGCGGTGGACACTTTCGGAATCGATGGAGAGGTCATCGAGAAAAGGGGTGGGGGAGGCCGACCAGACCGAAGCAATCCGGGTCCAGCGATTTTCGGGGTTCAACTGAATCATTGATTCAGGATGAGCGAAGATTCGGTGGAGGTGAATCGAAAAAGGGGAGGCCGGGGCTCCGGGGGGTGGTTTGGCTACTGGAGTGGGAGGGCGATCCAAGTGCCGGTGGAAAACTGGTAATACCAGGCGACCCCCTGCTCCTCGTCGATCTCGTAAAACCAGAGAAAGCCGCCGGTATCGAAGCGCCAGAAATAGCGGAAGCCGTTGACGAAAGTGCGCTCGGAGAGCCAGAGCCAGCCGAGGTCGGGGTGGTAGGCGTAGAACTCGTCTTTGTTGGCACCGTTGAGCTGGACGAACATCCATCCGTAGTCCGGGTGGAAGATCCAGGGAAACTCGTTGGTAAGGATGAGGCCGAGCCAGGAGGTGAAGACCCAATCCTGCCCGGGGGTTTCGTCCACTCGCACGGGGGCCTCGAAGAGTTCAAAGGCGGGGTCCCTGGAGAGGGGCCGAACCTGCAGCGTTCCTTCCGCGGATGTCGATCCGAAAGCGTTGGAAACGGAAACTGCATAGAGTCCGGAATCAGCGGTCTGGAGGTTTTCGAGGACGAGCTGTTGGGAGGACTCTCCCGAAAGAGGGCTGCCGTCCCGGGACCAGGCGAAGGTGAGCGGTGCGGACCCTTCGACGGAGACGAAGAGGCGGGTGTCGGTTCCTTCCCAGACCGCACCCGCGAGGCTGGAACGGACGATCGACGGGGCGGTTTCCTCAGGGGAGTCGTCGATGAAAACCTTGTCGCGGACAAAGTTTACGGTAACATCGGAATCCGCGTTTATGACAAAGGAGTAGATCTGGTCATCGACAAATTCGACGCCGTTGACAGTCCAGGACCCAACGCGGAAACCATCGGCGGGGGAGGCGGTTAGGGAAACCGTTTCGTCGGCGGGGAATGATCCTGCTCCGGAGACGGACCCACCTTCAGTGGGAGAGGCCGTAGCAGACACTTCAAAAGTGGCGAGAATAAAACCGGTTTCGGGGAGGCTGGGGTCGGAATCGCCGCCGGGGCCGACCTCAACAATCCAATAGGTAGTGACGACTCCGGGTTCGGCGAGCTGGTCGATAAAGCCGGGCGTTTCGAGGCTGAAAAGGAATGAGGCGTTTTCGAAGGTGGTGTCGGTGCCGCGATAGACCTTGTAAGATTGGGCGGAATCGGAGGCATCCCAATCGACAATGATGCGGTCGTCAAAGGTGCCGTCGCTGGCGCTGAGGCCGGTGGTGGGTCCGGTACCCGGGGGGATGGCCTCGAAAATGGCGGTAAGGGATCGTTCGGCGGAGGCGGTAAAGGTGTAGGGGTTGGCGGTGGAGACCTGCTGGCCGTTTTCCTCCCAGCGGACAAGGAAGAAACCGTCGGTGGCGTCGGCTTCAAGGCTGACCTGCTGCCCGGTGGTATAAGTGCCTCCGCCGGTGACGGAACCCTCGGCGGGGGTATCGGCGAGGGCGGTAATGGTGAATTCGGTCGGGATAAACCCGATGTCGGGCTCGCTCGGTCCGGATTGGGCGTTTTCACCGAAGGCGACCACCCAATAGTAATAGATCGTTCCGGCGACCGCGGTAAAGTCGGTGAGGAGGGTATCCGGCAAGTCGACAGGGAAGGGAGAGGCGGATTGAAAGTCGTTGGTGGCTCCTCGGTAAACGCGGTAGGCGGAGGCACCCGGGGCTTCGTCCCACTCGATTATGACGCGGTCGAGAGGGGATCCGTCGGAGGCGGAAACATTTTGAGGGGCGGGGATGCTGGTCTGGCTGGCGGGGGCGAAAGAGTTTTTATCATTCGGATCGGTATCGTCGATGAATTCGTAGACGGTGGGGACCCCGTCTCCATCATGGTCGATGGCATCGACGCCGTCGGCGGTATCGAACCCGTTGGCCGCGAGCCACCAGCGCGGGGTATTGAGAGGTGTCTTTCCGGTGTTGTTGACGGTAAAGGTGATGAGTTGCTCCGGGCTGTCGAGGCGGAGGTCGGATTGATTGTAGATAATGGAAACGGTCACCTCGACGGACGAATCTTCGAAAGACGCCGGAGAGAGCGTGACGGAATTGGAGCCTTGGTCTGGGGTGACGGGCACATCATTGACGCGCCATCCGGAAGAAAGGCCGCTGATGGGGAGACGTTGGATAGAAACGGTCGCGGTTTCAGAATCCGCGGAAAGGACTTTGGATTCCGGAAAGGTTCCATCAACAAAGTCGATCCGGTTAAGGAATTCGAGAAGGATGACTTCCCTGCAGACTGGGCAGAACTCTGAGCCGAGATCGCGCATCATGCAGGAACGAACGGGGCGATAGGCGCCGAATTCGGCATAGTAGGCTCCCTCGAATGCGCCGACGACGCCGTCGTATTGGGAGGTGTCCGGGGTGGGGAGAGGGGTGCCCTCCTCAATCCAATGACTCCATTTTGGGTTGGTCCCGTTGGTGTCGACATTGGGTTCAAAGGTGATGGTGCCAAAGGCGGGATAGGTCTCGCCCGGGGTATCGTATTCATCGCCGAGGTCAGCGAAGGAATGCCCAATCTCGTGAATGGAGATATCGGGGCCGAATTCATTCATAGAGTTGGTGGCGACGGGTCCGCCCGATCCCCCGTATTTATCGGAATTGACGATGAGCATGACCTGGTCCCATGTGCCGACCCCGAAGAGTTCATCGGTGAGATCGAGGATTTCATCCTCGACGGAAAAGGGGACCCCGAGGTTTCGCTCGATATTATCGACGGAATAAAAGCGGGAATCGAAGAAGGTATCGACGAGGGTTCCGGAGCCGGGAGGTCCATCTTCGTAGTCAGCTCCGCGCTGGTTGCTGGCGACGTCGACGCTGTAGATATTGGTGGCGGAGAAGAGGTTATCCCAGGGCGCATAACTGCCAAACTGACCCATGACGGTGAGGACGTTGGTGCCAAAGGTGCCGTCGTCGAGGTCTTGCTGAAGGTAGCCGTCCCCGAAAACCACGATGACGACCCGATTGGAATCGCTGCCGGTGGATTGGACGACGTTGATATCGTTGGTCGTTGGTGGGGGGGAGGGACGGGTCTTGCCGGAGGAAATGGCGGATTGGGGATGAAGCTCGAACTCCTGAACGGGGTTGAGACGGGGAAATTGCTGAACGACGAGGTTGTATTCGCGAAGATCGACAATGCGAATTTTCCGGATATCGGCATCGCGTTCGGGGCCATGGATTCGGAGGACGACGGCGGATTTCTCCGGGAGGTAGCCGGGTAGGTCACGGGAAGCGGCTGGAGAGATGCGGCGCCCAAGGGGTAGATGGGTGATGGAATCTGCGATTGGGGTGCCCTCGGCGTCCAACCATTCAATGCGTATCGGAATCTGGTAAAGCGAGCCCGCGGCACCGGGGTGGGCCAGCTGTTTTTTTTGGGGGGGAACGGGCTGGCGTCCTTCAGGGTGAGCGTGCCGTCGTCGGTGTAGGTCAGGCGCAGTTGCCAGGGTTGTTCCGAAGCAGTTACGAGGCCGGCGGTCGCCAACAGAATGAATACACAGAAGAGGAGTCGGCTTGATCGGAAACGGTCGGAGGCGAAGGCGGAAGGCATAAAAGGGAGGGAAAAACGCCGGAGCGGGTTAAGATAACCAAAAGCTAGTCTGTATCCCCCGGTCCGCAATGTAAAAGCGCGAGGTTCAGCCCTTCATTGACAATCGGAGGAGAGGTGATCAGTTTAGCGGTTTTCATCGTCGGAGGGATGGCAGAGCCCGGTTGATTGCGCACGACTCGAAATCGTGTAGGCCCGAGAGGGTCTCGGGGGTTCGAATCCCCCTCCCTCCGCCATTGCTTCGTCATCTCCGCTTCGTTCCGTCGACGCACTCCGCTTGCTTATGGGAGGCTCAGGTGGGGAAAGCTTTTTCTTCAGGCTGAGATGATGAGGTGGAAAGTGCGGATCGGCTCAGGTTGAAGCGGCGTTAATGGTATTGCCGGGGCTAACTTGGAGAGAGGAGGCGTCGGCTTTTTCCTCGCGGAGGCGGGCTTCGACCTCGCGTCGTCGACGGTCGGCCTGGGCCCTGAAGTGTTTCTGGGCGGAGAAGGGATCGTCCTTTGCTTTTGATGGCTGGGTATAAGCGCCGTTAGCGCGCAGGACCTTGGCGTCAAGGTTGTCGCGAAGGTAAGTGTGGAGGAGATCGACAACCTGTTCGCGCATGGTGTTTTCCTCAATGGGGAAAATGGCCTCGATCCGGCGGAAGAAGTTTCGGGGCATCCAGTCGGCACTGCCCATGAGGATATCGGGTCGGCCCTTGCCATTTTCGAAGTAGAAGATGCGGCTGTGCTCGAGGTAGCGTCCGAGGAGGGAGCGGACGCGGATGTTCTCACTCAAGCCCTTGACGCCGGGGACAAGGCCGCAGATGCCGCGGATGATAAGGTCGATTTGCACGCCGGCCTGGGAGGCCTTGTAGAGGTTGTCGATGGTTTCGCGGTCGATGAGGCTGTTGCACTTCGCGATGATGCGGGCGGGTTTGCCGGTACGGGCATTGCGCGCTTCACGGAGGATATATTTCTGGATGGAGGAGTGCAGGTTGAAAGGGGCGACGAGAAGTTTTTTGAACTCCGGCTCCCTGGCGAAACCGGTGAGGGTATTGAAAAGGTCGGCGACCTCGGTGGTGTAGGACACCTTGGCGGTAAAGAAGCTGATATCGGTGTACAACCTGGCGGTTTTCGGGTTGTAGTTTCCGGTGCCGAGGTGGGCGTAGCGCTTTAAGCCCGTGGCCTCGCGCCGGACGACAAGGGAGCACTTGCAGTGGGTTTTGAGGCCGACGAGTCCGTAGACGACATGGACCCCGGCCTCTTCGAGCTGGCGAGCCCACTGGATGTTGTTCGCCTCATCGAAACGCGCCTTGACCTCGACGAGGGCGGTGACCTGCTTGCCGTCGGCGGAGGCGTCCATGAGGGCGTTGACGATGGGGCTGTCCCCGCTGGTGCGATAAAGGGTCTGCTTGATCGCGAAGACCTGGGGGTCGCGAGCGGCCTGATTGAGGAAATCGACGACGGGTTGGAAGCTGTCGAAGGGGTGATGAAGAAAGATATCCTTGCGGTTGATCTCTTCGAAGATGGATTCGCAATGGTGAAGATTGGGTGGAACGAACGGCTGGAAGGGGGGGAACTTCAACTCGTCGCGATCAATCATGTCGTAGACGCTCATAAGGCGGACCATGTTGAGAGGCCCATCCATGCGGAAGACGTTTTCCTGCTTGAGGGTGATGGCTTCAAGAAACTTTTTGAGAACCCCTTCGTCGATGTTTTCGCGGATCTCGAGGCGCACGGCGGCGCCTCGGCGGAGCTTGTAGAGCTCTTCCTCAATCTTCTGGAGGAGGTTTTCGACCTCTTCCTCATCAAAGTAGAGGTCGCTGTTACGGGTTACGCGAATGGGATTGGCACTGCGGATGCGGTAGCCCGGAAAGAGCTGGTGGGCGTGCATGCGGACGATATCGCTGAGAAAGATAAACGCCTGATAGTTCCGGCGGGGGCTCTTCCGGTTGCGGATCTCGACGACGCGGGGGAGGATGCGCGGCACGGGGATAATGGCCATGAGGGCCTCTTCTCCCACCGTCTCAGGGTTGTCGAGGAGAACAAGGATGTTCAGGGCCTTGTTGACCAGTTGTGGAAACGGGTGGGCCGGGTCGACGGCGAGGGGGGTGAGGACGGGATAGACTTCATCCTCGAAATAATTCCGGATCCAGCGGTGCTCGCTGCGGGAAAGCGCCGCGGGTTGCTTAAAGTGAACGCCTTTTTCGGCGAGGGCGGGAACGAGAAGGTCCGACCAGCAGGAATACTGATCGGAAACGAGACGGTTGGCGATGCTGTGGATGCGGCGGAGTTGTTCTTTGGGGCCGAGGCCGTCGAGGCCTTTTTCAACGATTCCGGATTCGATCTGTTGGAGGAGACCCGCGACCCGGATCTCGAAGAATTCGTCGAGATTGCTGCTGACGAAGGCGAGAAACTTTACGCGCTCCAAAACGGGATAGTCTTCATTGAAGGCTTGCTCAAGGACCCGACGGTTAAACGCAAGCCAACTGAGTTCGCGATTGAAATAGGGCACTCGCTTGCCGGTGGATTCCTGTCGTTTCATAGCGGCCATCCAAAGATGGAATCGTAAAGCGGGGCAAAAAACAAGATAGAGCGTGTGCTCAATGAGGATGGATGACCTTTTGGTAGGTGAAGGCGCGGATGCCGTCCTCGACCTCCCGGCGGCTTTCCCGGACGGGTTTCCCGCATTCGCGGGTGATGAGGGCGGCGTGGTGATGGATGCCGACCTCA
>CAYQKH010000068.1:0-14263 GCA_964417945.1 uncultured Opitutales bacterium
TGACCTTCAATGGGATACATTATCAAAACACCATCACTGTCATACATGTTCTTGGCGACAAGCGCCGACTTGCTCGAGGCATAGTGTGCCAGCTGAGGAGTCCCGTTACGAATCGTCACGCTGCCGACATTAATGATCACTCCGCCCCCCTGTTTCTTGAAATGGGGGATGATTCCCTGACAGCAGCGAAAGGTTCCGTTGAGGTTCACTTCGTGCACCTGGCACCATTGTTCCATGTCCAGTTCATCCGCCGAACAGCGCGGATAAATCCCGGCGTTGTTGATCAGGACGTCGATCCGCCCCAGCGTTTCCAGCGTCAGCGCCACCGCCTCGGAGACCTCCTTATCCCGCGTCACATCCAGCTGGACACAGAGCGCGGGATCGAGCGCGGCCTGCACCTCCCCTGGCCTCAGGCAACCCGCCACCACCTTTGCCCCGCGCTTTAAAAAGCCTTTGGCCAACCCGTGCCCGACTCCCTCATCACACCCGGTGATGAAGCAAACCTTGTCCTCGAGATCCATCATCCCTCCGACCTTAGGCCTTTCCCTCCGGAAGTTAAGCCTGAATCCTCCGGTTTGACCTCCACCCCAAACCCTGCAGGTTGACCCCATGCGTCTCTTTGTCGGCATCGGGCACCCCCACCTCTTCGGTCTCCAACGCAGGGGAATCCGTTCGACAGTGGCTGAAGGCCCATCGGGAAGCCGTCTTTCCACCGTTTCAGGTTTGCTCCTTCACCCTCTACGAATCCCGACCCTCTCTGAGAGGCCGCCAGTATATCCCGCTTCAATCCTTCCCTCTCGACCCTTGATCCGCCGCCATACCAGGAGAAGGAATCTGTTGCCTTTTCCGTCCCATAACCATAGATGATCCACTGATGAAGCCGCCCCGTATCCTCGTCATCGATGATGATCTTGACCTCAGGCAAGTCCTCGTCGCTGCCCTTGAGAGCCAGGGTTACGCCGTCACCGCCGCCGGGAACGGTCTCGAAGGCCTCGCCTATTTTAAGGAAAATGCCGTCGACCTCGTCATTACCGATATCGTCATGCCCGAAATGGAAGGGATCGAAACCATCTTTCAAATTATCAGCCAGAACCCCGACCAGAAGTTGATCGCCATGTCCGGCGGCGGTCGCATCTCCGCGAGGGAATACCTCGAAGACGCCAACCTACTAGGCGCGACCGCCACCCTCCCAAAGCCGTTTACCCTCTCCGAGCTCCTCGACCTCGTCGAACGCCTCCTCGATTAGAAGACAACCGGACTACCGGTAACGCTTTACTTCCGGCTTTCCACCAACCCGAATTCGATCGCTGCACGCGTCAAGCCCGCCGTATCGTGTACCTGGAGCTTGTTCATCAAATGGTAACGGTGCGTATTCACCGTTCCCGTGCTGATATTCAGCTTTTCACTGATCTCCTTCGTCGTGTGGCTCTCCGCAATTAATTGCAGGATTTGCGCTTCCCGCTCGGTCAGCATCTCCAATGGGGAATCCACCAGCTTTTGCGTGAAAAGGCTGTTGATACATTTCAGCGCCGCCCCGCTGTAATAGGGGTTTCCCCCTTCCGCCGCTTCCAGCGCCGCTTCCAACGTCTCCAGCTTCGAGCGCTTCTCGATAAAACCGTCCGCCCCGGCTTTCAGGGCCCGCCGGATCGTGTGTGCATCTTCCTGGCCCGTAAAAATCAGGACATAGGTTTCCGGGTGGTTCTTTTTTAAAGAACGCAGGATTTCCAGCCCGTTCATCCCCGGCAAACCCACATCCAGCAAAACGATGTCCGGGGCGTTCCGCTCCAACTCCGCCTGCGCCTTCAAGCCGTCCGCATAGGTTGCCCTCAAATTAAGAAACGGTCGTTCCCCGATCACCTCCGCCAGCAAATCCGAAAGAATTACCTGATCCTCCACTATGACGACTTCTTTCATCTAAGTCCTTGTCTACTCCCTTCCCTTAACCGAATCGAGTCTTTATATCGCAGAATACGCGACCCGCCCCAGATTCCACTGTTTTTCTGTGTTCGCATCTTTACTCGTTAAACGGCCGGTCTTCCCTGGGCTTTAATCCCGATTCTCCCCATATAAATGAATGAGGGTTGCATCATAAGAATTGGATCCGGGGATCAATTTCAAAGGCGCTCTCTTTCATGATTCCACGGCTCAGAATCAGCGATGCAGTCGATACCGGAAAGCCTTCCCGGGAGCTATTATGGAATCATGAAAACGACGATCCTGGCAGTCCTTCCCTTCCTCACCTTCAGTCTGCTTTTCGGCCTGGATCCTCGCGAAGATTACACCCCCACCTCTTCGGCCTCCATGGGGAAGATCCTGCTCAATGTGGATCAGTTGTTAACCCAATTCCCGGACTGGCAAGCCATGCGGGTCAAGGGTGATTCCATGGAGCCCCTCATGGGAAACAACTCCATCGTTCTCTTTCAACCGGTCGACTTCCAAAACCTCCAGGTTGGTTCTATGGTCGTCTTCCGCGATAGCTCCGGGGATAATGTCGTTCACCAGATTCGGGACATCCAGGCCGGCGGTCTGGTTACCAAGGGTTATAAAAATCAAAACCCCGACCCCGAACTGCTGACTGAAGATCGGCTCATGGGCATGGTGGTCGCCGTCTTCAACGCGAAAGAAATCCCTGAATACACGGTCTACCTTCGGGACGGTGGAGCCCTCCAGACGGCATACGGTAAACGGAATTAAGTGGGCTCCTCCGGCCCGGGACCGGAGCGGTTTCGCAGCGCGGCACCCTACCCTTTCTGGGCTTCAAAGTAGCGCCGCGCTTCCACCACCGACTCCACGAACGTCTCCCGATCATCCACATGCACATTGTGTCCCGCCTCCTTCAGCGTCACGAGGTGGGACTTCGGGAAGTGCTTTCGGATCAAGCTGCGATCCACATCTCGGATGAAAAGCGACCGTCCACCCCGCAAAAATAAGGTCGGGCCGACATACTTGGCCTCCGCATCCAGCGGATTTCCCGCCAGCTCGGGCATTGCCTCCAGCAATACATCAATGTTCACCTGCCAGCGAAAATCACCCGCTTCATCCCGGATCAAATTGGTCAGCAGGAATTGTCGCATCCCCCAAGATTCCACCACTTCCTCAAGCCGGTCCTCCGCCTCCGCACGGGACTTTAAAGCCTCCGTGTCGATCGCTTTCATCGCGCGCAGGTAATCCGAATATTGCGGGTCGTAATCGCGCGGGCTGATGTCCGCGATGTAAAGCTGCTCAACACGCTCCGGATAGGTGCAGGCAAACAACATCCCCGCTTTTCCTCCCATGCTGTGCCCCATGATCGTCGCCTTCTCCAAGCCCTTTCCGTCCAGCCATTGCCCGAGGTCCTCGACGAGGTCCCCGTAACCATGGGTGTCCGCCCATGGCGAATTCCCGTGGTTCCGCAGGTCCAGCGCCGTGACCGAAAACGCCCCGGTGAGGCCCTCTCCCGCCGCTTTCCAGTTGCGTGAGGATCCCAGCAGTCCATGCAGGATCACGAGGGGAGGGTTTCCCTCTCCCCCCAGAAATCGTTCGAATAATTTCTCTGCTGCCATAAGATCAGTGTCCCGCGGGAAGAATCCACCCGCAAGCTTCAAGCCTCCGCCTTTTTTCCATCCCCGCGAAACTCCTGCCTTGAAGCACCCCTCTTGCACCTGCTTTGATCCTGTCTTTTCATGGCCAAGGTAAAGCAGAAAACAACCCCCATGATGGAGCAGTGGCACCGGTTCCGAAATCAATTGCCACCCGATACCCTCCTCCTTTTCCGCCTTGGCGATTTTTACGAGATCTTCAACCAGGACGCCGAAGAGGGGGCGCGCCTGCTTGGAATCACCCTGACTAGGCGCCATGAGATGCCCATGGCTGGCATCCCCTACCACGCCGCCGAGTCCTACATTAATAAGCTCCTCCACCAGGGGAAAAAAGTCGCCATCTGCGACCAGGTTGAGACCCCCCGGGCTGGTCAGCTCGTCAGGCGGGAACTCACTCGCATCCTCACCCCGGGAACCCTTCTCGAAGGTAACCAGCTCGATTCCAATCGCCACCACTTTCTTCTTGCCGTTCAAGCCGATCGAAAGGGCCTCTCCGCAGCCTGGATGGACCTTTCCACCGGCCTTTTTGAAGTCGTCCTGCAGGATTACCTCGGCGCCGACCGTCTTCTCACCCTCTTTTCCAGCCTCGATCCGCGCGAGGTCCTCATTTCCGAAGAGCTGCTTGATTCCCTCGAACGGGACCCCTCCGCTGACACCTTTCTCCGCGGGTTCCGACACTTTGTCGAGGACCGGCCCCTCACCCGGATCGACGCCGATCAGTTCAACGTCGAATCCGGTTTTTCCCGCCTCACCGAAGCCTTCGGTGTCCTCAACCTCGAAGGCTTTGGCCTCGAACCCGATCACCCCGCCCTCGCCGCCGCCGGAGCCATTGTTCACTACGCCTCTGATAAACTCTGCAACACCCCGCGAAACCTCACCACCGTCCGGGAGCATCGCCTCGACAACCTGCTCCTTCTCGACCCCGCCACTCAGCGCAACCTCGAGATCTTCCGCAGCGCTTCCAACTCCCGGAAAGGCAGCCTCCTTCAGGCGATCAACCGCACCGTCACCGCTGCTGGATCCCGACTCCTTGAGCAATGGTTGCTCTCTCCGACCCGGGATCTGGACGAGCTCCTCCGGCGCAAAGCCGTCGTCGGCGGTTTCATTCGCGAGCCTTCCCTCACCGCCGAACTCCGCAATCGACTCCGCGAGGTCCGGGACCTCATCCGTATCCTCGGCCGCCTCCAGAATCGCATCCGCAACCCACGCGAACTCGGTGGAATCCGCGACACCCTCCAGCAGCTTCCCGCCATCGCCCTCACGCTCCTTGAATTCCGCTGCCCTGATATCCAGACTATCGCCGGGAGGATCGATAATTTTGAGTCGCTTTCCGATCTTCTCGCCCGCGCCCTCGATGACGACCTTCCGGGGAAAATCCAGGACGGCGGCACCATCCGGAACGGATACGACCGCGATTTGGACCATCTCCGTTCCCTCTCACGGGATAGCAAGAGCTGGCTGGCGAACTTGGAAGCCGAGGAACAGAAGCGCACCGGCATACGAAACCTTAAAATCAAATACAATGGAGCCTTCGGTTATTTCATTGAAGTTACCAAATCCAACCTGTCTCTCGTTCCCGAGAATTACATCCGCAAGCAGACAATGGTCAATGCGGAGCGCTTCTATACCGAGGAGCTGAAACAAAAAGAAAAGGAAATCCTCAACGCCGAGGAACGCGGCCTCGCCCGCGAAGAACTCCTCTTCCGCGAGCTCGTCCGGAAAATCCTCGAATACGCCGTCCCCTTGCGGAGCACTGCCGAAGCCCTTGCGGAAATCGATCTCTTCGCCGGATGGGCGTCCCTCGCCCGCGATTGGAACTATTGCGAACCCGTCCTCGACGATTCCGAAAAGATTGAGATCGAGCAGGGTCGCCACCCCGTCGTCGAGCAGATGATGCGGGAGGAACCCGCCGGCCTCGCCGGAACTCACTCCTTCGTCCCCAACGATACCCGCCTCGACGCGACCACCGAGCAGATTGCCGTTATCACCGGCCCGAATATGGCGGGAAAATCCACCTATATTCGACAGGTTGCCCTCATCACCCTGATGGCCCGAATCGGATGCTGGGTCCCCGCCCGGTCCTGCACGATCGGCAAGGTCGACCGCATCTTTTCACGGGTCGGCGCCAGCGATGAACTTGCACGCGGGAACTCCACCTTCATGGTGGAAATGAATGAGACCGCCAACATCCTCAACAACGCCTCCCCGGATAGCCTTATCATCCTTGATGAAATCGGCCGAGGGACCAGCACCTACGACGGCCTCAGTATTGCCTGGGCCGTCGTCGAACACCTCCACGGAAAAGTGGAAAGCGGGCCGCGGACCCTCTTTGCCACCCATTACCACGAGCTTACCCAGCTCTCACAAATCCTCCCACGCGTTCAAAATTTCACTGTCGCAGTCAAGGAATGGAACGATGAGATCGTTTTCGTTCGGCAGGTCCTACCTGGTGCCGCCGATCGCTCTTACGGGATCCAGGTCGCTCGACTCGCCGGCCTCCCCGAATCCGTCATCACCCGCGCCAAGGCTATCCTTACCAAACTTGAGTCCGACGATTCCTCACATAATCTCCTCCGCCGCCGTCTCCGCCATCAGAAGCAGAAGCCTGAGGAACCCGTCTCCCCCTTCGATGACCAGCTCCAGCTGTTTTAACCTTAAGCCCTACCCGGAGCCTGAGCGCTCATGAAAAGACGGAATTTTATCATCCCTTATACGGGAACGCCTGCGGGAGCGCCACCAGGACCCAATTCATCCCTCTTCTCAGGTTTAGCTTTTTTATCGACGGGAGTCGCGTCCTTTTCAGATTCAGCCTCAACCTCGTCATCATCTCCTAAAACAATCGGGGAGCGAATTTCGCCATGCTCAAGAATTTCTTTTACATGAACCCCTTCGAGGGTTTCGTGCTTCAATAAGGCTTCCGCAAGAAAATCCAAACCTTCTCGGTGTTCGGTTAGGATTTCCAGCGCGCGCTGGTGTTGCGTTTCCACGAGGTCGTGGATTGTCTGGTCGATCTTTTGCGCCGTGGCTTCGGAATAGTTCTGGTCGCGGCTGATCTCTTTACCGAGGAAAATATGATCTTGGTTGTCACCGTAGGCAACCGGTCCCAATTCGGTCATCCCCCAGTCACAGACCATCCGGCGAGCGATTTTCGTCGCCATCTTGATATCCCCGGAGGCCCCGCTGGTAATGTCCCCCAACACGATTTCTTCGGCCGCCCGTCCCCCCATCGCGGTGCACATTTGGTTCAATGCCCGGCGCTTGGACTGGTTGAGGATGTCCTTTTTCGGCATGAACATCGTGCTCCCAAGGCTTTGCCCGCGCGGGATAATTGTGACCTTGTGCACAGGAAGGGTCCCATCGTCGATCACCGCTTGGACGATGGCGTGCCCCGCCTCGTGCCATGCGGTGATCCGCTGGTCTTCTTCGTCCATCAAACGGCGGCGTTCCCGGCCGAAGGCAATTTTGTCTCGGGCCTCGTCCAGCTCGCGGTTGTTTACTTCCTTGCGGTTTTTCCGAGCTGTAATCAGGGCTGCTTCGTTTAAGAGGTTGGCCAAATCCGCACCGCTGAAACCGGTCGTGTTTCGCGCCACCGATTTCAGGTCGATTTCCTTCGATAACGCGATCTTCTTCGCGTGTACCTTTAGAATCGACTCGCGGCCTTCCACATCCGGCAGGTCGATCAGAACTTGCCGATCAAAACGGCCGGGTCGCAGTAGCGCACTATCCAAAACATCCGGACGATTGGTTGCTGCGATAATGATGACTCCCTCATGTCCATCGAAGCCGTCCATCTCCACGAGGAGCGAATTCAAGGTCTGCTCACGCTCGTCGTTGCCACCGCCGAGACCTGCGCCACGCTGTCGCCCCACAGCGTCGATTTCGTCAATGAAAATCAGGCAGGGGGCGTTCTTTCGTCCCTGTTCGAACATATCACGGACGCGGGCCGCACCCACTCCCACAAACATCTCCACAAAATCACTCCCGCTGATGCTGAAAAACGGAACATCCGCCTCTCCCGCGACCGCTCGAGCCAACAACGTTTTGCCGGTGCCAGGGGGGCCCACCATCAGGACGCCTTTCGGTATCCGTCCGCCGATTCTTTGGAACTTCTTCGGATCTTTCAAAAAGTCTACAATCTCTGAGACCTCTTCCTTGGCTTCATCACACCCCGCAACGTCTTTGAACGACACTTTTTCCCGGTCGCGAGTGAGCAATTTCGCTTTGCTCTTGCCAAAACTCATTGCTCCCTTGCCCGCGCTTTTTAGCTGTCGCACAAACAGGAAGTAGAGGATCGCGATGATGATGATGAAAGGGAGCAAGCTGATCAGCACGTTCATCAGCATCGTGCTAGCCGGCCTTTCTAACAGCTTTTCACGCAGCAGGATATAGTCGTCCTCCATCACTCGTCCGCTCGCTTGAAATCTATAGGGCCCCTCCGAACTGTCCGCAATTGGGCTCGCCGCGCCTTGCGACTCCACGATTTCACCAGACTCGTTTACTGGAGACTTTAAATAGCCCTCAATCTGGTAAAATTCCGGTCCAGCGTTCGGGTCCGGTTTGATGATACCCCTTTCAACGTTCCCCGCCTTTATCTGGCGAACGACATCGACCACGCGCATTTCCATGACGTTGGACTGTTCGCTCTCTGTGAGGAACCAGATTGCGAAGATGGAGCCAAGGATAACCAACCAAATAAGGGCGACCCGCGGCTGAAAACGTCCGGGATTCTCCGGGCGCTTTCCAGAGTTCCCGTTGGGTTGGGGAGTGTTAGACATACGAAAAAAAGTTAACCTGCTGAGGTTGAACGGTAAGTCAACCTTAGAGCGGATTCGGTATTAGGGCTCACTTTAAAACGATCGGAGGGCAACAAACCCGGGCACCAGAGAATTAATCCGCTTTCTTCCAAGCAGACAATCGGCCGCTGCTTTCGTTCCTTTTCCGGGATTTTGCGGTCCGTAAAACAATCCTGCAGCTTTCGGCTCCCCGGACTCCCCAGAGGATGGTATTGGTCCCCCGCTTCCCATTGCCGGATCCAAAGCTGGTCTCCGTATCCCGACGCTTCCAGCTTTTCACGATCCAGCACGCAATTTCTATCGGGCGGAAGTTGTCCTGATAGGATGCCTCTTCGCTCGTCCTCCCGTAAATCGATCTCCTCCAGTATCAGCTCATGGCCCAGCGGGAGGAGCCGAGAAATCCCCGTTACCAGCGGCCCCGGCTGCAGGCGCTCTTCTGGCACCGCCCACTCGATCGCCAATTGCCCATTTGCCGCCACCAGCGCTTCACTCGGCCCGCAGCTGATCCGAAACCCCGACCCCCTCCGCTCCGCCTCCTGTCGGATGGCCTCCAGGGCCTTCTCCAAGCCGTTGTGGGAGAATGGGTTCCGACCAAGGTTGTCCCCTAGCCACTTCAAGACCATTCGGCGCAAGATCGCTTTCGGCACGCCCTTTAACTTTTTCAATTCTAACACATGAGGCTGAATTCGAGACTGGTTCAATAGGTGCAAACTCCATTCCATCAGCGCGGTTTCATCCTCCTCCATCCATTCCCGTGTAATCCTGGGCCCGGCCTCCGGATCACCCGGAGCGAGCGCCCTCCAGAGGGGAATCAAGTCCTGCCGGATCCGGTTCCGGAAATAAAAAGGATCCAGGTTGGAGGGGTCTTCCCGATATGGAATACTCGACGCCTTCAAAGCAGACTCGATGTCCGATTTCAGGAGGTTAATAAAGGGTCGTAGAAGGGTTCGGTCAGATTCGTCACGATCCAGAGGTCGCGGCGCGCTCAAACCCGCTGCCGAGGTGCCCCGTGCCAGCCGCATCCACTGCGTCTCCATCACGTCGTCAAGGTGGTGCGCGGTAAACAGCAAACTCCGTTCCGCACGAATCGATTCGAAGTAGGCTAAACGCGCATTCCGCAAATCCTCCTCGGAAGGCTTCCCCTCCCAGGCCTCCGCTTCCTCCGCGCAGAAATCCAGACGCAACCCTTCAGCCAGTTCCTTGACGAACTCCAGATCCTTCCGGCTCTCTTCCCCGCGGGTATTGTGCTGGAAGTGCACGACCCGCATCCGGGTTCGGTAACCGCCGAAATGCGTCCAACACCACAGGACAAGGGCGACCGAGTCGGGCCCGCCCGAGCACGCGAGGTTCCATTGCAGGTCCCGGACGGAAGGATCGTGGATCAGGTATTCCAAAACTGCCGGGTGGGCCACATTTCGGTCCAATTGGCTCCCGAAAAACTGGGATCGGTTTGGCCAGAATGCACGCCGGTCCTTCATCAAGGATGTTCAACCTTCGAGGTGGGACCCTCCAAAATACCCGTGAAGCGCTTCCGGCAGGCACACCCGCTTCGTCGCAGAGTCATACCCGTTTTCCAGAAGCGCCGCCAGGGTTCGCGGAATCGCCAGCGCCGAGCCATTCAATGTATGCACGAAGATCGGCTTGCCCGATGCGTCACGGTAGCGGATCCCCGCCCGCCGGGCTTGGAAATCTGTGAAATTGCTGCAACTTGAAACCTCCAGCCAGCGGCCCTGCCCTCCTGACCATGCTTCCAGGTCATACTGCCGAAAGTGAGGAAACCCGATATCTCCCGCCGCCATCAGCAGCGTCCGGTAGGGAAGCTCCAACTTCTCCAGCAGCCCTTGTGCATGCTCCCGTAGCCCTTCCAACGCCTCCGGGCTTTGCTCCGGAGTGGTCCAGACCACCACCTCTACCTTGTCGAACTGGTGGAGACGGTTCAGTCCGCGCACATGCGCACCCCAGCTCCCCGCCTCCCGTCGGAAACACGGCGTGTAAGCGCAACGCTTCAACGGAAGGGCACCACCGTCAAGGATCTCTTCGCGCAGGTAATTCGTAACCGGAACTTCTGCCGTCGGAATCAGGTAGAGCCCCTCGTTCAGGTCGGCATACATCTGGCCCTCCTTGTCCGGCAATTGTCCCGTCGCCGTTGCACTGGCCGCGTTTACCAGGTGCGGCGGAATCAATTCCTCGAATCCGGCCTCCGCCGCTTCGTTCAGGAAAAATTGCAGGAGAGACCGGACCAGCCGCGCCATCGGCCCGCAGTAAAATGGAAAGCCCGCACCCGTGACTTTCACTCCGCGCTCGAAGTCCACCCGCTCCGAGAACCACGGAATCTCCCAGTGCGGAATTGCTCCCCGAATCGCGTCCGGTTTCCCCCAGGCGTGCACTTCCCGGTGATCCGTTTCCTCTCCACCGTCCGGAATCTCCGGGTCCGGCAAGTTCGGAATGCTCATCAGGGCCTCCTGGAAGGCTTCGTCCGCCTCCCGCGCCACCGCTTCCAGTTCTTTCACCTTCGCCGAGATCGCCTTCATTTCCGCCACCTTTTCGCGGAATTCCGGGCTCTTTTTGTCCAGCGACGCCATTTCCTGGTTCGCCGCTTTTTGCCGGGATCGCATCACCTCCGCCTCCGTGATCGCCGAGCGCCGCTTCTCGTCCATTTCCAGCGCCGCCTCCAGGTTGCAAGCGAACTTTTTCCGGGCTACCGCCGCCTTCACCAACCCGGGATTTTCCCGCAACAGTTTAACGTCAATCATAAGAATTTAAAACGTGCGGGCCCACCTCGGGGGGGTCAAGTCCGCTTGAGCCTCGAAACCGGTTTCCAATCGGGCAGAGCAGGCCGTCCCCTTTCTCCGCCGCGTCTGGGGGCTTCCCCGTCAGTCCGAAGGGTAGCCCTGTTTGTCCCAGACCTTTTTCGCCAGGGCCCGCGCCTCCGCCGATACTTCGATGTCACCCAGTACGCTGAGCGGTGGCTGTCCCGGTCCCGCCCGGGCCGGGTCGGGTGACCAGTCGTCTTTCGCGTAGGCCTCCTGCACCTCCGGCTTTCGGAAATTCGGCAATTCCACCGCTCTCGAATCCTCCAGCGCCGAACGCCATGCCAGGATCCCCACGATGCTCATGTCCACCCCGCGATACACATCCAGGTAGGGTTGCTCCTCTTTCCGAATCGCCTCCGCGAAGGAATGGGTTGTGAAGAAATCCCCGCCGCCGTGTCCGGTCTCCACCGCCTCCTCGTGGTGGTCCGGAAAGTCTGGGATAAAGACCGTCTCCGTCGGTTCACCCCTCCGCTTCTCCCAGGGTTCCCTCCAGATCCGCAGGCGGTTTTTATCCCCGTGTCGGCAGTTCTCCATCAATCCCTTGTTTCCGTGGATCCTGACGTAGTTGCCGTGCCCGCGAAGCCCCCCCTGCAGCAATTTCAGCACCGCTCCGTTGTCCATCCGGCAGAGGATTACCGATGCCGTGTCCGAACGATTCGCGTGCCGGGTCTGCGTCGGGTCGTCGAAGTCGAAGGGGATCACGAAGGCGTTCACCTTTACCGGCCGCGTATCCGTAATATACATCACCGGCGCGATCGAGTGCGTGCAGTAGTAGGTCGCCGGGAACCAGTTCCGCCAATGGTTCCAACCCACACTGCGGGCCAGTTTCACCTCCGGCGGATCGGGATGGACGTATTCACCTTCTCCATACAGGAATTTCCCGACTTTCCCCGCTTGGTAAAGTCGGCGCATTTCCTGGTTAAAGACCATGTAGGGATAATTTTCCGCGAACTGGTAGATCATCCCGCTTCTCTCCACCGCCCGCACGAGGGCGGACGCCTCCCCGAGCGTGTGGCACGCCGCGCATTCACTCATTACATGCCGCTCCGACTCTAGCGCCTTGATCGCAAACGGCGCGTGCTCGTGGAAGTAGTTGGCCAGCACCACCGCGTCGAGGTCGTGCTCGAGGAAGGCGTCGTAGTCCGTGTAGGCGGTTACCCCGAGGGCTTTCGATTCCGCTTGCAAGCGCTCTTCCGAGGTGTCGCAAAGGGCCGCCAGCTCCATTCCGCACACCGGGGCCGCCCGTGCGAACGACCGGCCGCGGCCCACGCCAACGACGCCGACCCGGATCCTGCGGTTCCGACCTTTCCCCTTCATCGGGTCTCAGCTTTCGATCCCCAGCCGCGCCAGGTAAATCGCGGTCTTCTCCTCGTGACTGGAGTAGTAGCTCACGTAGAGCACCCCCGATTCCTCGACAATCCCCGCATAACTCGAGTCCCCTCCGCTCGGCAGCGTGATCACCTCGCGTATCCTCCCCGCTTCCCGATCAATCCAGCAGGCTGTTGTCCGCGCCGGGTGATAGAGCCGGACCACCGTGAACAGGTGTCCGCCCGAAACCCTCTTCAATACCGGGCCACCCACCGCCTGGTCGAGAAATTGCCAGGACCAATCCGTGTAGGGTGCATTCGCCTCACCCAGCACCGCCTCACCGTCCCGCCGCAGAAGGACCAAAGCGTTCTCCCCTTCCAAAAAATGGATCGAGCTTTCGTTCGACCGTCCGTCCCCGTCCGGGAAAACCGCATCTTTGACGACCGTCCAGTCTTTCCCGTCCTCCGTCCGATAAAGACACCCGCCGGTATCCTTCCCGCTGTAGCCGAAACTGTAACCCGCTTCGGAATTCCACGTCACGCTCCATCTCCAGGTCCCCCGCCCGGTCTCCTCCGCAAATGGCCCATCCCAATCCGTCCCGTCTGAGGTCAACCACGTGAGCGATTGGTGTTTGATGCCATCCACGATCTCAAGAAATCGAACCGCACCGTTCAACATCAGCAATCCTTCCCACGTCACCGACAGCTTGGCATCCCGGACATCGCCCCCATCCCACTCCATGTGACCCACGCTTTCCCACTCCACTCCGTCTACCGAGCGGATCACCCGCAGGCAGCCATCGTCCGAAACGTGGCTCTCCCCCTCACGGAAAGCGCAGTAAAAATGCTCCTTGAAGCGGATCAAATCCGTGAAGGCGTTATGCGGGGCGCGGTCCCAGATTCGGTCCACGGAAAGCAGTTTTAAATCAGGGTAGGAAGGAGCCATGAGAATGAGCGGTATTGGATAACAGGGTTTAATAGTTGGATTCCGCATCCGTTCTCCGTCAGCCCTTTCCCCGGGTCAAGTTTCTTGCTCCCGCCGGCCCGTTCCCCCGACCGCCGACGGCCCCTCCATCGGCTCACCCATCTCCTTCAACCGCCCGAAGACCGCCGATTCCAGCTTCTCCGCCGACGGATCTTCAACGAACTGCAGCCCTTTCAGCTCCTCCGCCGTCTCATCCGAAACCCGCTGCGCCCGCTCCTGTGCCCGGAAGGTCTGCCGCGTCAGGAAAAAGATCAGCAGCGTCGATAAAACCACGAATAGCCAACCCTTCAGGAGTTGAAATTGCGTCAGCATCGCGGTTTCCTCCGCCTCAGAGAATGCCTTCAAGTCCGTGAACAATATCCAGGAAACTCCCGCAACCAGATAGATCAGGCTAATCTTGAAGTAAGATCACACGCCGCCAAAATGAAACCGCCTCCTCAATAGGGCGAGCTTTTTTGCAACCCTCTGCCTGTCGACCGAAACATGATCCCCCCACACCGCCCGCCACCCGGGCCCGATAACGACTTTTACTGCGATCACATCGACCGTCTCCGCCGCAGCCTCATCGCCCTTAACGGCCGGGATCTCTCCCCAGGGGTGCCCGTCCCCGAAACCGCCGCACGCATCCTTTGGGACCACCCCTGTCTTCTCCTCTCCCATGGAACCGAGCCCGACCCCATCCTTAACTACGGCAACCGCGCTACCCTTGAGCTGTTTGAGCTGGATTGGGAGCAACTCGTCCAAATGCCCTCCCGCCTCACCGCTGAAGCTCCCGACCGGGCCGAGC
>CAYQKH010000069.1:0-14133 GCA_964417945.1 uncultured Opitutales bacterium
CAGCTCGAGGTAGCGGTCCTTCAGCTCGCGGACCAGCGCGGCGAGGTCCGCGGGGCAGCGCCCAAACCTTTGTCAGCATGGAAGACGACCTCCTCGCCGCCCACAATTCCAGCACCACCCTCAAACAGTGCGCCGCTGCCCTGCGCTCCCGCAGCCCCGGCGGCCAGGGGCTCGCCGCCCTCCTCACCAACCAGTCCCAGAAAGCGCAGGAGAAAAAGCAGCGCCAACAGCGCGAATCCATCATGCGCATGGACAAATGGCTCGAGGAGTCCCTCTCCTTTACCGGCCGCGGCACCATCTAGCTCCCCGGTATGGGCCGACGACCCCATTGGACCCTATTTTCACGCATCCCCCCCGGTGGGGGCCGATGACCCACCGGCCCCAAAACCCCTACTCCAGAAATTCAATCCCGAGCCGTTCCAACAAACTCCCGTCCACGGTGTAGAGCTGCACCAGCGATTTGTTCATTTCTGTAAGGATGGACAGCTCCCGGGTTTTCGCATCCGATAAATCCGTGTAGAACTGCAAGGTGTCGTAAATCGACCGGTTTCCTTTCTCGAGCAACAGTTGCTCCTCTTCAACCTCCAGTTGGAAATATTCCCGGATTTTCGCCGAGGCCTCGTAGCGCTTCTTCAACTGCTCGAGGTTGCTCAGCGCGCTGCGGATCTGAAACGCCGTTTCATGTTCCAGCTTTCGGATCTCCATAACCGATTGCATCCGCCGCTTCCGGATCTCTCGCACCCGCGCCTTCGCCTCCGAATTATTCCAGGGCCGTGAAAAAACGACGCCCACCGTGAAGTCCAGGTAGGGCTCGTCAAATCCGCTGTTGAAGGATTTGAAGGCGTCTCCCTCAAGGCCGTTCACCCCTCCGGAGGTCACGAAATCCACCCGCGGGAGTGACTGGTTCTTGACGTAGTCCAGCTCGATCTCATCCAACTCCAGCTCCCGTATCGCCTGAAGATAATCGGCGCGGTATTGCATGGCGTTTCGAAAGTACTCTGATTCCTCCATGCTCGGCAGACGATCCTGCATCTGCCCCACCGGAATAAAGTTCCGGTTGTGGTCGGGGTCGGCACTGGAGGAAATCAGCCGGAGGATGTTTTTTCGCCGCCCTTCGAAACGCTGCTCCGCCTGCAGCAAGCGATCTAGAGATTCCCCGAGCTGCGCTTGGATTTCCCGGAGCTGCCGAACCGAAACCACCCCCCGTTCCACCTGCTCGGTCCGCTGGATCGCAAGCAGCTGCAACGTTTCCACCTCCAGCTTGCGCAGCCGGATCTCGTTGTAATCAAAAATCATGTCGAGGTAGGTCGCCATCAATTCACTGACCACTTCCATTAATTTCGCCCGGATCTCTAATTCGGAGATCTCACGGTTCTTCCGGGCGATTTTCACCGGTGCAAGGTTGATCGACTTTCCCGCGTCCCGCGCCAGCGGATGTGTAATCGAGACTCCCATCCGTGTCGAATACTCGGGGTCGTAGATATTCGCGTCCGAGGTCCGAACCAGCGTGTTGTCGAGGACATCCAGGCGCAGATCCAACTCGTAAGTCGTCCCCGTCACCGACTTCCCCGCGAGCCGCGCACCATAGCGTTGATTGCGGTCCTCGAATTTTCGCGGCTCTTCGGTCCCGACGCCGGGATCAAACGGGCTCCCGCCCGAGGAAATAAACTCCTGCGTGTTTTGCGGGCGGTTCAACACCTCGAACGTGGAGGACAATTCAAGAACCGGGTCGAAATCCGACATCGCCTGGATCAGCCGGGCATCACTGACCTCGCGCTCCATCCGGATGATCTGCACGTCCATGTTTCGCTCCAGCGCAAGCCGGATGACCGAACTCAGGCTCAAGGCCTTTCCGTCCAACTCCAGATTTGTCGGCGAGGGCGGCTCGATCTCACTGAAAATATACGCCGGGCGCAGAAATTCCTGCTCAAAATTCAGCGCATCCTCCGGCACCAGCAACTGCAGCCGCCCCTTCGCGTCCAGCGGGGACCGGGCCAACCGCTGAATCTGCGGCTGGTTGGGCTCCCCGCTTGCGTTAATCCCCTCGTAGTCCGCGTCCCTCGGTCGGACCCACGCCGTGGGGATGGCTTCCTCCTCCTCAACAACCAACTGGTTTGGCCCGATCCGGGACGTGACCTCCGCGCCCCCGACCGACACCCAAAGCTGAAGTATACTCAAGATGGTGATTCGTTTCATGTCTGCTTTCGTATCGGTGTTCAATTGCGCTGCCGCTTACAGCTGCGGGCATAAAATTGCCCCTGCCGACAAAGGCAGAGGCAATCGTAAACTGGGATCTGGCCGTGCCGTGATTAGTTCGTTACTCCCAGGCTTTGGGCGAATTCCTTCAGCGACTGCGCTTGGGACGTGATGAAAAAGGCAACTGTCAGGATAACCGCCAGGTGCTCGCTCTTGCTGAGTCGGACTTCCGATCCAACTGCGAATTCCTTCAAGATGTCTCCCACTTCCGAGGTCACGAACACCCCGCCGGGTTGGTTTCCTTCCGAGGGCGCCGTTTTCAGCTGAACGCTCCGGAGCTTTACGGTCAGTTTTCCTTCGCTCGCTTCCGCTTCCGGAACCTTTCCCTCACGCGTCGCAAGGGCGCGACGAACTTTGTAAAGGCTGAGGATATGTTCTTCCGACGGGGAGGAAATCGAATGCTTTTCACGCAGGTAGTTGATCTTCCCGGGGAGATCCAGGCGGGCGAATTCCAGACGCTCGTCCTGCAGCATCTTCTGGATGTCGCCTTCTCCGCCTTTTGACTTCCACGAGGACAATGTCGAAATCGTGCGCGTGTCATCCAAAAAGAGCACGAGGACTCCGAGGGATTCGTTCAAGGTTTGCTTCAGTAACCAGCGGTTCATCTCTTCCTTCGCCTGATGGTAATCCATCCGTGACTTCTGGGAAGGCATGACGCGACTTTGACGACTGAACTCGTCGTATTCGTCTTCGTTTAACAGCCGCTCCGCCGCCAGCGTGTAGTTGACCACATCGTGGACACGCTGCAGGGCTTCAAGGTAGTTATTGACGACTTCGCCAAGGTTGATCTGCGTGGTTTTCCGTTCACCGACCTCAGGGGTCGCGGCGGGTGTATTTTCTTCTGTCTCAGACATGGTTTTTACTAGAGGTTAGGTTAAGGGATCGGAAGACCGTCCCAGTTAAGCTGATCCACAGTCCACCTGCAGCACCAGCATCCAGCAATACTAGACTATGTTAAATGTGTGTGCCGGAGGTCAAGGAATGTTACGATTTCCAGGATAAACCCCATAAGTATCTGCTTTTTAGATAGTTAAGATTCTAAGATAGTTCGTCCGCCCGATGGCCTCGGCATGCTCGCTCCGGATGTTCTGGACCACCCGGATCAACGGGTCCTCCAGTTGCAATACGGTCACTGCGGGATCCGCTGCGAGAAACTACACTTTTAACCCCAACCCGTCGGCCCCAATCTCCTCCTGCGTTCGTGCATATTGGAACCAGTCGCCCTCCGCCGAGCCATTAATCGATGCAAACACCGGAATACCCACCTTCAATTTCAATTCTTCGACCTTCGCCAGGTATCAATTCGGCTCAAGGGCGAAACCCGGTTTCCCCGGCAGGAGCGTTTGGGCCCCTTCGTAACGACTGCCGCAGTGTTCCGGCAGCGGGAATATTCGGTGTGCCATCCCCCTCTCCCCTACGATAACTTCCGCCTTTTCAAAACCCATTTTGATGCCAGAATGAATTTATACCGTGTGAATGGTCTCATCCAGCAGAACCTCGACCAGCTCCAACAGGGCCGACGCCTGATCGATTCCCTGCCTGACGGTGCTTACTCCCGCCCTCAGGAGACGGTCTTTCAATCCAGCATCGGAGACCATTTTCGCCACGCCAGCGACCATTTCACTGCTTTCTTCGAGGGCTTGGAGAGCGGCATCATCGACTATGAGCAGCGCAGGCGCGACCGGTCCCTCGCCACCGATCCAGATCAGGCCCGCTCTTTCTCCCTAGAAATCGAGACCGCCCTCGAGGAACTCGACCGACAGCCCGAACGTCCCATAACCGTCCGCGAAGAAGGCGGCTCCCGCGACTTGCCGACCTCCCGGGACCGGGAACTGGCCTTTCTCGTCTCTCACACGGTTCACCATTTTGCGCTCATTCGCATCATTTGCGCACTTGAGAGGCATCCTCTTCCGGAGGACTTCGGTGTTGCGCCCTCCACCCTTCGCCATCTCGCCCGCTCCAGCCGCTGATGTGTACGGTTTCCGCCAGCTTCGAGGGAGATACCTATTCCCTCCTCTTTAATCGTGACGAACAGCTCACGCGCCCCATCGCCCGACCTCCACGGCACTATTCCGCAGTCGGCCCGGATTCCGTGCCGTTTCTCGCGCCCCTCGATCCGCAGGGAGGGGGTACCTGGCTCGCGGTTAATGAGGCCGGCATCATTGTCGGCTTGCTCAATCGCTACCCGGAACCGGGAACCCCGGCCGCCTCAGCTCCCGATCCGGGCCGGGTCCGCAGCCGCGGGTTGCTTGTCCGCAATCTCGCTGGATGCACCTCTCTTACCGGGATCGAGTCCGCTCTCCGGGAATGGGATCTCGACCCCTACCCGCCCTTCCTCATTTTCGCCGCCCACCCCGCTTCCAACCACCTTCTCCGCCTATCCTGGGACCGGGTCGAACGGGATTGGGCTCGCGATTCCGCCGCCCCCTGGTTTCTCGCCACCTCCGGTGTTCAACCCGCTCGCGTCACCTCTGCCCGAAGCGAACTCTACCGGCGGCAATCCGCGGCCGGGACCCCCCGTCTCGATATCCACCTCGGCTGCAACCGGATACCCGGACACGAGGAAATTCGCATGCACCGAGAGGATGCCCGGACCGTTTCGGTCTCTCATCTCCTGGTGTCCGGAACGGACGCCCGCTTCCAGTATTTCCCCGTCGAGAAGGACATTCTCGCCCCAAGGGAAGTCCGGCTCCCCCTCCGACAACCAGCCTGATCGCCATGACGGCATCCTCTACCCGTGCTCCCTTGTGGATCCTCCTCCTCATCGTGGGCGGCCTCGTTTTCTATTCCGGATCCGGTCTGCCCCGACCTGACGCCTTCCTCGAAGGCAGCGTCCCCGTGCCCCCCCCACTCGCCCTCTTTTTCATCCTTATCTTCGCTACCCTAATCAGTGAGGACCTGACCTGCATCAGTGCCGGACTCCTCGTCAGCCAGGGATGGATAGACTATCTTCCCGCCGTCGGGGCCTGTTTCCTCGGCATTTACCTCGGAGACAGCTTGATCTTCCTCCTCGGCCGATACGGGGGGCGGTCCGCCCTTGCCAATCCCTGGATCCGACGCTTCATCTCCCCTCGAAAAGAGGCTGCTGCAGAGCAGTTTTTCGCCAGGCGTGGCCCCTGGGTTATTATTGCCACACGGTTTCTGCCCGGGTCCCGGGTCCCCACTTATTTTGCAGTCGGCGCCATGCGCCTTTCACTCCCCACCTTTTTCGGATATTTCGCTCTCGCCGCCCTCTTCTGGACTCCCGTCCTTGTCGGTCTCTCTGTTTTCCTCGGCCGCCGCATACTTGCCTGGTTTGAGCAGTATGCCCTTTTTGCCCTTCCCGCATTCGTCCTCACTCTCCTCGGCCTTCTCCTTTTAATACGCTTACTCACTTCCCTCTCCAACTGGAAGGGGCGACGCCTCTGGATTTCCTGGTGGCAACGACTTACCCGCTGGGAGTTTTGGCCCCCCTTTGCGGTCTACCCACCCGTCGTCCTCTATTACCTTTGGCTCGCCCTCCGCTACCGGAGTTTGACCCTCCCCAGCCTCGCCAACCCGGGAATCCCCCTCGGCGGGTGGATCGAGTCCAAGTCCTACGTCCTCGGGCGGATTCACCGACGATTTCCCGAAGCCACCGGACACCTCCTCCCTCTGGACCACAATTGCCCCCTTGAGCTTCGCAAGGACCTTGCCGGGAAATTCCGCTCACACCTTCCCGAGCCGCGCATCATCGTCGTCAAACCCGACTTTGGCGAGCGTGGCCGCAAGGTCCAACTCCTTCATACCGAAGCACAATTGTTCGCTTCTCTCACGGAACAAGACGAGCCCATGCTTCTCCAGCAATTCCACAGCGGCACCGAGTTCGGCGTCTTTTTCGTGCGCCACCCCCACGCCCCAGAGGGTCGCGTCTTCTCCGTCGCCGAGAAAAAACCGCTCATCCTTACCGGTGACGGGCGCTCAACCCTCGAAGAGCTTATCCTCCGTCACCCGCGCGCGATCTGTAAGGCACCGGATTTTCTCCATCGCTTTCCCGATGCCGACCAAACCGTCCCCGCCGCCGGTGAAGCCATCACCCTCGCCGAAATCGGTTCCCATTCCAAGGGCGCTGTTTTTATCAATCGCCCCGACCTCATCACCCCGGCTTTGACTTCCGCCCTTTCCCGCCTTGTCGACGCCATCCCCGGCTTTTCCTTCGGTCGGTTTGATCTGAAGGCGCCCTCCGAGGCAGACCTGAAGGCCGGCGGGGGGATTCGCATCCTCGAGCTCAACGGTTTGACTTCCGAGGCCAGCCATATCTACCACCCCCACAACCCCCTCTGGAAGGGCTGGCGCGACCTTTGTCGCCAGTGGAAATGGGCGTTCGAGATCGGGCATTATCATCGCTCCCGTGGTCTGCGCCCTCCACCGCTCTCTCTTCTGCTCCGCGTCCTTGGGGCCTACCTCACGGATCCTTTGCGCAAGACCGCCTGACCACCTCCGGGCTTCTCCGCCGCCCTCTGCCGCAGCAGGTAGGCTTCCGCCTCTTCCGCCCCCATGTAGTGGCGCAACAGTCGGGGTTCCACCACAGGCAGATCCACGATCATCAGGCTGTCCACCGAGTCGTTGAAAGCTGGATCCACGTTCAAGGCCAGGAGGCGCGCATTCAGGCGAATATAATGCTTGAGGAGGATCGGCACTCCCTTCCCCGAGGCCTCGACCTCTGAAATCAGCGCCGAAACCGACTGGATATCCTCCGCGAAGCGCCCTACCGCCTCACGCTCTTCCGGGCGCAGCCCTCCCTTCCCCAATGGATTCCGTGGGCGCACCCATGCCGCCAGTCGGGCCTCTCCCGTCTTTTCCGTCAGGTACTGCACCATGATGTCACGGGAAAGACTTTGATACTCCTTGTCGATGCTGACCGGGCCAAAAAGATACCGGTACTCCGGCCGCCGTGTAATAAAGGCCCCAATTCCCTTCCAGATCAGCGCAAGGCTCGCATGTTTCTTCTGATATTCCGGCGTGATGAAAGAGCGCCCCAACTCCATTGCCGGGTGAAGCTCCTGGAGGAATCCGCTCCGCATTCGGAACAAGGTATGCGTATAAAACCCCTTTTGTCCCGAACCTTCCAGGATCTCCCCCGTCAGCCCGATCCGATAGGCACCGACCACCCCGCAGCGCTCCCGGTCCCAGAGAAAAAGATGCCAGTAGGTGTCGTCAAAGGCATCGAGATCCAGAGGCTTTCCCGTGCCCTCATGGGCCGCCCGGAAGGTCAACTCCCGGAGTCGGCCGATCGACTCCATCGTCCGCGGCATGTCCGCCCGGCGCGCGGCGTATACTTCGAACCTTCCCTCGCGGTAAAGCTGCGCTTCAGGGGGCAGGCCCTCGATTTCCCGTGCAACCAGAAGCGGGTCGCCCGCCTCCGCCACCGGTTCCCAGCGGGTATCCCTCGCAGTCCCGGACGCCTGACCCGTTGGAAAAAAGCGCCGGATTGCCCGCCGTTTCGGTTGCAGGATGCGCCCCCGCAGCAGGAAGGTCTGCAAACGCAGGTAGGCCGTCGCTTCCGCCGCGTCACGAAACCGCTTGAGTCGCTCCGGACTGATCGGGTCGCCCACCACCGCAATCGGCGAAGAGGACTGTTTCTTCACCAATTCCCGGGGAAGCTGCAGCGTCCGTAAGCGGTCGTGCACCATGCCGAGCGCGTGGAAAAGCGATGAGTTGCGACCTTCAAAATAAATCGGGACCACCGTCGCCCCCGAACGCCAGGCCAGCTCGACGAGGTGCGGGCTCCACGGAGATTCCACCAGCCCCTTCCCGTATTCCCAGTGCGCAACCTCCCCCGCGGGAAAGGTCCCGAGGCAGCCGCCCTCCCGCAGGACCCGGATGCAGGAGCGCATCCCGCCCAGGTTGGCACCTACTGCCTCCGACCCGCCGAAGACGTCCACCGGTATGATCCGCGGCGCCATCTCCGGTATCGCCAACAGCATCCGGTTCACGATTAAGCGGGCGTCCGGCCGAAAACGATTCAGGACGGACCCAAGGATCAGACCGTCTACCCCCCCAAATGGGTGGTTCGCCACCGCCATCACCGGGCCCTCAGTTGGGAACGGACATTCCGAACGCGCCACCAGCGAGGTGCGCACCCGCATGACCTCCAGGACCCGGTCGAAAAAATTCTCTGCTGTCGTGTCCGGGGGCAGCGCACGGTAAATCGCGTTGACTCCTTCAAAGCCAAGGGCCCGCTCCAGCCAGACCGTAACCATACGGGGCAGGGGTAAATGGGGGTGCAAATCAAACAACGGGGCGCGCTCCGCTTCGGGAGGCCCCACTGTTTTGTCCGCCTCTGAGGGAAGTCGACTCAACGGGATGGTTGGCTTGCTGAAATGTTTTTCTTACCGGAAGAGTAGACCGGTTTCTCCGAACCCCGCAAGCATTCCATCGCCTCAAAGCTTGCTCCCCTCCCGAGCCTTTTCCTAAAACCTTTTTCCTCTCGTCATGTCCGACCCCTGCCACTGCCTCGATTTCACCGTTCGGGATTACGAATGCGATCTGCAAGGCGTTGTGAACAACGCCGTCTACCAGAACTACCTCGAGCATGCTCGGCATACCCTCCTCCTCGAGGTTGGCATCGATTTCGCCCGTCTCACCGCCGAGGGCACCTTCCTTGTCGTCATCCGCGCCGAGCTGAACTATCGCGCCCCCCTCCGCAGCCGCGACACCTTTTGCATCACCACCCGCATCCATCGGCCCTCCCGCCTGAAGTTCTGTTTTGAACAACGGATCGAAAAACGGCCCGAGGGGGATTACGTCCTCGACGCCGTCATCACCGGCACCGCCCTCAATGCACTCGGCCGACCCGAGATCCCCGAGGCGATCGATCGGATCATTCCCTTCAACGGCCGCGAAAAAAGGCGCTAGCGCAATCCGTACACTAATCCTCCGATTCCCAGATCTCACGCGCCGCCGCGATCCAATTCAGGTGCAGCGGTCGTAGAAGCCCGAGATTGTAGAAGGCGAATCCTTGCACCCCGTGTGAACGCATCGCTTTCAGGATCATGAAAAAGCCGTCCTCGGAGGGATAATCCGCCGGATCCACCCGCGCGATGATCTCGCTGCTGGGGAGAATCTGCTCGCGCAGCTTCCGGATCTCTACTTCCAGCTCGCGGACGTCATCCGTCAGCTTGACGAGATAGCGGTCCACGCTCTTACGGATTCGAAATAAGTCCAATCCGCTCTGCAACCGGTCCGTCGAACCGGCGTAGATGACTGGCTTCTTCCGGCCGCGAACCTGCCGACAGACATTCTCCAGGAGCAGGCTCGCCGCCGCCTCACGGGCAACCAGGTAGCGGCTCAGCAACCCGTCAAACTTGTCCTTAAGGAATTCCTCCGTTACCTCCTGCCGGCGCTCCTCTTCGGAGGGTTCCCGCCGCAGGGCATTCTGCAGGTAGGCCGCAATCTGCCCCTGCAGGTCATCCACCGGGACGCGATACTTCCGCGCAATCGAGGCCGTCCCGTCCGAGAAATCCAAGCCCAGGAGGAAGGATTGATACGGCGTGAGGGGCACCAGCGCTTGCCGGTTCGGCAACCCCAGGTCCCAAGGGGAATACCCAAGCCCGTCCACCACCACCGAATCCGCATTCACCACCTCCAGCAAATCCTCCGTCACCCCTTGGCAATACAGTCGAAAATTCCGACTAGACGGAGACATCTGCGCCACGTGCGGGTTTCCGAAGATGTCCACCCGGGCCGAGCGCGGATGCTCGCGTGCCAGGCGATTGTTCCAGCCGTAAACCATCCAGGCCCAGGTCGACATCTTTCGCGCCCGGATCTGCTCCATCAGAAAGGGGATATACTCCGGGTCTTCGGTCTCCCGGCTCGCCTTCGGCTTGATCGGTGTCCAGTTATACAAACCTGTCTCAGGAGGAAAATAAACCACTCCATCTTCCCCGTAATACACCGTTCGAAAGGGATTCATCGGCGAAACCGTGGAGATCGTCGGATGCGCCATCGCGAGGACAATTCCCCCGACCCCGATCTCCAGGATGCGGTCCAACGCAATCTCTACCCCAATATCATAGAGGTCCCAGGGATGGACATAGAAATGTGCGGACAGGGCCATGTCTGGATCGTATTCAGGTTCACCCGTTCTCTAGCGTCAACGGATTTAATTCCTCTCCGGAACCCTCCCGGGGCGACCTGACCAACCCGGCCCGCACCCGTATCTATCTTGCCGGACTCCACGCCTTTGCGGGAGGCTCCAGGGCCCGCTAGCCTTTCGTTGACAATCCCGATATTTTGACTCACGAAATGAAAACATCCTTGATGATCGCCAAGGTTTTCCCCGATTTCACATGAAAGACACATCAGAACTCGGCCCCTTCCCGCGAAAGCTACAGGCCGAGCTGAAGCCGATTTTCAGTCAGACCCTCCATTCCCTCGCCTACCTCGATGCGGAGGGGAATCCGCTTCAGCAACTTCCTGCATTCGCGCAAACGCCGGACGAGCTTACGGCCCTTTACCGTGCCATGGTCCTCATCCGCACCCTCGACCAGAAATCCATCACCTTGCAGCGAACCGGCCAACTGGGCACCTACGCCTCCAGTATGGGCCAGGAGGCCGTCGCCGTCGCCCTCGGGACCGCCATGCAGCCGGACGATGTCCTGCTCCCCAGCTACCGGGATTCCGGTGCCCTTATTCTTCGCGGTGCCCCCCTCGTCTCCATCCTTCAGTATTGGAGCGGGGATGAACGCGGCCTCGAATACGGCGGCGAATGCCCCAACGACTTTCCCATCACCCTCACCATTGGTGCGCACACCACCCATGCCGTCGGGGTCGCCTACGCCTTGAAACTGCGGGGCGAAGGCCAGGCCGCCGTCTGCTCCATCGGCGAAGGCGCCACCTCCAAGGGCGACTTCTACGAAGCGATCAACGGTGCGGGCGTCTGGAAGCTCCCCCTCGTCTTCCTCGTCTCCAACAACCAATACGCAATCTCCCTTCACGCCTCCTCCCAAACCGCTTCCCTAACCTTCGCCCAAAAGGCCATCGCGGCCGGAATCCCCGCCCTCCAGGTCGACGGAAACGACGTCTTTGCCGTAAAGCATGCTCTCGCGGAAGCCCTCGATTATTCCCGCCAGGGAGGAGGGACTCTTCTCATCGAGGCCGTCACCTACCGCCTTCACGATCATACCACCGCCGATGACGCCTCCCGCTACCGGGAAAAAGCCGAAGTCCAGGCCGCACGCGAGCGCGAGCCCCTCAAGCGCCTGCGCAACTACCTCACCACCTGCGGCTGGTGGAACGAACAGCTCGAGGAAGAACTCCTCAAAGAATCGCGTCGCAAGGTCGACGCCGCCATCGAGGAATACCGCAACCTGCCCCCGGTCGATCCTGCCGCGCTCCTCTTCGACCACCTTTACGCCGAATTGCCCAAAAGTCTTGAGGCCCAGCGGCAGGCCGCCGCAAAGTTCAAGCATCCCGATTCCCATGCCTGAAATCACCATGGTTGAAGCCATCCGCCAGGCTCTCGCCTACGAGATGGAAAATGACCCCCAGGTCCTCGTCCTCGGGCAGGATATCGGCCGCAATGGCGGCGTTTTCCGCGCCACCGAAGGGCTCAGGGAACGCTTTGGCGAAGATCGCGCCGTCGACACCCCCCTCTCCGAAGTTCTCATCGGAGGCATGAGCCTCGGGCTCGCCAGCCAACGAATGAAACCCGTCGCCGAGATCCAGTTTTCCGGGTTCATGTACACCAATATTGACAACCTGCTGAACCATGCCGGCCGCCTGCGCCACCGGAGCCGTGGACGTCTCTCCTGCCCCATGGTCCTGCGATCCCCCTCCTTCGGCGGCATCCACGCGCCGGAACACCACTCCGAGTCGCCCGAGGCCATGTTCGCCCATATTCCCGGCATCCGGGTCGTCTGCCCCTCCTCGCCCTCGCGCGCCTACGGCCTCCTCCTCGCCGCCATCCGCGATCCCGACCCCGTCGTCTTCCTTGAGCCTTCCCGGCTCTACCGGCTCAACCGCCAGGACGTCCCCAACGACGGTGAGGCCCTCCCCCTCGATGTCTGCTTCAGCAATCGCTCCGGCACCGACGTCACCCTTCTCAGTTGGGGTGCCATGGTCGTTGAGTCCATGAAGGCCGCCGAAGAGCTCCAAACCCGGGGCATCAGCGCCGAAGTCATCGATGTGGCCACCCTCAAACCCCTCGATACGCCCACCATCCTCAACTCGGTCGCGAAGACTGGTCGCTGCGTCATCGTCCATGAGGCGCCCACCAGCGGCAGCCTCGGGTCCGAGATCGCCGCACAGCTCGCCAATGATGGCTTGCTCTCCCTTATGGCCCCAGTTAAACAAGTGGGCGGCTTCGATACCCCCATGCCTCTCGCCCGCATGGAACGCGCCTACATCCCCTCCGTCGACCGCATCCTCGAAGCCGTCGACGATGTCATGAATTTCGAGTAAGCCATGAATCAGTTCAAACTCCCCGACCTCGGCGAAGGCCTTCAGGAAGCGGAAATTGTCGAATGGATGATTTCCGAAGGCGATTCCGTCGAAACGGATCAGCCCGTCGTCTCCGTGGAAACCGCCAAGGCGGTCGTGGAAGTCCCCGCACCGCAGACCGGTCGAATCGCCAAACTCCATTTCCAGCCGGGTGACCTCGTCTCCGTCGGATCTGTCCTCCTCTCCTACGACAATGGCGAGACCACCGCACCCGCCACCGAGGCGGCCTCCGCTTCCGGAAATCGCGATCGCGGAACCGTCGCCGGTTCCCTCGATGAAACCGATGAAGTCGTCACCGAGGCCGAGGAAAGCCTCAGCGCCCGCAGCCAGGGCGGATTCCGCTGTACCCCCGCCGTCCGCGCTTTCGCTCGGAAGCTCGGAATCGAGCTCAATGTCGTCACCCCCACCGGACCGAACGACACGATCACCCGGGCCGATGTCGAGCGGGTCCATAAAATCCTCAGCGAGCTCGAACCCCTTGAGGAATTGCGGGGCGTCCGTCGCGCCATGGCCCAGACCATGGTGACCGCACGCGACGAGGTCATGCATGCCACCATCATGGATGATGCCGATATTACCCGCTGGGCCTCCAAGACCGACGTCACCATCCGCATCATCCGTGCCCTCCTCGCCGCCTGCCGCGCCGAACCCGCCCTCAATGGCTGGTTTTTCCCCAAGGAAACCGGTCGGCGGCTTCTCAAAAAAGTCCACCTCGGCATCGCCATGGATACCGAAGACGGCCTCTTCGTGCCCGTCCTTCAGGACGTCGGCAACCGCTCACCTGACGTCCTAAGAAAAGAGCTTAATGAGCTGAAACAACATGTCCGCAACCGCAGTGTCCCGCCAGAGAAACTCCGCGGCCATACCCTTACCCTCTCCAACTTCGGCATGTTTGCCGGAACTTACGGCACTCCCGTCGTCGTCCCGCCCACCATGGCCATCCTCGCCACCGGCAGGATCCACGAAGCCGCCCGGCCCGTCGACGGTAAGCTTGAGGTCCGCCGCATCCTCCCCCTCTCCCTCTCCATCGACCACCGCGCGATCAACGGCGGAGAGGCCGCCCGTTGGCTCAAGGCCTTCATCGAGGAAGCACAGGCTCCCGCCTGATCCCAGCCCCAGGGAATGGAAGAGAAAAAAGGCTTCAAAAGCGTTTACCGTTCTGTAACAATATTGAGGTTATAACCCCCACCCTGCCCCCTCCAACCCCGCACCCCAGGGTTGTGGATTTCTGCTCTTCCCCATGAAGCGACTCCATCTTCCTTTCGTCGTACACACCCTTTGGATTGCGTCTTTCGGGCTCAGTCCGCTCGCCGCCTACACCTACGCCAGCGGCAATTTCGAGGCACGCATCGACACCACCCTCTCCCTCGGGGCGCAGTTCCGCCTCGACGACCCGGACCCCGCCCTCATCGGGCT
>CAYQKH010000070.1:0-13880 GCA_964417945.1 uncultured Opitutales bacterium
GCGGAATAAACGAGATTCGCAGTACCATTTCAAGGATAAAAAGGGGCATCAGTTTTGTCTTCGGTTACCAGAACAGCAGCAGGTTCTACCGCTTCGATGGGAAGCAGAACACCCAGGATGCGGAAAACCGCCTAGCGTCCGGATTGATTCCCGTTTCTCTGCAGAGCTCATGAATTAAGGGGGAAATGACATTGCACCGGGGGCGGAGAAGGCTAATCTATGAGAAGTTATCCAGCCAGCCCTCAAACCGATGAAACTCCCTATCCTTCTATTGCTGGCAGCTCCCCTCGCCTTCCAGGCCGTTTCCTCTATCAATTGGGATTCTACGGATTTCAGCATCAGCGGTGACCGCATTGTCGGTCGTTCCTCCTTCGCCAGCTTGAAGTCCTTTTCCTCCACGGAACCGCCAACTTCACCGGATTCTTCACCTCCCAGGAAGGCGAGCTCGTCCTCGATTACACCGGTCTCTTTAATAACTATATTTTTATTCAGAACGGCGCCACCTCCGACTCCCAGTTTGGCACCACCGAGGTCAACCTGACCTTCGCCGTCTCCAATGACACGCAGGACACCTCCATCCTCTTCACCACCCTCCACAGCGATTCCAACGCAAACGGCAGCTTCGGGCTTTCCGGAGGATTCGGAAATGCCCTATCCGGGCAGGAAACCGTCGACCTTTCCGGCACCTTCGGAGACTCCATCCTCGTTTCCGTCACCGCCAACTTCGAGAATTGGTCCTGGGTCACCGGCGTCGCGGACAGCCAGCAGGGAGGAGCCATCGTCTCTGGCGGCTATGACGACATCGACCTCACCTTTACCAACACCAACCCCATCCCCGAGCCCTCCACCGTCGCCCTCCTCTTCGGCTCCACCGCCCTCCTCCTCCTGATCTTCCGCCGCCGCGCGACCTGATCATCCACCGCTTGTCAGCGGCAATTAAAAAAAGGCAGAAGCACAGTCAATCGGCAGGGGTGCCTGAACCAACCCCTTCAAGCAATTGCTCTTGCCCCGTAGGCCTCGATGCTCGTCGAAGACCCTGAGCCGCCGTCGAAGGGCCATCGACGCCTAACCCATAAAGTCATCCATACTCGGTTTGTGCCCACCAATCAGGCACGCCTGTCAAGCAGGCGGCCCTACGATGCGGCCTCCCGTAGGGCTCGATGCTCGCCATCGACGCCTAACCCGTATGGTCAACCATACTCGTTTTGTGGCAACGAATCAGGCACGCCGGTCAAGCAGGCGGCCCTACGATGCGGCCTCCCCGTAGGGCTCGATGCTCGCCATCGACGCCTAACCCGTATGGTCATCCATACTCGGTTTGTGCCCACCATTCAGGCACGCCTGTCGAGCAGGCGGCCCTACGTTTGTTTGGCTATTGAGCGAAAGGGGTCGGTCCAGGATGGCACAACTCCGTGACGGGCTCCTGAGTGGACGACACCACCGCAGAATTTGCCAAGACCGACCCTATAAATACTTCACGACTGGAGTGTATTTTTCGAGATAGCCCGCATTATGCTGATCCCCGCCTTCCACGTTGGCACTCTTCCACACGGGTGGCTCGACTCCGTTCTTATTGCAAAGGTCCACCGTCGTGGCGACCAGCCAGTTGATGCAGAAGCAGGCCAAAACGTTGCAGGTTCCACCCACCCGCTGGGGGTAGCCCTCCAGGTCGAGGATGGTCTCCCCGTGGGGGATGTGGTTATCGATAAAAACATCGACGACCTCCTCGAGGTTCTTCTGCGAGCTGTGCCGCGCGACAAAATTCCGCGGCGTGTTTTCCGCAAACTCCTTCGAGCTGATCCCGATGATCTTCACCCCCCGCTTTTTCGCCTCGAGAGCGGCGTCGATCGAACAGGAGTTGATCCCATAGGCGCTGGTGATCACGAGGAGGTTGTCCGGTCCCAAACGGTGGGCGATGACCGCCTTATCCCCGATCTTTTCCTGCCGCTCCAGCATCGTGGACTTCTGCCCGCCGCCGGCAAGGGCGAGACTCGCCTCAAACATCGGGCTGATGTTCGCCAGGCCTCCCGCCCGAAAGAAAAACTCCTCACTCCCCACGTAGGAGTGTCCACCCACCCCGTAGACATGAATCAGGCGGTCGTTCTTGATCTGCTCATAAAACAGCCGGGCCGCCTTATCGATCACCTCCTGCTGCGTTTCGACGATTTGATTCATCCGCTCCGTCATCCGGCGCAGGTATTCAGTTCCGATCGGGGTTGAAAAAGCCATATCCTATAGTGAGGTTCGGGTTTCGTTTGCATTCACAGGATCACCTCCTTGGTCTGGAAATGAAAGGAAAAAGCCCATGAAACCCTGGACCTTCACCCACGCCTGCGACCTCCACCTCGGCTCACCGAAATCCTACCGCTACGATCCGCGCCGAAACACGAATTGGGCGACCGCCCGCAAACAGATGGAGACTATGAACCCGGACCTTCTTCTCGTCGGGGGCGACCTCACCCGCGACGGCGACACCCACGAATGGGAATTTGACATGGTGAAGCAGGACTTCGAATCCCTCCCATTCCCCGCCTACATCATTCCCGGGAACATGGATGTCGGGAACAAGCGAACCGATCGTCAAGGCCCCGGCCACGAGGAAGACGGGCGGGACGATATCGCCCTCAATGTCCGCTCCGACCTCCTGACCACTTTTGCCACCTATTTCGGCCCGGTTTACTGGACCTTCACCCATAAGAATGTTCGCTTTACCGGTTTTTACGACGGCGTCTTCGGGTCCGGCCTCCCCGAGGAGGATCGGACCTGGGCGATGCTCGAGCGCCTTCCCTCCCTCCCCCGCACCCCATTCCACGTCGTCGTCATCCACTACGCGCTCTTTATCGACGACATTCACGAACCCAACTTCGACATCACGAAGAAGGACGAATACCTCTCCTGGTATTTCGGCATCGACGAGCCCCACCGCGGCCGCCTCGTCGACATCTTCAAAAATTCCGCCGTCGACATCGTCTTCAGCGGTCACATCCACTGTCGGCGCCCCGTTCAACATGTCGAAGGATTTCGTTTTTACCAGACTTCCGCCGTTGGGGGCCAGCCCCAGTGGGCTGACAAATGGCCGAACGGCGACACGAGGATCGGGTTCAACCGTTGCGAAGTTACCGACTCCGGCATTGAGGTCACCTTTATTCCAGTCGATCCGATTTCCAACGAGCAGGACTACGGGCCCTACGGCCACCCGCCGGTGGAAGACCGTGATTATTCCGTTGCCTGGGAAAAATGAAGACCGCCGTCCCTGTATCGATCGTCTCCCCGGAGGGCGTCCCGGTCATCCACCGCTTTTTCGACACCTCGCCTTTCAGCCCGTCCGGCCGCTACCTTGGCCTCACTCGGTTCCCTACCGACCGCCGCCTACCCCAGCCAGACGAACCGGCCGGTATCCTTCTCGTCGACCTCGAGACAAGCGAAACAAGAGAAATCGACCAGACCCTCGCCTGGGACACCCAGCTCGGTGCCCACGTCCAATGGGGCCGCACCGATGAGGAATTGATCTACAATAGAACCGACGGCTCAACCATTACGGCCCGGGTGAAAAACCCGATCACAGGCGCCCACCGCGACCTCGATGGCCCGGCCTACATGGTCAACCGGAGCGGTACCCGGGTTCTTGCCCCCAACCTCCTCACCCTCAATACCGTTCAACCCGGCTACGGTGTTTTCTGGGCCGGTCCGGAAGATTGGAAAAAGGCGCCTCCTTACGACCGGGACGGCGTCTGGGTCACCGAGGTCGATTCCGGTAAAACCCGCCTCCTCCTCTCCATTCAAACCATCCTCGACACCTTTCCCGAGCTGAAGGCCTATTCCGGGACACACACCGGCCGCTACGTCTGCTTTCACGTGAAGTGGAACCCGCAATCCACCCGGATCTTTACCGTCTTCCGCTTTTCCAACCCCGACCAGTCCTTTATCCGCAACGCCATCGTCACCGCCGACGCGAACGGAGCCAAACTTCACCTTGCCCTCCATCCCGAGACCTGGATCAAAGGCGGGCACCATCCCAACTGGACCCCGGATGGCGATCACATCTTCATGAATCTGAAAAGGGAGAAGCCCCACCTCGAATTCATCCGTTTCGCCTTCGACGGCTCCGGCCTTGAGGCTCTCTCAAAAAACTGCCCCGGCTCCGGCCACCCTACCCTCCACCCCGACGGTCGCCATATCCTCACCGATACCTACCTTTACGAATCAAACGACACCGACACCGTCCCCCTCCGCTGGATCGACCTCCAATCCGATTCCGAAATCGCCCTCCTCCCTATCCCGGCCAAGCCCTTTTTTCCCGGACCCCAACAGGAACTCCGTATCGACCCACACCCCGCCTGGGACCCCACCTTCACCAAGGTCGCCTTTAATTGCTTTCATTCCGGAACACGATCTGTCGGGGTGGCCGACCTCACCTCATTGGATTGAATGGACCGGATCCCTCCCTTCTCATCCTCTATGCTTGTTCCGGAGCAGAGCGTGAACCAATTTCCTAAAGCATGCCCGAGTGGTGATCTGGCCGACCGGGAAAAACTGAGGTTATCCTTGCCTCCGCAAAATGACCTTCAAAGATTTCCCGGGTGCAGTCGAATGTAGAAAACGCCGTCCCGGGGTCGACACGCCTTGCCCCCCGCTTGCTCACCGGATTGCTCCTTTTCGGGCTCTGGATGCTGCTCAGCGGAAAATTTGACGTCTTTCATCTGGGAGTCGGGATCCTCTCCGTCACCGCCATACTCTGGATGCATTACCGCCTCACCCCTCTGGATTCGACTCCACATCCATTGCTGAACCCCCTCCGGTTTGTCACCTACTTTTTCTGGCTGCTTGCCCAGATGCTGATCTCCTCGATACAGGTGGCTAAGGTGGTTTTAGGTTTGGGAACCAAACGACCCGACCCGCGCCTCCTCTCCTTCCGCTCGGAGCAGCCGTCCCTTCCACAGGGCGTCCTCCTCGCAAACTCCATCACCTTGACCCCCGGTACGCTCACCATCGACTTTCAGGACGGTCGCTACCTGATTCACGCGTTGACCGAGGACACGGCCAGGGATCTCCTTTCCGGCGAGATGGCCCGCCGGGTTGCGCGCCTCGGCGGAGCGGCCGATGGCCCGCTGATGGAGGAAATCTCCCCCGAGGATTGGAGAATGAAACGATGACCTTCGCCATCGGCCTCCTTGTCATCTTTTTCACCTTTGTGATCTTGATCCCCTTCTACCGGGTCTGGAAGGGGCCGACGGTCTATGACCGCTTGCTCGCGATCGGCGCAATCGGTGGGAAGATCCTCGCTCTCGTTCTCCTCATGGGTCTGCGTTACGACCGATTTTCGATGTTTATCGATATCGCCCTCGCCTACGCCGTCTTGAACTTCATCGGCGGCATCGCCATGGCCGAATACTTCCGTCTGAAAGCGAAAACCCAATGAGCCTCGCCTTTTTCATCATCGGATACATCATCATCCTCATCGGCCTGTTTTTCATGCTGGTTGGCAGCATCGGGATCATTCGCCTGCCGGATTTCTTCTCTCGTACCCACGCCTCCTCTATGGTCGACACCGTTGGTATCGGAATCGTTATCATCGGGATCGCCGTCATCCAGGGCCTCCATTACAACAGCATCAAGGTTCTGCTCGCAGGGCTCTTTCTCATGCTCACCAACCCGGTGGCCGCACACGCCCTCGCCCGCGCCGCCTTTCAGGCGGGTCAACGTCCCTGGACCCGAAACGACAAAAATACACCCACAGAAAAAAAGTAAATTGCGATGTACTGGCAAATTGAATTGGTCCTCTACGTCTTCCTCATCATCACCGCGATTGTCGCGCTGGAGGTTCGCGACCTGCTTGCCGCCGCGATCACCACAACCGTCTTCAGCTTTGTTACCGCCGTCCTCTTTGTGGAAATGGGCGCCGTCGACGTCGGCTTCACCGAGGCGGTCGTTGGCGCCGGTGTCGTCGGTGTCTTTTTCGTTGCCGCTATCTTTCGAACCTCCAGGGAGACACAAGATTGAAAAAACTCGTCTACTTTATCGCTCTTGCCGCTTTTTTCGGCACCCTTTGCACGGCTCTTCCCAACCTCCCGATCCGGGGGAATCTCGACGAGCCGCTACACCGCGAAACCGTTTCTACCGGTGGCCTTTCCGCCGGGCACTTTTACCTCAAACATAGTTATGAGGACGCTCACACCGAAAATGTCGTCACCGTCGTCCTCGCTGATTACCGTGGGTTCGATACCCTCGGCGAAACCATCGTCGTCTTCACCGCCGGTGTGGCCTGCCTGCTCATCCTCGGACGAAGAAGAGAGCCGTGAAAGATCCTCATCCCAGCCCGATCGTCCGGTTGACCTGCCGGATTGTCGCCCGCGTCATCCAGGTCTTCGCGCTCTACGTGATCTTTCACGGACACTATAGCCCCGGCGGCGGGTTCCAGGGCGGTGCCCTTCTTGCCGCCTCCGTCTTCCTTCTCCGATGGGGAGAAGGTCACCCGCGGCATTTCTGGGACTTCCCCCGGGAGGTCGCGCTCCCCGTTGGAGCGGTCGGAATTCTTCTCTTTGCCACCACCGGCCTTTTCGGCCTTTTCACCGCCGGCAATTTCCTGAATTACAGCGCCCTTCCCCTCATCGGAATTGCGGAAGATATGCGCCATTACTGGGGAATCCTTATTATCGAGATCGGCGTCGGCCTCGCCGTTATGGCCATCCTTATCGCGATCTTCGACCAACTGATGAACGAGGAGGCCAATGACTGAATTCCTGCATGACCATGGAGCCTACGCGATGTGCTTCCTCCTCATGACCCTCGGGCTTTACGGGATGGTCCTGAAACGCAACTACCTGAAAAAGGTGATCGGATTGACCATCTTCCAGGCTGCCATTATCCTCCTTTATATTCTCGCCGCCTATAAGGAAGGCGCCACCGTCCCCGTCCTCGACAAAGTGAATTTCGGGGAAAACCCCGAGGCCTATGTGAACCCCCTCCCCCACGCCCTCATGCTGACGGCTATTGTTGTGGGTGTCGCAACCGTTGGGGTCGCGCTCTCTCTCCTCATCCGCATTTACAAAAGGTTCGGCACCGTCGACGAAGATCGCCTCCGGGAGGAAATGCGCTCATGACATCCCACCTCCCCATTCTCCTCATCCTGGCCCTCTTCTTTGGAGCGCTTCTCATCGCCATTTTCGGGAGGCTCGGGAAACAGCTGCCCTGGATGATGGCCGTGGGCTCCACCCTTCTTGCCTTTTGCCTCGCCCTTACCCTTCTCTTCGAGGTTCTGGAAGGCGGCGTTATCCACTACTCGCTGGGTGGCTGGGCGCCGCCAATCGGAATTGAACTCGTCTTCGACCGGCTCTCCGCCTTCCTTTCCGTCGTCATTCTCGGAGTCTCCACGCTGGTCCTCGTCCATGCCCGGGACCGCGTGGAGCTTGAAAATGGAGAAAACCGAATCGGCTACTTCTCCACCGCCCTGCTCGCGGTCGGCGGATTTTCAGGCATTGTCGCCACCGGTGACCTCTTCAACCTTTACGTCTTCCTCGAAATCAGCTCCCTCGCAAGCTATGCCCTCATCGGCTCGGGGGGTGCCCGTTCCGCCGTCGCTGCCTTCCGCTATCTCATTCTTGGGACAATCGGCGCATCCTTTTATCTGCTCGGTCTTGGTTTCGTCTTTATTCAGACCGGCTCCCTCAACATGGCGGACGTTCACAACATCCTCCAGACCGGGGGACTCGACCAAACCATTCTCTTGGGAATCCTCCTCATGATGACCGGCACGGGGTTGAAAATGGCCATCCTTCCCCTTCATCAGTGGCTTCCCGACGCCTATACCTACGCCCCCGCCACAAGCTCATCCCTCATCGCCCCGATCGGGACAAAGGTGGGTGCCTACGTGTTGATCCGCCTGGTTTTCGGGGTTTTCCCGACCCAGCTGGTTCTCGCACAACTGCCGCTCCTCGAGATCATCGGCATCCTCGGAGCGGTCGGGATCGTCTGGGGCTCCGTCATGGCCATCCCGCAGCGCAACCTCAAACGTATGCTCGCCTACAGCAGCATCGCCCAGATCGGATACATCGCCCTCGGTATCGGCCTCGGGACCGCCTTTGGCCTGATCGGTGCCGTCTTGCACATCCTCAACCACGCCTGCATGAAGGCCTGTCTCTTCCTCGTTTCTTCAAATCTTGAAACCCGTGGAAAAGGGATCGATATCGATGCTTTTAATGGCTCCCTCAGACGGGACATGCCTTGGTCCTCTGCCGCCTTTACGATCGCCGCCATCTCCATGATTGGCCTGCCTCCGACCGCAGGCTTTTTTAGTAAATGGTACCTCCTTCTCGGGAGCTTTCAGGAGGACCGCTTCGTCTTTGTCGCCGTCATTCTTCTCAGCAGCCTCCTCAATGCGGTCTATTTTTTCCGCATCCTCGAACGCATATACCTCGGACCAACGGATTCCACCCCCGCGCAACCGCCCCCGGAAACCTCCTCTCCCGTGCTCCGCGTTTTCCCTCCCCTCATCCTCGGCACCGGATTGCTCATTCTCGGTTTGGGTAATGCGCTGATTGTGACCCACGTCCTCGAACCCATGCTGCCGATCGCCCCCTGATTTCATGAACGCCGCGCACACCTACGCATCCATTCTTCCCTGGCTCGCCGTCGCCGTCTCCCTGGCCGCGGTTCCCGCCATCCTCCTGAGTGGAAGCCGTCCCAACCTGCGGGAGTTCTGGACCTTTGCCGCCGCCTTCCTCAAGTTCGGTCTGATTCTCACCCTCGTGCCTGGGGCCTTGCGGGGTGATACCGCAGAATGGACGCTTCTCACCCTCGCTCCGGGAGTCTCTTTCACTCTCTCCGCAGATCCGCTCGGGGTGTTCTTTGCCCTGGTTGCCTCCGGTCTTTGGATCATCACTTCCGCCTATTCCGTCGGATACATGCGCGGACACCAGGAAGAGCGCCAGACCCGCTACTATGCCAGCTTTGCTATAAGCCTGGGGGCGACCATCGGCATTGCCCTCTCCGGGAACCTCTTGACCTTTCTTCTCTTCTACGAGCTGCTCACCCTTGCCACTTATCCCCTCGTCGTTCACAAGGAAACCCCTGAAGCAATCCGGGCCGGTCGTATGTATCTGGCCTACGCCCTCACTGCCGGACTCCTCCTCCTCGCCGCCACCGCCTGGGTTTTCTTTCGCACCGGCTCCCTCGATTTTCAAGCCGGTGGAATGATCCCCAACGGCGCCTTCTCCCCCGGCGAGATCAAGCTCCTCTTCCTCCTCATGATGGTGGGAGTCGGCGTGAAGTCCGGTATTATGCCCCTGCATAGCTGGCTGCCCGCCGCCATGGTTGCCCCAACCCCCGTCAGCGCACTCCTCCACGCCGTTGCCGTCGTCAAGTCCGGCGCATTCGGAGTCCTCCGCATTACCGGCTTTGTCTTCGGCCCCGATACCCTGCGGGAATACGGCCTCGATCTCATCCTTGCAGGGTTCGCCGCCGCAACCATCCTCTTCGCCTCTTTCATTGCCATGCGGCAAGACAACCTTAAGCGACGGTTGGCCTATTCCACCGTCGGCCACCTTTCCTACATTGCCCTCGGTGCCGCCCTCCTCGCACCAGAGGCTTTCCAGGGAGGAATCCTCCACCTTTCGGCGCATGCCTTTATGAAGATCACCCTCTTCTTCTGTGCCGGCGCCATCTACGTCCACGCTCATAAGACCGAAGTCTCCCAACTGGACGGCCTCGGCCGCGCGATGCCCTGGACCTTTGGCGCTTTTGCCGTGGGCTCGCTCGGCCTCGCCGGAATCCCCCCCTTAAACGGCTTTATCAGCAAATGGTGGCTCGCGGTCGGTTCCGTCGAAGCCGGCCGGGAGTGGGCCCTCCTCGTCCTCCTTCTCAGCGGCCTCCTTAATGCGGGCTACTTTTTCCCCATCGTCATCCGGGGCTTTTTCCGCCCTCCTCCTCCGGAAAGTGAGAACCACGCGGACGCTCTTCCCTCTGGGGAAGCTTCTCCATGGATGGTCGTCCCCCTTTGCATCACTGCGGGCCTCGCGGTCGTATTTGGAATTTTTCCCGACTTTCCTTTGCCCTTTTTCGAACTCGCCAGCCAAATCGCCGGAGAGGTTTTCGCCAATTCCACCCCCGGCGCGCCTTCTTCCCCCTGAATTCCACGCATCCCATGAAACCCCTTCACTGGATCCTCCTCGCACTGCTCACCTTCGGCACCCTTATCCTCCAATACTTCGGGCCCGAACACCCCTACCCTCACGCCTGGGACCACATCCCCTTATTTTACGCCGCCTTCGGCTTCCTCGGATGCGTCCTCATTATCATCGTGTCCAAAGCCTTGGGAAAACGCCTGCTCCAGAAATCGGAGAACTATTATGACCGGAATTCCTGATTTTCCTCCCGCTTTCGCCCTTATTTTCCTCGGACTGCTTTTACCGGTCTTACCCGGGTTGATCCGCAGCGGGCTCACCGTCCTGGTTCCTCTCCTTCTTCTAGGGCTCCTTCTGCAGATCGATCCGGGAACTCGAATCACAACCTCCTTTGCCGGTTTTGAACTCATTCTCTTTGAACTCAGTAAAACGAATTTCGTCTTCGGTGTCATTTTCCTTCTCATCAGCGCAATCGCCTCCCTTTACGCATGGCATGTCCAGGATCGGGGGCAGCAGGCCGCCGCTATCTTCTATGCCGCCGGTGCACTCGGAGTAACCTTCGCCGGGGACTTCCTCACCCTCCTGATTTTCTGGGAGCTCATGGCCGTGGCGTCGGCATGGCTCGTCTTCGCGAGACGCTCCCCCGAATCCACCCGCGCCGGCTTTCGCTATCTCATGGTCCACTTTTTCGGCGGTTCCGTCCTCTTCGGAGGAATCCTCCTACTCTACGGCCAGACCGGCACCTTGCAACTCGTCGCCTTGAGCCCCGATCAGGGTCTCGCCGCCTGGCTTATTCTCATCGGTGTGGCCGTAAACGTCGCCCTTCCCCCATTCCACCCCTGGTTGCCCGATGCCTATCCTCGGGCCACCGTGACGGGTGCTATTTTCATGAGCGCCCTCACCACCAAGTCCGCCGTTTACGTCCTCATGGTCCTCTTTCCAGGGTGGTCGATCCTTGTCTATGCGGGGGTGATCATGGCGCTCTACGGGGTCGTTTATGCCGTTCTCGCCAATGATATCCGGCAGATCCTCGCCTACCACATCATCAGCCAGGTCGGCTATATGGTGACCGGCGTTGGCATCGGCACCTCCCTCTCCCTGAACGGGACCGCCGCCCATGCCTACAGCCACATCCTCTACAAAGCCCTCCTTTTTATGGGTGCCGGGGCCGTCATCCACGCTACCGGGAAAAGTAAACTGACCGAATTGGGCGGCCTCGTGAAACAGATGCGGACCGTTGTCGTCCTGTTCATGATCGGGGCCTTCTCCATCTCGGGATTTCCCCTCTTCAATGGCTTTATCAGTAAATCCATTATCGTCTCGTCTGCGGGGAAGGCCCATCTCGAACCCGCCATGCTCCTCCTTCTCCTCGCCTCCGTGGGAACCTTTCTCCACACCGGCTTGAAGATCCCCGTGTTCACCTTTTGGGCGGAAAACCGCAACCTGGAGGTGCGAAAACTTCCTTGGAATATGTACGCCGCCATGGGCATTGTTGCGTTCCTTTGCACCTTTTATGGGATCTTCCCCCATTTCCTCTACGGAATGTTGCCCTTCGAGATGGATTACCATCCCTACACCGCATACCACCTCATCGAGTCGGTGCAGCTCCTCACCTTCACCTTTATCGGCTTCTGGGTCCTCCGTGGAAAACTCGCCGGCGAACCTTATATCGCCCTCGATACCGACTGGGTCTACCGCCGGTCCGCCTCCCCCGCGCTTCGCCTATTCGTCGACCCGATCAACGCCGCCTTTGCCCAGGGGGCAAGGGCCCGTTCCGCCGTCGTCGGACTGGTTCGCAATCGCTTCGGGAACCCCATTGATTGGTTTCGGTTCCGCTCGGGAAGCGGAGCCCCTTATGATCCTGATCGGGAGCGCCCCCCCCTCGGGAATCTCGTTTCCGCCGTCCTCATTGTCGCCGTTCTCGGTGCCATCCTCGCCACCGCTTTTTGACCCGGATAATCGGTCCGGTATCCGTAGAGCCCCTCCATATCAGGGGGCAACCAGCGTATTCTGGTAGCGGATCGGCCCTTTCGACGTGATCGTCAGAGCAACCCGCGGACGATCCAGATTCTGGTAGATCGTCCCGGCAACCTGGTAAATATATCCGTTCGAGGCGGTGAAGGAAGCGCTTGTCGTTACCTGGCTGTTCAGTCGCCCGGTCCCCTGCAGGTAAACCGAATAGGTGCTTCCATCCTCCAGGATGATGACGATGTCCAGCCCCGTTTCCATTTCCACCCGCTCCACCTCGCGGATGACCTTCTGGCCTTCTTCGTTTTCCGTCTCGGATGTTTCCTTCTTCGTCCGGGTGTCGACCCGGGAGTTCACGATCTCCGCATCCACGACCGGGATCGGAGCGGGAGCCTCATAGGTCGTCCCGTCGCCTCGCATCCAGAGTCCGTTACCGACATACTGATCCGGCCGCAGGGCCGCACAGGCGCTCAGAAGCATCAATCCGATTAGAACATTTACGACCGTGAATTTACGGGCGGATTTCATCCGGAAAAAGTGAGCACTCCAAACTGCCCTGTCAACGGGAAGGATCGCTCCTTGCACAGACCCGAAGGCGACATGCGAGCCCATTCAAATATAAATTACAGACTTGGCGCTGGACGAATGGGTTTGTTACCTCAGGAACCCGGCTTCAAGACCGCCAGCACTTGCCCCGAGCTGACCTCGTCCCCCACGTAGACCGGCAAATCCACCACCGTGCCCGTCACCGGTGCTTTCACGCTCATTTCCATCTTCAAGGATTCAAGGATCAGGAGGGTGTCCCCTTCCTTGACCTGGTCTCCTTCGCGGCAACGAACCTTGTAAACGACCCCGTAGGCCTGGCAGATTAGGCGGATCTGGTTCCGTTTCTTCTTCGTCGGACGCGTTGCATCCAAGACCCGGACCGAGATTTCATCCCCGTCTACGGTTAACCGGTCCCCGTCGATTTCCACTTCAAAGGAGTCTCCGTCAACCTTCACCTCGTAGACTGCGGCCGCCGGTGGTTTCGGCTTCGAGGGCTCCGACGTCATCGGGGCCGGCTGGCTTGAAGGCTGGTTTTTCCGCACCATCACCTTCCCCTCGCCCTTCAGGAAAGCAATCCCTTTATCCCCGCAACTCGCCACGATGAAAATATTCTCCTCGTTAACACGGAGGCTTTCTTCACGAAGCCGTTTTTCCGCCGCCGCGACACCCTTGGTCGGATCCGCGTTGTTCCGGTCGATCGGGTGCTCGTCCGTCGGCTCCAGCCCAAGCTCTTCCGAGGCGCGGGCGACCACTTCGGGATCCGGAGCACAGGGTGTTTTCCCGAAATACCCCAAGACCATCCGCCCGAACGGCTCCGAGATCGATTTCCACGGCCCCTGCATCACGTTGTTGAAGGCCTGCTGGAAGTAAAATTGGGAAACCGGAGTCACCGACGTGCCGAACCCGCCCTTGCGCACGACATCCCCCATCGCCCGGATGATTTCCGGATACTTCTCCATGATGTTGTTGTCCCGAAGCATTTGCGTATTGCTTGTCAGGGCGCCTCCCGGCATCGGACACCACGGAATCAAGGGCTCAATCTTCGTCGCTTCCGGAGGAAGGTAGTAGTCTTTCATGCAATCCATGAAGACATCCTCCGCCTCCCGGATCTTATCCACATCAATATCGAGGGTGTAATTCGTCCCCCGAAGCGCGTGCCACATCGTCAGGACATCCGGCTGGCAGGTGCCCCCCGAGCAGGGCATAAACGACAAGTCGATCGCGTCCACCCCCGGATCCAGCGCCGCC
>CAYQKH010000071.1:0-13869 GCA_964417945.1 uncultured Opitutales bacterium
GGATTTCCCCGACCATGATGACATCGGGGTCCTGGCGGAGGATGTGCCGGAGAGCGGAGGCGAAGTTGAGCCCGATATCAGGTTTGACCTGAGTCTGATTGACGCCGGGAACTTCGTATTCGACGGGGTCCTCCACCGTGATGATCCGGCGTTCGGGTTGGTTGATCCGGCGGATAAACGCGGTGAGGGAGGTCGATTTCCCGGAACCGGTGGGTCCGGTGACAAGGACGATTCCGTAGGGTCGCGCAAGGGAGGCGTTGACGAGGGACTCATCTCTTTCAAGGAAGCCGAGTTCCTGGATGCTGACGGGCTGGGACTTATTGTTGAGGAGGCGAAGGCTGACGCTTTCGCCGTAGAGGGTGGGGAAGGTAGAGAGGCGGACATCCAGCTCGGTCTGGCCGGAGGACCAGGTGATCCGACCATCCTGGGGTCGGCGCTTTTCGGAAATATTCAACCCGGACATGATTTTGAGCCGGGAGATAATCGCATCCTGGAAGCGGATGAGGTTATCGGGGACGCGGATAGGGACGAGTTCTCCGTCAATGCGATAGCGGATCTGGAGGAGTTCGCGGTGGGGTTCGAAGTGGATATCGGTGGCGCGGTCGGTGATGGCCTTCTGGATGACTTCGTTGACGAAGCGGATGATGGCGGCGTTCTGGTCCTCGGTCTCGTCGACATCGGCCTCGGCCTCCTCGAACTCGAGGCCAGAGTTCTCGAGGCTGCCGGAACCGACCCCGAAGTGCTGGGTGATGGTATTGGTCACCTTTTCGGCGGGGCCGAGGATCCAGACGGGATTCTTCCCGCTGACGGCAAAGATCCAACGCGACATGGATGGGTCGGGCGGCCAGAGGGTAAGAAGGGGGAGCGGATTGGGAGGGAATTTCGGCTTCCCAGGGAGGGTTTCGAGGATGGAATTCGGGAGGGGAAGGGCCTGGTATTCGTGAATGAGGCGGAGGGGGAGGCGGGTTTCACTGTCTGCGGCATGGAGGAGGGGGGCGATTCCGGCGTTATCGAGGAAGGGGAGGTCGGCCTCCTCGGCGAGACGGTGAAGGGCGCGGTCCTCATCCAGCCCGGCGATCCGGGCAAAGGCGGGAAGGCGATCCTGCAAGGGAAGCTCAAGGATGGACTCGCGCTCCTCGGCAGGGGATTCCGCGAGGAGGGTTTCAATCGTAAAGGAAGGGAAAGCGGTCGGCATGGGGATCAATTGTTGTCGGTCTCGCGGCGGGGGACGGTAACCTGGCGGCGGCTGGGAACCCGCCGTCGGTTGAGGCGTGGGCGCTGGGATTGGGAGGTCCGGCTCGGCTGGATTCCGGGTGAGCGGAGGACGGGCTTCTGGACCTCGGGACGGGCGGCAGTGGCAGCAGCCTCCTTGAGGGGGAGCCATTCGCTCCGGTCGTTGAAGGAAAGGCGAACCCGGTTTTCATCGGGATCGTATTCAGAAATTTGATACGGTGATCCCTCCTCGGCGATCTGCACCCAAACCCCCTGTTTTTTTTCGCGGTTAAAGAGGCTGAAATGCCACTCCCCGCCGATGCGGGCGACGGAGCGGAACTCAACGGTTTTAGCGAGGGGGCCCGGGTCGGGGGCGGCGGCCTCGGGTTTCTGCGGTTGCTCGCCGAACCCCGGGGGAAGGAAGGGAGAGTTCGCAAGGAGGCTTTCGTTGGCGGCGAGGGGCACGAGGGAGATAACGCCCGCAAAGAGGAGGGCGTAACAGAGGGTGAAGAAAAAACCGGGTGACGGGCGGCGGATCACGGGCTGTCAGATTTTTCGGGTTTATCCCCGGAAAGGGGGTCGCTGATCCAGCGCCAGAGTTCAATGGTGGGGCCGGGGTCGCGGCGGGTGCGCTGATCGATCTCAAGACCTTCCCTGAGATATTTATCGAGAGGCTCGCGGGAATTGGACTCTTCGATGAGCCGGGAGGCCTCGCCGGATGCCTGTGAAGTGTCGGCGAGAATGATGGGCCGGATAAAGATGAGCAGCTCCCGAACGCGTTCCTCCTTACGTTTATTGCGGAAGAGTTCCCCGAGGAGGGGGACTTCGCCGAAGAGGGAAACGCGGCCGCGGGTATCGCTGAGGGAGGTTTCCTGCAAGCCACCGAGGACGACGACTTCCTGATCGGATACGGAGACAAAGGAAGTGGCCTCGCGGACGCCGATGATGGGCTGTTCGTTTCCATCGATGAGGGTGGTGCCGACGACGCTTTCGACGGCCTGGTCGATTTCCATCTGGATGACGCCGTTGGAACCGATGAGAGGTTTGACAGTGAGGCGGATCCCGATGTCGCGGAAGGAAACGTTGCTTCGGGTAGAGGAGACATTGGTGGTGTCGGACTGGACACTGGTGATGATGGGTCGGCTTTCGCTGACGTTGATGATCGCCTCCTGGTTATGAGTGGTAACGATGGCGGGGGCAGAAAGAACTTCAACATTGCTATTGGTCCGGGCGGTATCGAAGACGGACTGAAGGGAGAAGTCCTTGATGGTGCCGGCGAGATCGAAGGCGCGGCCGTCGAGGTTAAAGCCGATTTCGTTAATGCCGGGAAAGCCGGAGCCGGCATCGACGTTGTAATCGATCTCAAAGGCTTCGATGCCGCGGTTGACCTCGTTGCTGAGGGTGACCTCGGCGATAATGACCTCGATGCGGACCTGGGCGAGGAGGATATCGATTTTGCCGATGAGATCCTCGATGTAGCGGATGTCGCTGGCGGTCCCGTAGGCGACGATGGCGTTGCTGCGTTCGTCGGCGACGATGCCGACAAACTCACTGAACTGGAGATTGGGGGATCCGCCCTCGAGATTGGCCTGAGACTGCTGGGGTTGCGGGTTCTGGGAGTTGGCCTGGGGGTTGCGGTTATTGCGGAGGTTAGCCCCGGCGGACTGGGTATTGTCGTTGGCATTTCGCTGGCCGGAAATGACCTGTTCGATAAGGCTGGCGACGGCTGTGGCCTCGGCGTGCTTAATATAAAAAACTTCGCTGCCAGTAAAGGGGGCGACGTCGATATCGAACCGGGAGACGAGGTCGCGGATGATGGGCTCGTTGCTGGGGTGGGTGAAGGCGACGAGCTGATTGGTGCGCTCATCGGCGGCGAAACTGGTGTTGCCGGAAAACCAGGGGGCGAGGCCGTCCTCGGCGAGGCGGGTCAACTGGTCCTGCAGTTCCCGGACGCCGACATGCTCAAGGGGAATGAAGAGGATAAGGTCATCAAATTGCCGGGGCTGGTCGAGATCGGCGAAGATGGTTTCGAGGCGCTGGAGATTGCTGAGGGCGTCGGTGACCATGACGCTGTTCGCCTGCCGAAAGGGAATGGGGGCGGGAACGTTCGGGGTGGTGAAATTGGGGAGGATCTCAAGGACCTGATCGACGGTGAGAAAGTCGAAATTGTAGATGCGGGAAAAGACCTTCTGGGTGGGCGGGGCCTTGAGGCCTTCCGCAGAGAGAATTTCGGGGGTGAAGGCATTGACGGGGACGCTGGACTGGACGGCGCGGGAGAAAGTATCATCGACCTCGAGGATGGCGAGGCCGTTCATGCTGAGGAGGGACTCGAGGGCGATGATGGCCTGTTCGCGGGTGAGGGGGCCGCGGCTGTCGAAATTGATTTTCTGCGGCTGGACATTCTGCGGGCGAAGGATGATGCGTCCGGTGAGTTTTTCGAGGAGGTCGAGGACGGCTTCGGTGGACTCGTCGACCATAACGAGGGTGCCGACAATGTCGTCTTCCCCGAGGTCATCCTGGGGGGTGACCTGGGCGATCGCAGGAGCGGGCCCGCAAAGGAGGAGGAGAAGGAGGCAGGACGCCCAGAGGGTGAGCCACCCGGGCGAGACGGGTCTGGAAAAGGAGTTGAGGAGTGGATTCATGATCCGTTCAGCGCGTTGGATTTAAGTTCCGGGGAGGAGACGATGTATGCGGCGTCGAGTTGAGCCGGGTTCTGGGTGTTGGCGGAAATCCGCAGGGACTCCAAAGTAATGTAGGGTTCCTCCTCGATGAGGCGTTGGTGGAAATTGAGCAGCTCTCCAAGTTCGGCGCGGCGGATCCGAAAGCGGAGGGTGTGCAGGTTGAGCTCGGCGTCGCTATCGGTGCGCGGGGAAAAAATTTCGTAGTTGAGGGCCTCGCCTTCGCGGGCGATTTCATCGATCCGGCCGACGAGCTCGGCGCCGGTATAGGTTTTGTCAGACTTGAGACGGGCGAGGACGGCGTCCATCCGGGCGTTAATGCCGACTTCTTCGGAGAGCCAGAAATTTTGTTCCTCGATCCCGGTGGAGGTAATCTTGAGGGAGTCGAGGGAGGCGCGCACCCCGCGCAGGGCAGAAAAAGCCCAGATGAGAAGGGCGGTGAGGAGAAAAGCGGTGAGGAGCAGCTTCTCCCGGGAGGAGAGGCGGAAAAAGAACGCTTTGATGCGCCGGATCAGCTTCATAGTTGGGAGGAAGTTGAGGGATTGGCGGCGACCTGGGTCTGGGTAGCGGGAAGCTCGCTGATAACGAGGCGCAGGGTAAAAGACACCTTGCCGCTAACGACCCGGTTATTCTGTTGTTCAACGGATTCGAAATAGCCGGTATTGCGAAGGGATTCGACGTATTGGTTGACCTCGTTGGGGTTGGAAGCGATGCCCTCGACCTCAAAGCGGTTGAATTCGCCGGACTCGATGGTGGTGAAATAGATCGAGGGAGGGCGGGTGCGATTCATGACCTGGAGGGCGGTGAAGGGTCGGAGGCGTCCGGAAGCCCGCAATTCAAGGCGGTTGACGAGCTCGTTGCGGGCGGCGAGCTGGCTGACCTTGGTGGCGCGTTCCTCGATCTTCTGATTGCGGTGCTGGATGACGAAGTGGGTGCCGAACCGAAATCCTTCGAGGAGGAAAAGGGCGAGGGCGAAGCAGGCGGCATAGGTCAAAACGCGCCAGAGGATCCGGTCGCGGTTGCGCGCGGAGCGGGTTTTTTGCGCGTAGTCGTTTGAGCGCAGGTCAGCTGTCCAGAGAGCGGAGGCGGGAAATGAAGACTCGTGGCCGGGAGTGGAAAAGAGAAGGGAGCCGGACTCAGTGAACCGGCCTTGGAGAGGCCCTTCAAGGGATTGGCCGAGGGGGAAGTGTTCCAGGTCGAGACCTGGGGTAAGGGATTCGAGGTCCGGTGGAGGAGTGGCGGATCTGTCGTCCCGGTTTTCCTCATCCGATTCCGGAGAAGGGGGAGGGAGTGCGGCGACGTCCGACGGGAAGCGGGCCCCGGCGGCAAAATTGGCGGCGGTGAGGCCTTCCGAGGTCGATAGGATATGGGTTTTGGGGGAACTGGAGGAGGTATTCTCGAGGGCGAGGAAGTCGGGATAAACCTGCCGGAACGGCTCGAGTTTTGAAAAGCCGGCTGCCTTAAGGCGCTCCTGGTAGGCGGCGAAGAGCAGAAGGTGCCGGGTTTTCTCATCGACGGCGTAGCCCCAACTGAGCTGCTCGAGGGGGAATGGGGTCAACCCTTCGAGGGAGAGGACGGCAAGGGATGCGGTGTCTTCGAGGGAGAGGTTCTCGGCAAGGGGGATGGATTCCACGAAAAAGAGGTATCCCGGAAGGAGAAGGATCCGGTCACGCTCGGGAGCTTCGGCCTCGGCGAAGAGGTTGACTTTAGGGAGGGCGTTCACGGGGGTGCTGCTATCCAGACAAAAACCGGTCTTCTAACAAGGTATGAAGAGCCGGTCACGGAGAAAAGTTTCAGTTGATTTTGAGATTTTCGCTGAGGCGGAGGATGCGGAAGGGAAGGTGCTGGTCTTCCCCGCCGCCGGCGGCGGCATCAGTACTGACGAGTGCTGAAAGGAGAAGCTCGGCATCCCCGCGCGAGGAAACGAGATCGAGACGAAGGACGGTGGCCTCGGTGGCACCGAGCGAGGGGGACTCGCCCTCGGGTGAATTATAATAGGACGCCCCCTCCTGAAAAAGGATCCCGTCATCGCCGGTATCGGGGATGCCGTCGCGTCCGAGAAGGTAGTCCTGAAGGAGGTCGGGATCGAAGCCCTCGATCCGTCCGACGAAGCGAAGGACAAGGCTGTTGGCGGCGTTGAGGTTGACCTTGTCGGAGTGGTGAAGGGAGACGCTCGAAGTAAACTGGTCGTGGAGCTGGTTGGGGCGGCCTTTTTCGTCGAAGAAGACCTCGCGAAAGCCCTCGATCTTGCGGAGTTCATCCCAGTTCTGGATGGGTTTGTTGGCGGGGCGGTAGGGGGGCTCATTGAGGGAATAGGTATCGACTTCCGCGCCGTTGAGACGGGGGAGGTCATCGCCATCCTGCCAGTCGAGGAGGGTTTCGGCGAGGCGTTCGGAATCCCGGAAATCGAGCTCCATCTCTTCAAGGAAGAGGGGGAGGAGTTCCTCATCGAGGGATTGAAGGGAGAGCTTGGCGGATTCATCGACGACGGTAACTCGGACGTCGTAGCCATCGGGTGGGCGCCAGCCGGCGTATTCGAGTGGCTGCCCCCAGCCCTGGGCGGGGGCAATCAGCTTTCCGTCGAGGATACGGAATTCGTGGAGAACGCCGAGGGCGACCTCGAGGCCGGAGTAGGCGGCCATGCGGAGTTCGGGATCGTCGGAGAGCTGGCCGCGGTATTGTAATTCCTGAACTGCCTCCTCGACGAATTGATAGAGCATGACGGTGGAGAGGAAAATGACGGCGAGGACGCCGATAAGGACACTCCCGCGCGAGCGGTTCGGCAAATCCTCAATAGATAAAGACATGATCATATTTCCTCGGGAGGGTGAAGGATGCGGTTTTCTCGATGCCTTCGCGGTAGGCGAAGCGCGCCTCGAGCCGGTCCGGAAAGACGGGCTGGTTGCCGTCGTCGAGGCGGATTTCTTCCTCTTCCTCCCAGCGGTCTTCCGCGTCTTCATAATAAAAAAAGGTCAACTCTTGGGCGTAGGGGGTAATGGGGGTGAGGTAGAAATCCCGGTAATCGTCGATTTCCTCCTCAAGATCAGGTCTCCAGAGGGCGAAGACGCCTGCTTCAGGGGAATGCCCGAACCAGGCGGTGATGGGTTCCCCTTCGATACCGGGCCGGTAAAAGAGGGGAGTGCCATCCGGAAAGCGGATCCGGACCATGGGGTCATTAAGGTTGCTCATCCCCGGGGGTTGTTCGAGGGCGGGATAGCGGTCCTCCTCGGAAAGTCGGCCATCGCGGACGTTGCGCTCAAGGGTGGACCTGAAAAAGCGGACGACCCCGTCGACGTGTTCGTCGAAGAGCCGCTCCTCCTGGCGGCCGGACCAATCCTGGGCGATGGAGACGAGGAATTGAACGGAGAGCATGAGGACCATCGAGGTGAGGGCGATGGCGACCAGCATCTCGATGAGGGTGAAGGCGTTTTTTGGCGGGGTTGTCGTGAGCGGACGCATCAGTTGGCCCAATCCTTTCGAAAGCGTGCCTGGTCGAGATCCTCCCGCTTTTCCTGAAGCAGGTCCTCGCGGTCGGCGGCCTCGCTCCACTGTGGCCGGAGAACGGTCACTTCCTGGCGAACGATACGGTCGAGGTCGAGAAAATCGATGGTGAAGCGCAGTTGGTGCAGGTCGAGGATGTTGGTAGGACGGAGCTCCGCCTCCCAGCGAGCGGGACCGGAGGTGAGGGTCTCAAGGGTTCCGCCCGACTCGAGGAGCTCAAGGGTTTCGATACGGAGGATACGCTCCCGGACGAAGGCGATGTCCTGTTGCCAGTTTTGTTTATCCTCGCCCGCCCGGAGCGCGTTGAGGGTGTTGGCGTAACCTTCGGCAAGAACAACAAGGGCGCCGGCGAGCAGGGCGACGGCAATAAGGACCTCGATGAGGGTGAACCCATTCGGCGCGCTCCGCTTGCTCCCGCCTTCGCGCACGGCGGCTTCCGCCTTCTCTTCGATACGGCGTGACCAGACGGCGTGGCGTGGCAGGGCAGGCCTCTTTGGCGGGTTGTTGGTGGGAGGGGGTTTGGGTTTAGGGGGAGGCATTGCCAGGGAGGCGGACGTTGGAGAAGGGGTCGAAGCGGAAGCTGAGGATTTCCCCGGGCGTCTCGAGTTCGACGACAAAGGGGTTGGCGACGAGGCTAGAGCTGAAAGCGACCCGCTCAAGGGGGTCGAAATCGGGGGTATCCCGAAGTCCGCCATCAAAGCCGATGGGAAGCCCGCGGTTGGGGAGGGGGGCTTTAAAACGGACTTCGATCGGGTTTTTTTCGGGATCGTGGTCCGTCGTCAGCTCGACAAGGGTGAACCCGGATTCGGATTGAACCTCGAATGCGGCGCTTTTCGGGTTAAAAGCGAGGAAGACGGTCTCATTTTCGAGCATAGCGCGGTAGCGGGATTCCTTTACAGCGAGGACGAGGATCTCTTCGGCGGAGACGGTTCCGGCGGAGTCGTAGACATTGCCGAGATTGATGACGGAAAGCGTGGCGAGGAGGGCAATCAGGGCCAGGATCATAAGGATCTCCAGCAGGGAGAATCCAACAGGTTGGCTGGAGGGGGGGGGCATGGAGGTGGAGCTCAGGATCCGTCTCCCGACTGCCAATTGCCGATATCGTCGGAGGGATTATCCGGATTGGGCCCGGTTGACCAAAGGTCGTAGCCGTTTTTATTGTGGGTACCGGGAAATTGATAGCGGTAATCCTTACCCCACGGATCCTGGGGAAGGCTGTCGACATAAGGGCCCTGCCACTTTGCCTCCTTGCCCGAGGGGGCGCTGGAAAGAGCTTTGAGCCCTTCTTCGGTGGATGGGTAGCTCCCCATATGGAAGCGGTATTGCGTCAGGGGCACCTTGAGGGTGGTGTTTACAAACGTCTCGGCAATCTTCTCTTGGTTGGAGCCCATGATGGTGTCGAGGTTGGTGACGACAAGGCCCGCCAGCATAGCGATCAGCGCGATAACGATAAGGATTTCGATAAGGGAAAAGCCGGCCCGGGCGGGATGGGGTCTTCGGGCGGGGGTCTTGTGCGGGATCGGGAGTTCCATAGGATCGGGAAAAGTGTAAGGACAAAGGAACAAAAGGCCCACAGCGAGGCAAGACTGGGTTGCGGAAGGGTTGAAGCTGTTCCTATAGATGAAACAGGGAAACGGGTGGAAAGTTTCAAGGCGCAATCAACGACGAAAATGGATAGATGGAAAAGGGGTTTTAGCCTTTACAGCGGGGAAGGAATGGCATTTTTTTGATTGTTTTCCCCTATTCACCATGCAGAAGACGAGAAAATCCATTTCCAAACGTTTTAAAATAACGGGCAGCGGAAAACTGATGCGCCGCAAGGCGGGGCATCGGCACCTGCTTCGGAACAAGACCGTGAAGCAGCGTCGCAGCATGCGCAAAGACCACGAGGTCCCGGAAAGCCACGCGAAGATTCTTCGGGCGGCGATGCGTTCCGGGTAAAGCAAACCATTGAACCAGGCTCCCCGGGTGACCCAAGGCGACCCGGCAGCCAATATAGGAGACCGAAAACATGCCAAGAGCCAGAAATGTTCCCGCGACCCTGAAGCGTCGCAAAAAAGTGCTGAAAAAAGCACGCGGGTATTTTGGAAACAAATCCCGCCTTTTTCGTTACGCGAAAGACGCGGTCGACCGCGGCGAGAAATTTGCCTACCGCGACCGCCGGAAGAAAAAGTCCACGATGCGCCAGCTGTGGATTGTTCGCCTGAATGCGGCTTGCCGGTCCCGCGGAATCAACTACAGTCGATTCATGGCGGGTTTGAAGGCGGCGGATATCCAACTGAATCGAAAAGTGCTTTCGGAAATGGCAATCCATGACGAGGCAGCCTTTGACGCGGTAGTGGATAAGGCGAAAGCCGCTCTGAACGGTTGACCCAGATCTTTCCGGGCTTCCGTCCGGCAGGAGGCAAAACTCTATTCTGTAGAAGGAATGGTTTCGGGCTTGCGAGATTCTGGCCCGTTGACTCAGCATACCGTTATGCAAGAGCAGCTTGACGAGATCCTGGAAAAGGCCCGCATCGAGGTAGCCGAGGTTCACGATCGTGCGAATTTCGAGGCCTTCAAGGCCCGTTTTGTGGGGCCCAGGGGAGCCCTGACGGAAGCGATGAAAGGCATCGGCAAGCTGCCGAAGGAGGAAAAGCCGGTGGTTGGCCGGAAGGTGAACGAGATCAAGCAGGCCCTGGAGGTGGTGTTTTCAGAGACGCTCGGGCGGATTGAGACGGTAGAGTTGGAAAAGCGGTTGGGTCCGGCGGTGGATCCCACGCTGCCGAGTCCGGATCCGATCCGCGGGGGCTACCACCCGCTGACCCTGATCCGCAACCGGATGGTGGAGATTCTCGAAGGGGTGGGTTTTTCGGTGGCGGAAGGACCCGAAATCGAGACGGAATACTACTGCTTTGACGCGTTGAATACAGCGCCAGACCACCCGGCGCGCGACGAACAGGACACCCTTTACTTAAAGGACGAGACGCCTTTCGGAAATGTCCCGCAGAAGAAGGAGGAGCGCTACCTGATGCGGACGCACACCTCGACGGTGCAGATCCGGGTAATGGAACGGCAGGAGCCGCCGATTCGAATCATATCGCCCGGGCGGTGTTTTCGGAGGGATACCCCCGACGCGACTCATAGTTCCTGCTTTCACCAGATCGAGGCGCTTTACGTGGACCGGAAAGTGACAGTAAAGGACCTCAAGGCGGTCCTTGATTACATGATGCGTTCCCTCCTCGGGTCAGGTGCGAAAACGCGGTTCCGTCCCCACTTCTTTCCTTACACGGAGCCGAGCTTCGAGCTGGATTGCTCCAGCGACCACCTCGCGAAAGTGGGCAAGGGGTGGGTCGAGATGGGCGGCTGCGGGATGGTGGATCCGGCGGTTTTCGAAGAGGTCGGCTACGACCCGGACGTCTGGTCCGGCTACGCCTTTGGTTTCGGCCTGGAACGGCTCGCGATGATCCTCTACGGGATCGATGACATTCGCTATTTTTATCAGAATGACCTGCGGTTTCTGGAGCAGATCTCGAAATATCAAGACTAGAGACACACCAAAAAAGGTAGAATGTTCGATTCTTTATTATCCTTTCTCTTTGTAGAAAAATGAAACTTTCCCGCAACTGGCTGCAAAACTACATTGATCTCTCCGGTCAGACGGACGAGGCGATCGAACAGGCGTTGACCTTGATTGGTTTTGAGGTGGAGGGAGTGGAGGCCCGGGGACTCCGATTGACGGAGAACATCGTCGTGGGTGAGGTGGAGACGCGGGAGCAACATCCGAATGCGGACCGGCTGAGTGTATCGATGGTGGACGTCGGGGACGGCACTTCACGTCACATTGTCTGCGGGGCCCAGAATTATAAAGTCGGGGACCGGGTATTGGTGGCCCTGCCGGGTGCGCGGGTGCTGGGGCCGGAAGGGGAGCCTTTTAAGATTAAGAAGTCGAAGTTGCGCGGCGAGCCCTCGGAGGGGATGATGTGCTCGGCGCGGGAGCTCGGGCTAGGGGAGGACCACAGCGGGCTTTTGATTCTTGAGAACCGTCCGGGAATCGGTCTGCCGGTCGAACAGGTTTTAACGGACCGGGATGCGATTTTTGATATCGAAGTCACCCCGAACCGCCCGGACTGCCTCAGCCACATCGGAATTGCGCGAGAGTTGGCGGCCTGGTTCGACCTAAAGTTGACCTACCCGCAGATCGAGGTTCATCCGGATACGGGTCAGGCCAGGGAGGCGGTCGTCGATCGCATCCGTGTGGATGCGGAGGAGCAGTGCCCGCTTTACTTTGGATATTCGATTCGCGGGGTAACAATCACCGAGAGTCCGGACTGGCTGAAGCGGGCGATCGAGTCGGTGGGGTTGCGTCCGGTCAACAACGTGGTCGACGTAACGAACTACGTTTTGTTGGAGCTAGGACAACCCCTGCACGCCTTTGACGCGGCGAAGATCCGCGGGCGGGAATTGATTATCCGTCAGGCTCAGGGAGGGGAGGCCATTACCACCCTGGATGAACGCAAGCGGGAATTGAGCAGCAGCATGACGGTGATCGCGGACGCGGACCACCCCCTCGTGATCGCAGGGGTGATGGGCAGCCTGGATGCCGAAGTGGATGCCTCAACGACGGACCTCCTCCTGGAAGCGGCCTACTTTCGTTCCCGCTTCATCCGACAGACGTCCCGGCGGTTGGGTCTGAGCACGGACAGCTCTTACCGCTTTGAACGCGGGATCGATCCGGAAAATGTCGAATATGCGGCCTTGCGGGCGATCGATTTGATCCTCGAAGTCGCGGGAGGAACGCGATGCGGACCGGCTATGCAGGTAGGGAACCTGCCTCCGGATCGCCGGGAGATTTCCCTAAACCCGCAGGATATCCGGGACCGGCTCGGGTTTGGCCCGGATAACCGGGAGATTGAGCGGGTGTTGAACCGGTTGGACCTCGCGGTTCGGGTCGAGGTGAAAAACCCGGAAGAGGAACGCTGGACGGTGGGGATCCCGAGTTTCCGGCGCGACCTTGAGCGCCCGATCGATCTCGCGGAAGAGTTCCTCCGAATTTACGGATGCGACCAGATTCCGGACGATCCGGTGGTCACCCGTTCTTACATGCACCGGAAGGACCCCGTGGCCGGCTTTTTGAGTGAGGCGGCGGGGATCCTGGTGGGTCGTCAATTTCAGGAGTGCCTGCATTATTCCCTGCGAACGGAAGGAGAGGTGAAGACGTGGTATGGCCAGTCCGCGGCGCAAAGCCTCGGCTTGAGCAATCCTCTGACGGCCGATCAGAGTCACCTGCGGCCGAGCCTGATACCCGGCCTGCTGGATACCTTGAAGTTAAACCGCTCGCGGAATACAGGATTGAACCGGCTTTTTGAGCGCGGGCGGGTATTTCGCGAGATGGAGGGCAACGTTTATGAGCTGGTCTCAGTCGCCTTTCTAATCGCGGAGCCCCTCGCGGAGCAGCGTTGGAAGCAGCGGGAAGCCCGCGATTTTTATTCAGCGAAAGCGGTCGTGGAGGCCCTCCTCGATGTCGTCGGGGTGGATCGCGAAAACCGGGTTTACCGCATCCCTGAAGTGGACGGGGTCTGGCAGGCGGGCCATACCGCCGCCATCGGTGATGTGGTGGAAGACGGCTATCATTGCGACCTCGGCTTGTTATCGCCCCGGCAGATAAAGGAATGGGATCTGTTGGAACCGGTTCTGGGGGCCAGTCTGGTGGTCGTAGCGGAGCACTTTTCGGAGGGGAGGCGAATTGCGCGATACCAACCGGTGAGCCCGTTCCCACCGGTGGTGAAGGACCTTGCTATAGTGGTGGATGCCGCTTCCCCTGCGGGGACGGTGCAACAGCGTTTGCTCAAGGTCGCCCGGGAGGTGGTTGATACGGCTTTCTCGGTCGAAACGGTGACGGTTTTCGATGTTTATGAGGGGAAGGGTCTTGCGGAAGGGAAAAAAAGCCTGGCCTTCTCGCTGGTCTTTCGTTCGGACGAGCGCACCCTCAATGACAAGGAGGTCAACCAGGCGTTTGAAACGATACAAAAGAAGATTACGGAAAACACCGGCTATTCGGTGAGGAGTTAATACCCATGGCTGAAAACACCCAAGATATCGACATTGACTACGTGGCGAGCCTAGCTCGGATCAAACTCACAGAGAAGGAGAAGGCTACGTTTTCGGAGCAGCTAGGTGAGGTATTGGATCATTTTCGCAAACTTCAGGCAATCGACGTGGAGGGGATCGAGCCAACCGCGCATGCGTTTCCATTCCATAATATCTGGCAGGATGATGAACCGGGCGAGGCTTTCACTCCGGACGAGGCCCTGCGCAACGCGCCGGCCCGGCGGCAGAACCAAATCGTGGTGCCCAAGGTGGTGGAAGATGCCTGAACCGGCTTAACGGAAATCGCAAAATGGCGAATGAGCTATATTATCAATCGGCGTCCGAGCTTGCCCGGCAGTTGGAGACGAAAACGATCAGCAGCGAAGAGCTGACCCGCTGCTTTATCGAC
>CAYQKH010000072.1:0-13777 GCA_964417945.1 uncultured Opitutales bacterium
GCCTGGATGGTGACGTCGAGAGCGGTGGTGGGCTCGTCGGCGATGAGGAGGCGGGGGTTGCAGGCGAGGGCGATTGCGATAACGACGCGCTGGCGCATCCCGCCGGAGAGCTGGTGGGGGTATTCGGTGACGCGGATTTCCGGAGCGGGGATACCGACTTTCTTGAGCATCTCGATGGAGCGTTCCCACGCCTCTTTGCGGGAGATATCGAGGTGGAGCCGGTAGACTTCGCTGAGCTGCTTGCCGATTCGCTGGACGGGGTTGAGGGCGGTCATGGGCTCCTGGAAGATCATGCCGATTCCATTGCCCCGGACCGCGTTCATCTCCTCCCGGGAGGCGGTGATGAGGTCCCGGCCCTCGAAGAGGATCCGTCCACCGAGGATCTTGCCCATGGGCTGGGGGAGGAGCCGCATGATGCTGAGGGCGGTGACACTTTTTCCGCAACCGGATTCCCCGACGATGCCGAGGGTTTTCCCGGCGGGAACCTGGAAGCTGATGTCGTCGACAACGGTGACCCGGCCGTCGTCGGTGTCGAAGGCGGTGACAAGATTCTGGACGTCGAGGATGGGAGGCAAGGCGTTGGGGCGTTTAGGGGTGCAGGCGTTTGGGGCGGGTTTGGGGTGAAGGTTTGTGGGGGGCTATGGGTTTTGGGGTTTGTATTGATCGAAGGTTTTGATGACGGGTTCGAGGGGCTCGTTACGGCGCTGGGCGCGCTCGACCTGGTCCTTGATGTCGGGGTCGATCCACTCGAGGTAGTATTCGCCGGGGCCGTCCGCAATTTTAACGCTTCCGTCCTCCGGATATTGCAGCCAGCGCCAGGCGGCCCAGCGGAAAAAGGGCATGACAAAGCCGGGGACAAAGGATCCGTCTTCGCGGAGGATGGCTTCCATCTGGTGGGCGAGGGCCATCATCTCGGTGGCGCTCTCGGATGCGCGGTAGGCTTCAATGCGCTTATCGAGTTCGGGGTTAGCCATCGAAAGGAGATTATTGGTCTGGGTTTTGACCTGGCGGTCGGGATTGGGGGAGCCATCGGGGAGGAAGGCGCGGTCGTAGGCGTTGACGCTGTGGAAGGTTTCCCAGTAGCGGGGATACATCTCGGCACCCACGCCGAAGGCGGAGAAGAGGATATCGTGGTTTTTCTCCTGGGCTTTTTTCCATGCGGTCGTGCCATCGAGGACCTCGATACGGAGTTCGAGTCCGGCTTTGACGGCTTCTTCTTTGAGGATGAGGAGAAGGTCCTCGAGGGCCTCGTAACCGGTGGTGACGGTGAAGGAGAGGCGGCGGCCCTCGGAATTGCGAAGGATGCCGTCCGGGCCGCGCTCGGTAAAGCCGGCCCGAGCGAAGGCGGCGAGGGCGTTCTTGACGTCGGAAGGCCGGGCCTCGAGGTCGGGGTGGGAGAACTGTCCGTAGCCGTCGGCGGTGGTGCGCATCCGGGTGTAGTCTCCGCGAAAGTACTGGTTGATGACTTTTTCCCAGTTGGAGGCATAATTGATCCCGATGCGAATATCGCGGTTATCGAGGAGGGGCCTGGACTGGTTGATCCAGAGGCCGTAGGTGGGGCGGGGGCGGACGTTGTAGAAGGTATACTTGGCGATATAGCCGTTCTGGACAAGGGGGTCATCGTCGGGGAGCTTGTCGTAGTTGTATTCGGCAAGGTTCATGCCGAAGCCGTCGAGTTCTCCGTTGAGGAAGAGCTGGAAGGCCTTTTCGGTATCGCGGATGACGGAGAGCTGGATGGCGTCGTAGTTGAAGCGGTTTCGCCAGAACTTGTTATCGCGGGCCCACCAGTCGGGGTTGCGGGTGAGGATGATGTAGCTGCCCTTCTGGATGTTTTTTTCCTCGACGGCGTAGGCTCCGGAGGTGGGCTGGAAACGCCATTGGTAGCGCTCGATAAAGTCGGGGCCGAGTTCGCGGTAAAAGTGCCGGGGGAGGGGACTGAGACCGAGGACGCGGGAGCTCATGTCGGGTTTCGCCTCGGGGACGGTGATGGAAAAGGTGAGGTCGTCGTAGCGGGTGACGTTGGTGTAGCTGCGCTCGTACCAGTTGTTATACCAGGGCGCGTTGATGTAGGCGGACTGGAAAAAGAAGAACATGAAGAAGACGTCGTCGACGGTAATGGGCACGCCGTCGGACCAGCGCGACTCGGGGTTGATGCGGACGTAGACGGTTTTGTTTTCGCGATCGACGGCCCAGGATTGTGCGATGCCAGGGTAGTGCCGATGGCCGTCGGGGCCGACGTCGGTGCTGTTGGGGTGGCGGTGGGCGAATGCCATGGCGACGTCATCGAGGAGGTAGCGCCGGAAACTGCCGTTGGAGTCCGGCCCGACAATCCGGAGGGTGCGGGGAAAATCCTGGATGCGCCCGAAGCGGGTTCCGCCCTTAAGGGCCTGGTCGCTGCCGAGGTCGGGCAAGTCCATGCCGTCCTCCCAGACGAGGTCGTCGGGGATGGCATTGGGGGAGGAAACGGTGAAAAACTTAGGGAACTCGTCGGCGGCGATCCGTGCATCAAGTTCTTCCTGGGAAAGGCGCCCGCTCTCCCGGGCCTCGACGACCTCAGGGGGGAGGTTGACCTTGGTTTCGTAGTAGGCCTCGGCCTCAGGAAGGATATCGGGCGCATCGGCATCGGCGTTCGCGCGATCACCGGAGGCGTCCGGCTTGTTGCCGCCGCAACCGGCGAAGGCCAAGAGGAGGGCGAGGAGGAGCAGTTGGGTGATGGGGGTGGTTCTCATGAAGGGCGTTACTGGTAGACGGTGTATTTGCGAGGATCGAAGGCTTCCCGGATTGCCTCCCCGATGAAGGTGACAAGGGTGAGGAGAATGACCAGGGAGGTAAAGGCGCTGGAAATGATCCAGGGGGCGTCGGAAATCTTATTCCGGCCCTGCTGGAGCATTTCGCCGAGGCTGGGTGTGGGCGGAGGGAGGCCGAGGCCGAGGAAATCGAGCGCGGTGATGGCGGAAATCGCGGAGACGACGGTGAAAGGCATGAAGGTGACGATGGTGGAAATGGTATTGGGGAGGATGTGGTGGAAGAGGATGCGGGGCGTCCCGGCCCCCATGACAAGGGCGGCGGCGGTGTAGTCCCGGGCCTTCTCGCGGTAGGTTTCGGTCCGCATGTAGTAAGTCATGCCGGTCCAGGAGAAGAGGACCATGATCCCGAGAAGGATGGCGATGCGCACGGGAATGTCGAAGGCGGTGGGAATGACCGAGAAAATGATGATTACCATATAGAGAAAGGGGATATTGGACCAGATCTCGATGAGGCGCTGGACGAGGATGTCGAAGACCCCGCCGAAGTAGCCCATGAGGCAGCCGACGGCGATGCCGATGCCGTAGGTGAGAAGCATGAAGGCGAGGGCGAAAAGGATGGCAACCCGGAACCCGTAGATGAGCCGGGAGAGGATATCGCGTCCGGCCTTGTCGGTGCCGAGGTAGTGCTGCTGTTTAAAATTCGGGGGGGCGGATTTGATGATTTCGAGGCCGCGGTCATCGCGGACGGGGTTGCTCTCGATGGGGCTGTAGGGGATAGGAGGGAGGAGGGCCCAGTGGGGGGCGCCGCTCTCTTCCCAACCGCGAACGAGTTCCCGGTAATCGACGGGGATGACGCCTTCGACTCCTTCGAGCCCGAACACGGACCCCACATAGACTGGGCTGAAGGTGGGAAAATAGAGGCGGCCCTCGTAGGCAACGACGAGGGCGCGGTTGTTGGCATAAAATTCGGCGAAGAGGGAGAGGACGGTGAGAAAGGCGATGGCGAGGAAGGAGTAATAGCCGCGGCGGATCGCCTTAAAGCGGCGGAGCTTTTTTTGGGTGAGGGGATTAAGGGTAGGGGGGCTGGTTTTCAGGCCAACGATGACGGCGAGGATGGCGAGGCCGAGAGCGACGAAGCCGTTGGCGGAAAAAACGGCAGTGATGGCGAGGGCGGCGAGAATGACGGTCCCGTAGAATCCCGGTTTCCGGAGGACCCGGCCTTGGTTCTTTTGAGAGGGCTCCATTAGGAAAAGCGGATGCGGGGGTCCACCATGGCGACGAGGGCGTCGGAGATGACGTTCCCGAGAAGGAGGAGGAGGCTGGAAAAGGTGACAACGGCCATGACCACGGGATAATCCCGGGCAAAGACGGCCTCGATCCCGAGCAGGCCAAAGCCGTTGATGTCGAAGAGGAACTCGATAAGGAAGGCGCCGGTGACGAAAAGGGTGATGTTCTGCCCGAAGGTGGTGGCGATGGGGATGAGCGAATTGCGTAGGGCATGTTTGACGACGGCCCGCCGAAAGGGAACGCCCTTGGCGACGGCGGTCCGCATATAGTCCGCGGCGAGGTTGTCCATGAGGTGGTTCTTCATGAGGAGGGTGGTGACGGCGAAACTCCCGATAAGGTAGCAGACGAGGGGGAGGGCGGCGTGGTGAAAGACGCTGGCGATGGCATCGCCGTTTTTCAGCCAGTCCCAGGGCAGAAGCCGCTGGTATTCGCGGTCGATAAACCCATCGGCGGGGAACCACTGCCAATGGAAGGAGAAGAGGAGGAGGAGGAGGGCACCGAGGACGTATCCGGGGATGGCATAACCGGAAAAAATAAGGATGGAGGTCAGGTTATCAAAGTGGGTCCGGTGCTTCAGGGCTTTTACGATTCCGAGGGGAATACAAACGGCGTAGGTCACGATGAAGGTGATGAGGCCGTAAAAGATGGAGACCGGGAGGGCGCGGTTGATCATCTCGAGAACGGGGTCCTGAAATCGCGTAGACTGCCCGAAGTCGCCGCGCAGCATGCCGCCGAGCCAGTGGAGGTAGGCGATGTGCGGCGGTTTGTCGAAGCCGTAGAGCTCGCGGAGCACCTGAATCTGCTCCTCGGAGAGGGCTTGGTTGGATCCGCCGGCGGCACTTCCGCTGGAGGTTCCGGAGGCGGTGTCGAGTTGCTGGGCCTCCATGAGCATGCGCTCGAGGGGACCGCCGGGAACAAAGCGCGTGATAAAGAAAACGATCAAGGTAATCCCGAGGAGGGTGGGGGGGATAAGGAGGAGTCTCCGGATAAAATAATCACGCATCGTAGGGTCCCGGTTCTGGCGGAACTTGGCAAATTGGGTCCGCTTCTGCAAGCGAAGCGAACAAAGCTTTTGGGGATATGGTCAAGCGGAAGGCGGCAGGGTTCCCTTTTCCGATTCGCGGCCATCGGAGGTTTCCGGAGGGAGAGTCGAAACGTGGGAAAAACACGAAATTTACGGACTTGTAACAGTGCGCGTTAAAACGGTGCAACTTTTGCTAAGTCTCTGAAACAGAGCGAACAGGGCTTTCTTTTGATCTTGCCGGTATTGTGATGAGGCCCATTGAATACGATCGTTTTCAAAATTTTCGCGACCTCCCATTTTGGATACATTATTACCAGCAACTCGGGTTTTCCGGACTGGCCACACGCTTTATTTCCTGAAGATGGAAAAGAGGTTTTTCTTATTTGCTCTGCTCGGACTCCTCATTGGAGGGTCGAGTCTCCGAGCGGTTGAGTATCCGATTGACCAGCTGAAATTGGCTTACGAGAACGCGCCGAACCGTCTTCCTCCAGCGGAGTTGATCCTCGACACGCGGCTTCCGTTCACGGAGACGGAAGGGGTTTTCGAGGCTTTCGACGGGGAGGGAGAGCCGGTAATGGTGGCGTTGTCCGATCTGCCACGCGGGGCGGTGTTTTCGGACGGCGCGCTGAAGACGATCCTCGACGCGGTGGTGCAGTATTTAAATCAGGCGGATTTTTACGGCGTTTACGTGGTCACGGAGCAGGACCAGATTGACCCCCGGACGGGCCGGGACCGGCGGGAGGCGGGCGACACCGCCCTGACGCTGAATGTCTTTGTCGGGGAGATTCAGGGGATTCAATCGGTGGCGAAAGGGGGCCGGATCGGCGTGGAGCGTCCGATTAACCACGAGCACCATTCGCTCATCTTGAAGCATTCGCCGCTGAAGCCATTGGAGCCGGGTGAAGTACCTTATCTGTTCCGAAAAGAAAAACTAGACGACTATCTGCGGCGGCTGAACCGTCATCCCGGACGGCGGGTGGATGCGACCGTTGCCAGCGGTGGGGAACCGGGCAAGATTGACCTCCACTACCTTGTTTCAGAGAACCGCCCCTACTTCTTTTATGGACAAATCTCGAACACGGGGACGGAGTCGGTGGGAGAGTGGAAGGTGCGCGCCGGAGTGGGCCATTACCAACTGACGGATAATGACGACGTATTTACTTTTGATTACGAAGTATCCGACCTGAGCGACTCTTTTTCCACCCTTGCCAGTTATACTCTGCCCTTATTTTACCCGGATTACCTGAAGCTAGGAGTTTATGCGTCCTATTCTCAATTCCAGGGTGATGAGCTGGGATCCAATAACGTGACAGTCCTTGATTTCTCCGGTAAATCCTGGACCTATGGAGCTGAATTACGGAGCAGTCCTTATCAAGTTCTGGGTTTTGCGCACACCTACTTTGCGGGGATGCGAGGGGATGAAATTTCGGTTGAACAACAGATTTTTCTATCCGGTTCGTTAGGGGCGGTATCGGAAACCCTGGGAGAAGACCGCCTATATTACCTTTATGGAGGAATGGAATTCAGTCGCTACGGTCGATACATGAACACCCTGCTTGCGTTCACGGTTGAGGGAAACCTGAACGAAGTTGATCCGGGCCAGCTGGATAATCTCGGACGACTGGATGCGGATCCGGGCTGGGTTTTGGCGGACTGGCAGATCGACCATTCCTTTTATCTTGAGCCGATTTTGCGACCCGGGCGTTTCCTTGACCTGGAAAGCTGGGAGAGCTCCACTCTGGCAAACGAGCTATCCTTTCTGGTTCGGGGCCAGTTCGTCTTTTCAGATGATCGGATTATCCCGCAGCAGCAATTTGTCATGGGGGGCTTCCGTTCAGTGCGTGGCTACCCGCAATCGATTGCAGCGGCAGACCACGGATGGTTCATGCAGGCGGAATATCGATTGCATGTCCCCCGGCTCTGGAAGCCCTACAGCGCATTCCCGAAGGAGGAGCGGCCTCCCCCGTTCCGGAACCGCTGGAACGCCCGACCGCCGCGGCCGCTCGTAACGCCTGACTGGGATTTTATCATACGTTTTTTTTCAGACGTTGGGCAGACGGAGAACGTCAACGCAGAGTCCTTTGAAACGGACCAGGACCTGTGGAGCGCAGGCGTCGGGATTGAGCTGCAGTTGGGGCAGAGTTTCACCCTGCGGTCGGATGTGGGGCGGGTGCTGAAAAGCCTCGACGAGTTCGACTCCTCGAGCGGAGGGCGTTCCCCAATCGACGGATCGCAGGAAGGGGACATCGGGATTCACTTTCAACTGACCTACGTCTTCTGATGATAGGGGATCTGCAAAGAGGCAATGGAGGCCGGATCCGACTTCGACGGTTGGGATGGGTGTTCTTATGGTGTCTGTTTTGGGTGGATTTAGCAAAAGCAAATCCGATGGTCGACCAAGTGGTAAGGGGAGAGGTCTCGATTCAGACCCAGGGACCGCTCATGCAGATTACGGCGAGCGACCGAAGCATCATCGACTACGTTCAGTTCGACATCGCCCGCAACGAGACCGTGCAGTTCATCCAGCCCGGGCCGCAATCGAGCGTGCTGAACCGGGTGACGGGTTCGGCCCACCCGTCACAGATTCTGGGAACCCTGCAGGCGAATGGGATCGTCTACCTCTTGAATCCAGCAGGGGTATTGTTCGGGCCGGATTCTTTTATCGATGTCGGGCAGCTTTATGCGGCGGGGGGAAACCTCTCGAACGAGGATTTCCTGAAGGGGACGAAGCGCTTCACGGACCTTCAGGGCGACATCCTAAACTACGGGACGATCTCCGGCGAGTTCATTGGGCTCTTCGGGGACCGCGTCGAAAACCATGGCAGCCTGCTGGCCCCGATGGGGACGGTGATGTTAGCCACGGGGGACGAGATCCTTGTCGGGGAGGAAGAGGGGAATATTTTCCTGAGCATCGAGCAAACGGAGGCGAGGGTCGAGGCCCCGATTTCAAACTCGGGCGAGATCCGGGCAGAAGGCGGCCGCACGTTTCTTTCATCCGGGGACCTGTATTCGGTCGCAATGGAGGTGGATGGGTTGATTCAATCGGACCGGATCGCGATCGATGCCGCGGCCGGTGAAGTTGTTCTCGACGGGCACGTGGATGCCTCTGGTCCGACGGGTGGTGAGGTGAAGGTGGAAGCCGACCAGATTACGCTGCGGGATGGAGCGGTGGTCGATGCCTCGGGCCGGGTCGGAGACGGAGGCCAAGTTTATATTGGTGGCGGATACCAAGGCCTGGATCCCGCCATCCGCAATGCAAAGGAAACGTTAGTGGAGACCGGAGCGACGATTCGGGCCGACGGCGGTCCGATCGGGGATGGTGGCCATGTCGTGGTTTGGTCGGACCAACGGACGCAATTTTCGGGATCGATTTCAAGCCGCGGGGGTGCGACTTCGGGGGATGGCGGATTTGTAGAAGTTTCGGGCAAGGAGATCCTCGAATTTACCTGGGGTGTGGATGTGGGCGCAGCGGTCGGCGAGCCGGGCACGCTGCTGCTGGATCCAACGGATATCACGATCATCGACGCGCCAATAGGGGGGACAGTCCCGTCGACGCCGGTAACCGCAACCACGCTCAATGATGCCGATGTCGCGGACTTCCTGCAAAATACCGGGAACTTGACGATCACGACGGCGAGCGGGGGCTCGGATGCGGGAAATGTGCTTTTTGACACGGGAACGGATGTCACCTGGACTTCCGGGAACAACCTCTCGGTGGTGGCCGACGCCGACATCGTGATCGACGGTGTAATCGACGGGTGGGCCGGTGGCAGCGGTGGGAATTTCTCCCTGAGCGCCGGAGGTTCGATCGACGGGTCGGCCGGGACGGTCAGCGCGGTTCAACTCTCCTTCTCCGCTTCAGGCGATGTTCTCCTTGATCATGCGACCAACGTTTTCGCGACGGTATCCGGCTCCGCCAACAATGTGACCCTGGTCAACAGCCGGGCGGGCTCGACCAACCTCGGGCTCCTGAATGCCATGGCCGACCTTGAGGTCACCGCCACCGGCGGCAGCATCATCGACGTCGGAAACCTCACGGTGGGAGGGCTGGCTACTTTCGACGCCGGAACCGGCAGCATCACGTTAAACAATTCGAATCAATTCGGGCAGCTTGACGTAACGGGCGGGGACATTGCGATTACGGAGTCCGACGGAACCGATCTGCAGGGTTTCTTTGGCGATTCGCTGAGTCTGTTGAGCGCGGGAACGATTACGATCAGCAGCCCGGTGAACACGAGCCTGTCTGGTGGGGACATCAACCTGCAGGGGGCAGACCTGGATATTTCGAGCGACCTGGACGCCGGCGCCGGAACGGTGACCTTGAACGACGTTCTGGGCGGCGGGATCGCGATCGGGAATGCTTCGGCCACGGTGGGCGACGTGGAAATCGCTTCCTCGGAATTGGAGAACATCACAGCAGGGACCCTTGAATTTCTGAGCACAGCGGTGATCGTGGTGGACGGGGTGCAGACCGGCGACCTTGCGGACATCGTTACGCTGGTGCGGTTGAGGACCGATGCCTCGGTTGACTTTGCGAACAACCCGTCGACGATCGAGGTCCCGTTGAGCATCGAGGCGAACTCCGGGATTAACGTGAACGAGGACGTGACGCTGGGCGGGTTTTCGGTTCTGGATGCGGACTTTGATGATGACGGCAGCGGCAATCTCGAACTGAACAGCGGCTTTGATTTGGAGACGGGTGGTTTCGACCTGACGATCGTCACGAATGAACTGGTATTGACCACGGGCACCTTGCTGGACACCCGCAATGCCGGGGATACCGCCCGGGGGAACCTGACTTTGGAAGACGCCGACGGGGGAGGCCTTTTCCTCGGCACCGCGGTGGTTGGAGAGTTTTCGATCCCCTCATCGTTGAGCGATCTCCTCTACGCGGAAAACCTCACGGTGAGGACGGGAGGAGCTATCGAGTCCGACATCACTGCGGCCTTCGGCAATATCAACAGCACGGTAAAGCTGATCGGGGAAAATTTCACGGTAACCTCCAATTCCTCGTATTTATCCGCCCTGGAAATCGAGGCCAATGACCGGGTCTCCGTGTTGGCGCAACTGACGAGCGGGGGCGACCTCACGGTAACGGCCAACGCGGATACCGACGGAGCGGATCTTAATGAAGATATCCTTTTCACGAACGGGCACCTTCGGGCCCAGACGGGGGACCTTACAGTCTCGACCGGAGGCAATGGCAACGGGATTCAGCTCTCCGGCGGATTTGGAACCCTTCAGGCCTTCGCGGGGGATGTCATCGTCAACGACGCGATCAACGCCGGCACGGAGATCCTCTCGATCGCGGCGAGCGACCTGCAGCTGAACGCGACGATCACGGCGGGTGGAACCTTTAACCTGGGGGATGCGGATGGGTCGGGGATCAACGTCTATGGTTCAAACAGCTCCGGGTCGGATGTCGCGGGCCAGCTGAATATCAACCCCGCCAAGTTGGGAAATATCGATGCCAACCGACTGAACCTTGCGGGGACGCCGTTGGGAAATACGACGATCACGGTGGACGGATTGACGGCGGGGGATACCTCGACGATCAATTTCCTCGATTTGGGGTTATCTGGCGGAGGGACCAGTTACGTGAATTCGGTCACCTTTGAAAACAATGCCTCGGTGATTGATGGAGGCCTTGACGTTTTCGCCGACAATGCAATCCAGATCGAAGTCGATGTCACCACCCTGACGGGGGACCTCAACCTGCGTTCGGATGTAGACGGAGTGGATTTCAACCCCGGTTTACCGACTTCCGATGGGCTGTTTATCGCTACGGGGGTCACGTTAACCTCGGCGGGCGGAATCCAGTTTTCCGCGGTCGATTTGACCACGCCCTCTTCGGATGGCGTTCAATTCGGATCAGGGGTCGGCGTGTTTGCGGATGGGTCGATTGATGTCGACGATGCGATCCTCTCAACCGGGGATTTTTCCCTTACCGCCAATAATGATGAAGTCAGCGGAGGGAACCTGAACATCAGCGCCATTGGATCCCTGGATAGCGGCGGCAACGATATCACCCTTCGTGCCAACAAGGTGGTGATCACCCCGACGGCAGCGACCACGATCCAGGCCGGAGCGGGGGATGTCACCTTTGAACCACGTGGCTCGGGCATCCTCTCCCTTGGAACGGTGAGCAATGGATTGCAGCTCGATGATGCGGCGATGGATGCTATTACGGCGGCGAATGTTTTTTTGAATGCGGATTCGGAGATTGATGCCCTAAATGTGACAACCGGTTTTGCCCATGTAACCGGAAGCCTTCACCTGAACAGCGGGGGCACGGTGGAAATCAATTCGAGCGCCTTCGTGCCGGACCTGAATGTGGTTTCCCTCGGAGAAATTCGGGTGGGGGGCAACGGTGTTACCGCCCGGAGCCTGTCTTTTGAAACGGATTCTGGAGACACCGGGGCAGGAGAGTTTTTGTTCTCCAGTTCTCTTACGGGTTCGTTGAGCAGCACGGCTGGAGACCTTACGATCAACACGAACAGCTCGGGAATGGTCGCCCAAGCGGATGTGGATCTTTCGGCAGTGGGTGGGGATGTCACCTTGGCGGTTCCGACGATCGACCTGGATGACGGGACCGCCTCGCGCAGCCTGACAATCTCGGGCAACAACATCACCTTCAACGGGACGACGGAGATCGAGCTGCAGGAATTGGGGTCGGCGGCGGATCCCGCACCGATGACGCTGACGGCCCAGGGAAATGTGGATTTCGGGGCGACCACTTTTAACACCACCGGAGGACAGATCGGTTTTTTCGATGTCAATTTCGGTCAGGGCGGCGCAGGAGGTGTCCTCGATATCTCAGAGGTGACGCCGGGACCCGGTGGGATTGATAACGCTTTTTCGCAGACCTTCGACGGCGGAGGGGGCGCGACGGACGAAATCCTCGGCCCGAACAACGGGGGCGTTTTTGAAATTACCGGGACGAACAGCGGGACCTTTGCAAACGGGGACATCCTCTTTTCCGGTGTGGAAATCCTTACCGGCGGTCCGGATGACGACACCTTCATCTTCAACGGGGGCACCTTGGTCTCGCTCGACGGCGGGGAGGGTAGCGAAGGCGGGGGCGATACGATCCAGTTGGACAACCTTTCGAATACCGTCCAGATCACGCAAAACGACGGTGGGGCGATCAACCCGTTGGGCGACAACATCCTCTTCACGAATATCGAAAAGCTGGTGGGGGGTAGCCTCGACGATACCTTTGAGGCGGGTGATGGGTTTACCCTGAGTGGAGGGATTAATGGTGGTGGGGGAACGAACACTTTGGACCTGAGCGCCTATACGACCGACCTGGACCTGGACCTGTCCGACTTTTTAAACCTGGCGACCTTATCCGGGGGCGGTGGGAATGACACCTTTACCCAGTCGAGCGGAGTGGCCTTCGACGGGATTATCAATGCGGGTGGCGGTAACGACGAGCTGGTGATCGAAGATCTCTCGAGTCTCGGAGCATTGACCTTCAACGGGGAAGGGCAATCCGGCGGGGGCGACGTCTTAACGATCAACGATCTCTCGGGGACGACGATTACGAACCTCGAATACCTTTTTTCCAACGCGAATGACGGGATGATCGATTTCGACGGGGTGACGATCACTTACACCGGATTGGAGCCGGTCACGGACAACGCGGATGTAGTGAACCGGATCTTCACCTTCAACGGTGGTGCGGAGACAATCAACTTGAGCGATGACCCGACCCCCAACAACGGTTCCTCCCGGATCGATTCGACCCTCGGGGAGTTGGTGGATTTCACCCATCCTGGCAGCACGCTGACGATCAATGCCGGGACCGGTAACGATACCGTCAACCTGAATGCCCTCGATGGAAATGCCTCGGGGTTTACGATAACGGTCACCGGAGGGGATGGATCAGATACGGTGAACGTGGGCGTCGGAATTCCTGCGGCGATCGGGGATCTCACAGTCGGCGGGGGCGGCACCGTGGAAACGGTGACCATTCCGGATACCGGACTGAGCCTGAACAACGGGATCAACCTGCGGGGGACGACGGAGATTACGAACGCGTCGGCGGCTTACAATCTGATCCTGAGCGGGGACACGGTGGGGATCGAATCGGGTGCCTCCTCCTCGACGACGGTGTCCGTGACGACCGCGACAGGGAACGCGACGGTCGCCATCCAGAACGCGACCCTGGACCTCAACGGCACAATTGCCGGCAACCTGACTGCGACGTCCGGTGGGAACATTACGCAGACCTCGGGGGTTTTGGATGTGAGCGGCTTGGCTTCGTTCACCAACACAACCGACGATTCGACGATTCTCCTCACCGCGGCGAATGTTTTTTCAGGCGGGATCTCCTTTACCTCCACGGATACGAACGCCAACAACGCGGAGACGGTTTCCGTGACCAACACAGTGGCGACCGATTTCGCGGGAACAACCGAAACCGGGAATTTTACGGTGAACAGTTCCGGAGGGATTACCCAGTCTGCCGCCCTCGATGTGGACGGGGTTGCGACTTTCAACGACACAGGATCCACGATTACCTTGAATCTTCCCGCCAATGATTTTTCCGGGGCGGTGAATGCCTCCGGGTCGGCGGTCGCACTACAAGATGCGAATGGACTCGACCTCGGTGCGGTCACCGCCACCGATACCCTTGTGGTGGATGCCGGGGGAGTAATTACGGACAGTGGGGACGTTTCGGTAACAAACCTGGCGACCTTTAATGCAAACGGGA
>CAYQKH010000073.1:0-1980 GCA_964417945.1 uncultured Opitutales bacterium
GAAGCGAAGGCGGGCTTCAGTGCCACGCCGTAGTCTTCGGGCTCTGTCCGAAGCGAAGGCGGGCTTCAGTGCCACGCCGTAGTCTTCGGGCTCTGTCCGAAGCGAAGGCGGGCTTCAGTGCCACGCCGTAGTCTTCGGGCTCTGTCCGAAGCGAAGGCGGGCTTCAGTGCCACGCCGTAGTCTTCGGGCTCTGTCCGAAGCGGAGGCGGGCATCAACGCATCACTGCCTTCATTGCTGAAATTGTTTTCTGCAAAAGCGGAAGCAAGCGAAGACGCAAATTCGAACCCCCACCCGGATCCTCTTCCATCCACGTTCATTGGGCACGACTCCCCGTCGCAACCTAGCCTTTCCGATACAGGGGAAATCCTTCGTTATTTTCCGTCACGAAATGATGACAAAAAGACGGTTCTGTTAAATCCCGTCTCCGATCCGACAAACCAGTTGACCGCCAAAAGACGCTCTTGAAAAGAAAGGTTATCCCGATTGAATCGCCCACATTTTGGGGCGAAAACCCTTCACGTTCACGATCCTGCCAAATGAAAATTCCAGCTTCTCAATACTTGGCGCAGACCCTTTCGTCCGCGACAAAAATTATCCTCGGCGCGTGCGCTCTGGCAACCGCTTCCATCCTTCCCCTCAAAGGAGGAATTTCCCTCGAACTCATTGGAATCTTCGAGACCGGTGTTTTCGACGAAAGCGCTACCGAGATCGCCGCCTTCGACTCAAAAACCAACCGGCTCTTCGTCATCAACGGTGACAGCAAATCCCTCAGCGTTGTCGATATCTCTGATCCCACCTCTCCTTCCCTCATCGGAGAAGTTACTTTTGAGGGCCTGACCGATCCCGGCGGACCGTTCGCTCCCAATAGCGTGGCCGTCTCCAACGGCGTCGTCGCTGTCGCCCTTGAGGCGGACGCCACCGGCGACAACGGCATTATCGCCTTCTATGACGCCAACCTCAATGTCGGCACCGACGGCCCCCTCAATACCGTCACCGCCGGTGCCCTTCCCGATATGGTGACCTTCACCCCCGACGGAACCATAGCCCTCGTCGCCAACGAGGGCGAGGCTTCCGCCGATGGCGAAAACGCTGCTCCTTCCGTTAATCCCGATGGCTCCATCACCGTTATTGCCATCAACGGCACCGATGCCGCCACCTTCTCGGTCGGCACCGTCACCCAGTTGACCTTCGCCGCATTCGAGCCGGGCGGATCGATGGAACTGGGGCCGACCCTCGACGATATAAAAGCCCGAGTCAGCGCCAATGAGACACCCAAGGTCCGTATCCACCCCAACGCATCCAGCGTTTCCGCCGACCTCGAACCCGAATACATCACCGTCAATGCCGACAGCACCGAGGCTTTTGTCAGCCTGCAGGAAAATAATGCTATCGCCGTCATCGACCTGACCGTTCCGGAGATTATCAACGTCGCCGCTCTGGGTTACAAGGACCACTCCATCGCCGTCAACGGTCTGGACGCCGACCGCAACGACGACAAGGCCGTCATTGTCCCCCAGCCGTTTTACGGCCTCTACATGCCCGACGCCATGACCAGCGTCACCATCGATGGGGAAACGTTTATCCTTACCGCCAACGAGGGAGATGGACGCGATCCCGAAGACTTTGGGGCCTTGGATCTCCCCGGCAGCCTCGGCGATGAAACCGACCTCGAAGATCTCACCCTCGATGCGAACGCCTTCCCCAACGCCGCCACCCTTCAGGACGGCGGCGGCCTCGGCGATCTCACCGTCTCCGCGATCGACGGTGACATCGACGGCGACGGCGAAATGGAAGAAATCTACACCCAGGGAGCCCGTTCTTTTACCATCTGGGATGCCTCCAACGGCGCCATTGTTTTCGATTCCGGTTCCCAGTTCGAGCGCATCACCGCCGCCTTCCTTCCCGATAATTTTAACGCCAGCAATTCCAACAACACGATCGACAACCGCTCCGACAACAAGGGACCCGAACCCGAGGCC
>CAYQKH010000073.1:1990-13372 GCA_964417945.1 uncultured Opitutales bacterium
GGGTTATGGTCTACGACATTACCGATCCCCGGAACCCCTTCTTCGTTAACTATACCAACGAGCGGGACTTTTCGCTCGACGTCGAAGACCAGATCCAATCCGGCCCGGAGGACATCCTCTTCATCCCCGCCGCCGACAGCCCCAACGGCAATAACCTCATTGTCGTCACCAGCGAAGTGAGCGGAGACGCCGGAATTTATGAGGTCGAGGAAACCAATCTCATCACTCTCCCGCGCACCCTCCTGCGCGACCAATTCCGCGATGAACTGACCGGCATCTCCACCCGCGGCCTCATCGGTTCCGAGCAGTTCGGAGATATCCTTAACAGCAGCATCATTCTTATCGGAAGCCCCGCTAACGTCATCTTCCGGGGACGCTCCACCTCCATCAACCTCGAAGGAGTCGCCAAGCTGCCCGACCCCCAAATCGATGTCGTCCGGATCGGTGAGGGCGTCGTCGCCTCCAACGATAATTGGGCCGACGCCGAGAACCTTGACCTCCTCGAGGGCACCCCGTTCAACCCCGAAACCGTTGGCATGGGGGAAACCGAGTCGATCCTCATCCTCCTCAACTTGAAACCCGGTGCCTATTCCGTCCGCGTCAGCTCCGCAGTTGAGGGCGATACCGGTCTCGCGATCTCCGAGGCCCTGATTGCCGATTAAGGTTCTCCCCGGCTAGTCTATTCAACCGAAGGCCTCCTTCCCGACTGTGGCAGGGGGCCTTCCCTTTATGGAACCCTCCTCACACCAAAAGGTCATAAATGTTGTGCGCCAGGTCCCTTCCATCCTGTTCCTGTTTCTGCTCTGCAGCCTTCCCGCTTCCGCCCAATTGAGTGGTTTCCACGCGGAGTCCCTGACCCTTCAAGATGGCCGCACCCTTTCCAACATCACTTTTCAGGATATTACACCCAATTCCGTCATCCTGCTGCAGGATCAGACCCTCTTCACCATCCCTCTCGCCCGACTCCCCGATCCACTTAAAAGTCGAGCCCGTGAAGAACTCGACAATCGCCCCCTTCCAAACCCCGAAACCCGCGCCCGGCCCGATTCCGCATGGATGGAACGCCGCCGAGCTGAAATTGAGGCCAACCGACAAGCCCAACGCGAGATCGCCATCGCTAAAGCACAAAATAACCCATCCAGTTCGGAGGAGGATTCTTCACCCAACGTCCAGCCTCCTCAATGGAATGATCTTGAACTCCTCAATGCCGAATTCGGCTGCCATTTTGGCATCATCACCCTTCACAATACCGGCGGCACCTCCAGAGATATCCAAAATTGGGATTTTGAAATTATTTATTCCGACGGATCTACCCTCAGCCCTCGTTTCTTCCGTCCCAACCGGATCGACCGGGATTCCCTTGTCGAGTTCTCCTTCCAGGTTCCCGATCGCGGCTTCCGCACTCCCACGCATATCCGCTTTACCTACGGCGACGATCATCTTCTCCCTATCAATCGCGATTGCCTCGAGATCGATCAACCGCGCTATCGGTCCCGCCCCGGCAGCTTCCACCGGCGGTAAAGCCTTCTGCGTTAGTTGGCTCCCTCAGGGTAGAGCGTTCGGCGAAGCATCCGTACAACTCCTTCCCGGTAGTCCGCCATCAATTGGGCTTTCCCTCCCGATCGTCCCATCCGCCGAAGGTAATCCCCCCGGCCCAGAAACCAACCCTCTGCCAACGTCCAAATCATCGAGAGGATCGCCGGCGCCGTCAGCCAATTCACCAGCTTTCCCTCGTTCTGTAACCCCTCCAGAACCCCAAGTAGCGGAGCCGCCTGTCCTGGGATCCCCCCGCGTTCCCCGGATCCCACCCCCTCCGTCACATATGTCCAGCCCAAAAGCCGGACATAGTCCGGGTGCTCCCCCAACGTCTCAAAATATCGCTCAAACAAAACCACCGGAAATTCCGGGCCCTTCACCGCTTTCGAAATCTGCGGACGCATCGCCACCAAGACCTCTCGGATCCCCTCTTCCTTTACCACCTCCCATAGCGCCTCCTTTACCCCAAAGTGATGATGCAGTAAACTCTGCGTTACTCCCGCCGCCTCCGCGATCGTCTTCATCGAACTTCCTGCATAGCCCTTTTCCAAAAAAATCTGTCGCGCCCCCTCCAGTATTCGCTTCCGCGTTCGCTCTGATCGACGGCGACGCCCATCCCTTTCTTCCATTTCCATTATTCTTGTTTGGTTGGTTAGTTAAACTAGGCGGCGGGCGCTCCCCCCGCAAGCTCAACCCGCTTCCAAATCCCACCTTTTGCGTTGCATTGCCGTTTCCTGAGACCCACAATACCTCTGTATTATGACCGATAGTGCCGAGATTCAGGTGGCCAGGGACAAAGGTGGGGAACGAATTACCCAGTTTTCCATCTACGCTGATAACAAAGTTGGTCGATTGAACGAAATCATTGGTTTGCTCGCCGAAAAGGACATCCATGTCCTTGCCATTACGACTTTGGACACCACGGACAGCACGATCTTACGGATAATCGTCGACTATCCGGAAGTCGCCCGTGAATTGCTGCACACCCATCACTATAGTTTCAGCCAGGTGGAGATAGTGGCGGTTGAGATTCCCGGCGCGGACTATCTACATCGCGTTACCTGCGCCCTCGTCCAGGCCGAAATTAACATTCACTACATCTATCCCTTTATTGTCAGGCCCCATGGCAAGACCGCCCTCGCTTTGAGGCTGGAAGATGAGGAACTCGCCCGTGAGGTCCTTTCCCGCCACCAAATCAAGGTGCTGTCCCAAACCGACCTGGCCCGATAAAGAACCTTCCGACACCGGGAAAGAGTTGACCCGCGCCCTCCCCTGCGAGTGTATGAAAATTTTCGGACGTATGAAACGACTTGCGATTGGCTGTTGGCTGAGCCTCTTCTTCGCGGCTGTCCTTTTTTTGCAGGGGGAAGATTCCAGCCCGAAAAGTATTCTCCTCTTTGAGAATGGAGACCGGATTACCGGCGAACTCCTCGAAGAGGTGACACCCGGTATCCTTCGTTTCCAAAGTCCCCTCCTCGGGATACTCGAAATCCCTGAGGACCGTGCTCAGGTGGTTTCCGTGATGGACCTCCAAAGCGGCAACCCGAAAACGGAAGCCCTTGTCCAAAGTTACGTGCAATTCATCGATATCGAGCGCTCCGCGGAGGAAGACACCGCCTCGTTGCCCGCTTCCGGGCAGGAGTCAAGAAGCGACCCGGTAAGCCCGGAAGAAGAACCCAAAAACGTCGAAGGAGAACCAGAAGAGCCCCCCTTCTGGTCCAAGCCCGACGTTCCCGGCCTCGCCTGGATTAGGTATCCCTCGGCGTGGAAGGGCCGTCTTCGCTTTTCCTTTATTTCCCTCGATGGACAAACCTCCGATTTTTCCTTTAATTTTGATAACACGATCACCATCCCCAGAGGTCGTGACGTCTTCGAGGTCCGCACTCGCTACGATTACGCCAGTTCTAATGACGGTGCTTCCAAACGGATCGACCACTACGATGCCCTCCTCCGCTACGACCACGAGATCTCCGAAAATCGCTTTTTCCAGGCCGAGACCTTCTACGGAGCCAATCAGATCAAGCTCATTAATGAGGAATTCCGCCAAACCGTCGGATACGGGATCATCTGGAACGGCTCCAAGCGCTACGAATTCCAAATCGTCCCCGGCATTTCCGGCTCCAATATTGATCAGGAAAACTTTGAAAACCCCAACGACTGGGTGGTTCTCGGACGGATTTTTCAGTCCTTCAACTTTCAGTTCAATGAGGACTACTCCCTCAACCAGACCATCGAGGGCTTTGTCGAAGCCCAGGATCCCGAAAACTACAAAATCAATTTCCGCGTCGGGCTCCTCGGGTCCCTCACTCAGAAACTTGCCCTCGAACTCGATTACGAATACGACCTCGACAATACCCTTTCCAACCAGATCAATCAGGAGCAGTCGCGCTTCCGCGCCAACCTCATCTACCGCTACTGAAGCATCCCAGAAGGAAAGCAGCGTCACAAAGCCCGCCTAAAAGCGTCCCCCGTCTCCTGCCCCCTGACTCCCGACCCCCGTCTCTCGTCCCCTGACTCCCGTCTCCCGTCCCCCGACTCCCGTCCCCCGTCTCCCGTCTCCCGTCTCCTGACTCCCATTCGAAAACGGGAGTCCCACTTTCCCATCAACGCGGTTGAAATCCGTTTCTGGGAGAGGGATACTGATCGTTTGCATGGCTGACCCGTCTACATCCATCCGCCTTCAGGGCATCCGTCAAAATAACCTGAAAGGCTTCGACCTCGACATCCCACTCGGCCACCTCGTCGTTGTCACCGGCCTCAGCGGAGCCGGAAAGTCCTCCCTCGTCTTTGAGACCATTCATGCCGAGGGTCAGCGTCGCTACGTCGAAACGTTCAGCCCCTACACCCGACAGTTTCTCGAACTCCTCGATCGTCCAAAGGTCGATTCGATCGAGAATATCCGTCCCTCCATCGCAATCGAGCAGCGTAACACCGTGAAGACCTCCCGTTCCACCGTAGGAACAATGACCGAGCTCACCGATTTTTTCAAAATCTGGTTCCCTCTGGTCGCGGAGCTCATTGATCCCGACACCGGCAAGCCCGTCACCGACGATAATCCCCAAACCATCTGGCAATCGGCCTCCACGGAATTCTCTGGGCAGCGCGTCCTTGTTGCTTTTGAGGTCGTCCGCCCTGGCAACCTCGACTGGAACGAGATTGCCAAATCCTTGAGCGCCCAAGGTTACACCCGGATCCTCCCCGCCGTCGGCTCCTCACCCTGCCGCCTCGAGGACTGGGATCCCGCGAAACACCCGGGCGACGCCCCTCTATACGTCCTCCAGGATCGCATTCGGCTCGAACCCGAAGCCCGCTCGCGCTTCATTGAAGCCGCCGAAACCGCCCTCCACTTTGGCCAGGGCAGCCTCGAACTCTTCACCGAGGACGGGGCCTTCCTTCAACGCTACACCCGCGGACTCCATTCTCCCGAAACAGGCAGGAGCTTCCAGCCTCCCAGTCCCGGCCTCTTTTCTTTCAATTCCCCTCTCGGGGCTTGTCCCACCTGCCGCGGATTCGGGCGGATTATTGAGATCGACTACCGCCTCGTCATTCCCGATTCCGCTCTCTCCATTGAAGAGGGTGCCATCCGGCCCTTCCAGGGAGAAGTCTATTCCAATTGCCTCCATGATCTTGTCCGTGCCTGCCGCCATCAGGGTATCGACATCCGTACTCCCTGGAGGGACTTGCCCGAAGACGATCGCACCTACGTTATCGAGGGTGAACCCGATTACGAGGAGGGCGAGTGGGAAACCCAATGGTACGGCGTCCGCCGCTTTTTCGAGTGGCTCGAGGGCAATACCTACAAGATGCACGTCCGCGTCTTCCTTTCTAAATACCGCTCCTACGTCACCTGCCCGGATTGCGGAGGTGCTCGCCTCCAGCCCGAGGCCCTCAACTGGCAGTGGAAGGGATACCGCCTTCACGAACTCTACCAACTCCCCGTTTCCGAACTCCTCGAGTTGATCTCCAATGCTTCACCCCCCGCCCAACCCGCAACCCCCAACCCCCAACCTGCAACTTCCAACTCCCACCAGCTCAACCTCGCCCTCCAAGCCATCCTCACCCGGTTGGGCTACCTCGAACAGGTCGGTCTCGGTTACCTCACCCTCGACCGCTCCAGCAGAACCCTCTCTGGAGGGGAAACCATGCGGGTCAACCTCACCAGCTGCCTCGGGACCTCCCTTGTTGATACCCTCTTCGTCCTCGACGAACCCAGCATCGGCCTCCACGCCCGCGATATTGACCGGCTGATCGCCATCCTCCGCGACCTTACCGGCTTCGGAAACACCGTCGTCGTCGTCGAGCACGATGAGGCCATTATGCGGGCAGCCGATACCATCCTCGAGATCGGCCCCCAGCCCGGCAATCAAGGGGGCCACCTCACCTTTCAGGGCCCCGTCCACGAACTCCTCGAAAATCCGGACTCCCTCACCGGTGCTTACCTTTCCGGGAAAAAAAGTATCGAAATCCCAAATACGAAAAGACCGGTTTCCAACAAGGGTCGGCCTGCGGATCCCCCCTTCCTGCGGATAGAGGGTGCCACCAAGCATAATGTGCAGAACCTCGACCTCCGCCTCCCTCTCCAGCGATTCGTCGCTGTCAGCGGGGTTTCCGGCTCCGGAAAGTCCACTCTCCTTAACAACATCCTCTACCAGGGAATTCTCGCCCATCGCGGGCGCGCTGCCGATGACCCCGCCGCTATCCGCAACATCGATTTCGGCCGCGGCTTCGGGGAAGTCGTCATGATCGATCAATCCCCCGTTAGCCGCACCCCACGCTCGAATCCCGCCCTCTTCACCGACGCCTGGGACCCTATCCGCGAACTCTTTGCCTCCACCGATCGCGCCCGCTCAAAAGGCCTTACCCATGCCGCCTTCTCCTTCAATTCCGGTGACGGGAGATGTCCTCATTGCGGAGGCCTCGGCTACGAGAAAATTGAGATGCAGTTCCTCAGCGATGTCTTCGTTCCCTGCCCCATCTGCGACGGAAAACGGTTCAAGGAGGAAATACTCGAAATCACCTGGTCCGGCCTCAATGTCGCCGACCTACTCCTGATGGATGTGTCCTCCGCCATCGCCCATTTCCGGAAACACCCGAAAGTGTATATGCGCCTTAAGACCCTCGAAGCCGTTGGCCTCGGCTACCTCACCTTGGGTCAACCGCTCAACACCCTCTCTGGCGGGGAGAGTCAACGCCTCAAGCTCGTCAAATACCTCTCCCGCTTCCAGGACGATACCGATAAGGCCCTCCTCCTTCTCGACGAACCCACCACCGGCCTCCATCGGGAGGATGTGCGCAACCTCCTCCAAGTCCTTCAGGATCTCGTCCACCGGGGGAACAGTGTCGTCGTCATTGAACACCAGCTCGACATCCTCGCCGCCGCCGACTGGATTATCGAAATGGGCCCCGAAGCCGGGGCCGACGGCGGTCGCATCGTCGCCGAAGGCACCCCCGAGTCGATCGCCCGGGGACGAACCCAAACTGCCCCCTTCCTCCGCGACCATCTCCAAATCGCCCCCGCTTATCAGCAAGAAGCCGGGCCTCCGACTCGCCACGGCGTATCAGCGAACAGCCAAGCCTCTGTCCATGAACCTCCGACTCGCCAAGGCGTATCAGCGAGAAGCCGGGCCTCCGATTCGCCACGGCGTATTAGCGAGAAGCCGGGCCTCCAGATACGCGGGGCGCGCGAACACAATCTCAAAAACCTCGACGTCGATATTCCCCACCGCCAGATCTCCGTCATCACCGGCGTCTCCGGCTCGGGAAAATCCTCACTCGCCTTCGATATCGTTTTCGCCGAAGGCCAGCGCCGCTTCATGGAGTCGATGTCCTCCTACGCCCGTCAATTTGTCGAACAGCTGCCCCGGCCCGATATCGATGCCCTCACCGGAATCGCCCCCACCGTCGCCATCGAGCAGCGGGTCACCCGCGGGAGCCGGAAGTCCACCGTCGCCACCATTACCGAAGTCGCCCAATACCTGCGGCTGCTCTATGCCCGCGTCGGCATTCAACACCATCCCGTCACCGGAAAACCGGTCCTGCCCATGACCCCGGGGCAACTGCGGCACCGTCTCCTCCGCGCACTCGACGAGCCCGCCAACCGGCGCAGCCCCCACCTCTACCTTTTCGCGCCCCTTGTTCGCGGCCGAAAAGGCCACCACCAGCCCATTGCCGATTGGGCGCGGAACCACGGATTCCATTTCCTCCGCTGCGACAGCCGCCTGACCCCCCTCGACCAGTTCCGGAAACTCGACCGCTACCGCGAGCACGATATCGAACTGCTCCTCGCCGATTTCGGGAAAAAGCCCATGCCCGTCAGGGAGACGTCCGGCGGAGGACCCCCTTCCCCGTCCGCTCTCCTCGAGGAAGCACTCCAACGCGGCAAGGGCAGTTGCTTTCTCATGCGCCCCGACGGCTCGGGGCAAACCTGGCTTTCCACTACCCGTACCGACCCCGAGACCGGGGATGCCTTTCCCGAACTCGATCCCAAGCATTTTTCCTGGAACAGTGCCCGGGGTTGGTGCCCCACCTGTCGGGGACATGGCCGAATTTATGATTGGATGAAGGACCGCGAAGACGCCCCTGAAGATATTGAGGACATCGACCACGGCAGCCCTTGCCCTGACTGCGAGGGAGAACGCCTCAACGAGATCAGCCGGAATGTCTTCCTCCCCTTCCGCGGAAACCGTTGGCTCACCCTTCCCCAACTCCTCCGGTCCACCCCGAAGGACCTCCTCAAACGGCTTCGCGCCCTCAAGCTGGATGCCCGCGGAGAAAAAATTGTCGCCGACATCCTCCCTCAGATTGAGGAACGCCTCCGCTTCATGGATCGTGTCGGGATCGATTACCTTTCCCTCGACCGTCCCACCTCCACCCTCAGCGGCGGAGAAGCCCAGCGGATCCGCCTCGCCGCTCAACTCGGCAGCAACCTCTCCGGCGTCCTCTACGTCCTCGATGAACCCAGCATCGGCCTTCACGCACAGGACAACCAGCGCCTCATCGATTCCATGAAAAGCCTTTGCGAGAAGGGAAACACCCTCCTCGTCGTCGAACACGACGACGACACCATGCGCCAGGCCGACCATATTATCGACATCGGGCCCGGGGCCGGCATCCACGGCGGGCGCATCCTTGCCCAGGGCGCCCCCGACGAACTCCTTAACCACCCTGACTCTCTCACCGCCTCCCTCCTCCGCGATGGCATCCCCCATCCTCAGCGCGGCCACTACCGGAAACTTTCCGCCGCCTGGGACCCCAAAAGCCGCTCCCCGAAAAACCCCGATTGGCTCGTCCTCGAAAAGGCCGCCCTCCGCAACCTCCGGGGAGACACCCTCCATCTTCCCCTCAACCGTCTCGTCATGGTCTGCGGGGTTTCCGGTGCCGGAAAATCCACCCTCATCCGGGACCTCCTCAAGCCTGCTGTCGAAGCCGCTATCGCCTCCAATAAAAATCGAATCACCGGTCAACAATCCCTTCAACGCGGAGTCTTCAATGAGGAGTCCGGAGCCCATACCGAATGCCTCCCTTTCGACAAACTCATCCACGGCAACCGCTTCAAGAAAGTCATCGAAGTCGACCAGAGCCCCATCGGCAAAACCCCGCGTTCCACCCCCGCCACCTACATCGGCGCCTATGACATCATTCGCGAACTCTTTGCCTCCCTCCCCGAGGCCAAGATGCGCGGCCTCTCCCCCGGCACCTTCTCCTTCAACACCCGTGGCGGACGCTGCGAAAAATGCAAGGGCGCCGGCCGGATCAAGCTCGAGATGGCCTTCCTCCCCGATACCTATGTCGAGTGCGACGCCTGCAACGGCTCCCGCTACGGCAAAGAGCTGGAGGATATCACCTGGAAAGAGAAAAACATCGGTCAGGTGCTCAACATGTCCTTTGAGGTAGCCGCCACCTTCTTCGATTTCCACAGCCACCTCAAGGCCATGCTCGACCTCATGGTCGAAACCGGCCTCGGCTACCTCCAGCTCGGGCAGAGCTCCCCCACCCTCAGCGGCGGCGAAGCCCAGCGCTTGAAACTTGTCAGCGAGCTCGCCAAAGGCCTCCGAACCCGGACCGAACGCGCCCTCGGCCTCACCCCGCAGAACCTCTACATCCTTGAAGAGCCGACCATCGGCCTCCACCTCAGCGACTGCCAACGCCTCATCCACCTCCTCCACCGCCTCGTCGACCAGGGCCATACCGTCATCGTCATCGAACACCACCTCGACCTCCTCGCCGAAGCCGATTACCTCATCGAAGTCGGCCCCGGCGGCGGCGACCGCGGTGGACGCATCCTCTACCAAGGCAACGTCAACGGCCTCCTCAAACGCAAGTCCTCCCCCACCGCCCCCTTCCTCAAAGAAAAACACTCCCCATCCCGCTTTTCCTCTCCCTCTTTTTCCCCATCCCCATCCTCTCCTCCCCCCTCTCGGAGCAACTAGTCACGCCGTATCGAAGAGAAGGCGGAAGCCTTCCTGTTCATCAATCATCCAGATCAAAACCAACGCCCGTCCTGCAAGCAGGAGACCCTACAAACAAACCCAACCGTAGGGCCCGTTGCTCGCCAACGCGGCCACCCTATTTGCATCAATACCTGAACCCTGCAACCTCTCCATCCGCATCTTCCACCCCCTTTCGCGTCTTTTGCGTATTTCGTAGTTAAAAAAATCCGCATTTTCCTCGCCATCCCCATCCTCATCCCGCTCCCCTTCGCCCCCTTCTGTAAACCTCCCAAAGCAAAACCTTCAACCCATCTGCAGACTACCCATTTTCAGGTCCACCGCCCGAAGCAACAGCAGCCCTCCCCTTCCAGACCCAAACAACCCCCGCGCAGAGCAGAAACACCCCCCCGGTCAGACTGACCCAGCCGTGCGCCTTCCCCAATACAATCGAGGCGAAGGAGAAACGCCCCATTTCCCGCGGCTTCCGGATCGCGACCCAGGCGGTCTCTGAATGATCCGTCATTCGGAGCCGGTGCGCCGGTTCTCCGGTCGCGACCCGGCGGTCCAGCCAGCGCAACCCCGGTTCGCTACGCCAGAGCGCGATCCCCGTGTCGTCGGCATATTCCGCCCGAATCGAAACCCCCTCCGCCCGGGGATCCCCTCCGAGTCCGTAGACAAGGAAGGGAAGCTTCGGCGGACGCTCGAACTCCAGCAGGACCTCGCCTTGAAAGGCCGCACCCTGATCCGGGGCATAGGTCCCCCAAACCGCTTCTCCGGGAACGGCCGCCATCCCTTCGGGCACTCCGCTAAACAGGTCCCCGGCCCCCGCCCCCTCCGCCGGCACGAGGGGGACCGGTTCCCGCACCGTAGTGGGTAAGAGCGAGCGGAGGGTTTCATTCGCAAGGAAGTCCATCAAGCGCTCCGGCTGGGGATACGGCACCGCGAGACGGTCCTTGTTGAGGAGGAACTCCGGCGATCCAGTTTGCACATAGCCATTGAGGTTCGCCACCTGCTGGTTGCCGAAGCCCCGAAACAAGGGGAGGAAGTGCCCCTGTCCGAGATTCCCCAGGCGGTAGAACCCGACCCCCCAGCTGACCACGCAGACCACCAGCGCCAGTCGCACCCAGCCCGCGTGCCGTCCCTTCCCCATTTCCCGCCACGCCAACCCGACCGCCCCGAGTGCGGCGAGAAATCCCATGCCGAAGAGATCCGCGTAGCGATGTGCATAGCCAAAGGCCGGCAGGTTCCCGCGGGCGTAGGCCGCCCCCAGCGCAACCGCGAGGAACCACCCGCCGAAGACGAGGATCAGACCGAAAGCACGCTTCCGCTCCCCACCGCGAACCCCCGCCGCCCCTTCCCGGGCCACCACCCATAACCAAGGCGCCCACTGCATGAAGGCGATCAGGGCCGCCAACCC
>CAYQKH010000074.1:0-13184 GCA_964417945.1 uncultured Opitutales bacterium
CCGCCTCCTGTCCCCTGAAATGAAAATCTCCCTCGCCGCCACCAATCCCTGCCACATGTGGGAGATGGCCGTGGCCCTTCACGAGCTCGGCCACCTCGGCACTTACTACTCCGGCTATCCGGCGTGGAAACTGTTAAACCGGAGGGCAGAGGACAGAGGGCAGAAGACAGAGGACAGAGGACAGAGGACGGATGCCAACCCCGATCTCGGACCTCCGACATCCGACCTCGGATCTCCGACCCCTGATTCCCGACCCCCGACCCCTGATCTCCGAATCAAATCCTTCCCCTTCCGCACCCTCGTCACCTACGGCCTCCTCAAGTTGCCCGAGAAATTCCGTCCCTCCCAGGAACGCCTCTACCCGTGGCAGGATTACCACTTTGACCGCCGGGTCGCCCGGAATCTTGAACCCTGCGACTTCATTCACGGCCTTCCCGGGCAGTGCCGGGATATTTTCCGCAAAGCGAAAGCGCTTGGGGTCACAACCGTGCTCAACCATGCATCCGGACCCGTCCGGGAACAACAGCGCATCCTGCAGGAACAACGCCGCCAAAAGGGCCTTCCCGATCCAAAGTTATCGCGCTTTGATGAAACCTATTTTCTTCGCGAAGACGAAGAGTATCAGTTGGCCGATTATCACTGCTGTGCTTCCACGATCGTCAAAAAGCAACTCGTGAATTACGGGATCGAGGAAGGCCGGATCTGGGTCGTTCCTTATGGAGCCGACCCGGTTCAATTCCCAAAACGCAGGCCGGATAGAAATCCAAATCTGCCTGAAAGCGACTCCTATAAGATCCTTTTTGCCGGCCAGCTGATCCATCGGAAGGGGATTGCCGATCTCTTGGCCGCAGTCGAGAAATCCGGCCGAAAGAATTGGAGTTTGCATTGCTATGGCCCACCGCAGTCAGAAACAGAAGAGGTTTTCTGGAAATACAAGGGTGTATCTGAAGTGGTTCGCCATGGTGCCGTTACCCAGACCAGACTGGCTGAAGCATTTCGCTCCGGGTCCGTCCTCGTTCTTCCTTCAATCGAAGAAGCCTTTGGCCTGGTCATCGTTCAGGCCCTTCAATCCGGGCTCCCCTGTATCGTTTCTGATCGGGTCGGAGCTGGCGATTTGATCCAACACCGGATCAACGGGTCCATATTCCCTTACGGCGATATGGACTCCCTGATCGGCGAACTGGAATTTTGGGGAAACCAGCTCTACACGGTGCCTGAAGCTTATTCCTGGGAGCGTTCAGCAGAAAAGCTTTTTCAATTTTCTCTATCCTCGCGGATTTAGTTTTCTTGTAATATTTTGACTCTCACCGCGACAGATTCAATCAGAACGCAGCATCCATCAGCACTGCGAAAGCCGCAAATCAAACCCCACCCAATGGCGACCGCCGCGCTGGTCGTCTCCGTTGTATGGCTCTTTCTTTTCTCCGGCGGGGAATCCCCATATGAGGTCGCTCGGAACTCAGCTGTCTCGATCGGTTTGGCCTTGGCCGTCGGGATGTATTTCGAAATGAAAAATGGCCTGAGGAATCTATTTCGGGTCGATGTGGTATGCCTCTTGGCCCTTTACGGACTGACCCTGGCTGAATTTTTAGTCGATCAGCCCATTGTCAATGATCGCTTAAACCTGATTCAGGCCGAAAAAGGCCTGGATCTCGTCTATATCGGCTTCGGTGCCCTCGCCCTTGGACGGCACCTCGTCAAGCCTCCAGAGGTTAGCGGGACCTCCTTGAAAGACCTCCCCCCTCTTCCGCCTAAAGTGATTTTCATCTGCTTCCTCCTTTGCTTCTTCATCGGTCATTTCTACATGTTTATTGCCGTCGATTTTAACCCGATCGCGCTCTACGAAAACCTTATGGGGCCGCGCTTTGGTGTCCCCTGGGGCCGCGGCCGCTATGGGACGTTTTCCACCCTGCTGAATGAATTAAACCTGCTCAGCTACCTGATCCCCCCCGTCACTGGGCTGATGCTTGCACGTAGGAAACAATTCACACGAGCCCAAATAGCGATCGCTTTGACCCTATTCCTTGTGACTCTGTTCATCGTGATCAGCAGGGGGAGCCGTAACGTTCTCGCCATCCACCTCGCCACCTTTCTGATTGCCCACATTTTTTCCCTTACCCGTCTACGGATCTGGTATTTATCCATCATCTGCCTCACCGGCATGGGTTTGTTTCTGTTCGTTTCCTTTCACATGTTGGAATTTCGAAACATGGGTCTGAAGGCTTACCTTGCCGGTTCTCATTACGACTCCGAGGAAATCCGGGATTCCATTTTTATCGATATGAACCTGGTCTCCCTCGGGAAACTCGCAGATCGGTTTCCGGGGGAATATCAATACTTGGGTGCAGAGGTTGCCATTTGGGCCATCGTTAAACCCGTACCCCGAGCCTTCTGGCCAGGAAAACCGAAAGGGCTTTCTATCGATATTGAACAAGCCCTTGGCGAAACCCAGGCCACCGTAGCGGCCACCTTCATCGGGGAAGCCTACATGGGCGGCGGAAAGATCGGGGTTGCGTTCGCCGGCCTTGTTTTTGGCCTGATGTTTGCATGGTGGAACCGCTTGGCCGCAGGTTCTGATTCCGCCCTGGGGCTGCTGATTTATGCCAGTGGCTTTTTTGGCGGAGTCATCTGCATGCGCAGTATGTTCTGGCTGACAACCGGAATCCTTCCTGCGGTGGCCCTTCTTGTCTTCGGAAAATACATCTATCCACGTCTGGTGCAGAGCAGCTGAATCCATGAAGATTCTCTTTCTTGCCACTTACTTTCCACGACCACTCAACAGCAGGATCGGGCCTTGGGCTCTTGATCAGGCCAAAGCATTCGCAGAACAAGGTGCAACGGTTCGCGTCCTTTCAATGAATCCCTGGTTTCCCCGGTTTTCCGGAAAACTTTATCCGAGTCTGCGCGCCTATTCAAATGCTCCTAAGTCGATGCGCTATGAAGAAGTTGAGGTGTTTTATCCCAACTGGGGTTACTACCCCTTCAGCGGTTTTGAAAAACGCCTCGGTTCCCAACGTTGGCGATGGATGGATCTCGCATGGAAGGGTGCCTCGAAAAATGTAATGAAGCTAGCCCGATCTTTTCGTCCCGACTTGATTTACGCTCACCACACCCTCGTAAACGGTTTCCTCGCCGCCCGTCTTGCCCCCGAACTGGGAGTGCCCTTCCTGACGACGGATCACGAAATCGGGGATATCCTCAACACCGATAAGCGGCTTTCCCAAAAACGCACCTTCGAATCCGTCAGCGCAGCGGCCTCTGCAACCATTGCGGTATCCAAGACGATGGAAGCCGCCATCGCTGAACGCTTTCCCAACGCGAAAACAGCCACCATTTACAATGGAGGGGGCTTTGAAACCCTGACCGAAGACGTCCTCGATAAACCCTCACGGAAGGGCGAACCCATGCGGATTTTCTGCTGTGCGAATTTCTACGGTAGGAAGGACATCCCTTTGCTGGTCCGGGCTTTTGACATCGTGGCCCAAAAACATCCCGACCTGCATTTGAGGATTGCCGGCTCCGGTCCGGATGAATCGAACATCCGCTCCGCGCTGGCGGAATCTACCGAAAAAGCCCGCATCGAATTGCTCGGCTCCATCAACAAGGATCAAGTCATGGCAGAAATGGCGGCAGCCGATATTTTTTGCCTGCCCGGTTGGGCGGAGCCATTCGGAGTGGTCTTTATCGAAGCCATGTCCGCCGGCTGTGCCCTCGTCCTCAGTGAAGATGCCGGCGTTGCGGAGGTTCTCAAAAATGACGAGACCGCACTCTTTACCCGGCCCCGCGATCTCGACTCCGTGGTTGCGGCTCTCGAAACCCTCGCAAACAACCCCGAAAAAATCCAGAGAGTGGGCACGGCCGCCTTTACCCTTTTTCACACGAAACTCAGCTGGTCAAATGCCGCCCGGAATTACCTGCGGCATTTCAAATCCATTCTTGAAATGCCATGATCCTGGTTTGCTTCCACCGCCTCGGTCCCTACCACAAGGCGCGTATGATCGCCGCCGCCAGGGCCATTCCGGATCTCGCGCTCCTCGAATGGTCCGGCAAGGATAGCACCTATGATTGGGACCCCATATCCGAGTCGCTGCCTTTCGAGCGGATTACGGTTGTCGAAGAGCAGGACGCCGACCACCTGTCCCCAAATGCCCTTTTCAAGAAGCTCGAGTCCCGTCTCGCAGGAAGAATTCCCAAAGTCATCGTCATCAATGGGTGGGGTTTCCCTACCTCGCTTGCCGCCCTCATGTTTTGCGTCAAATATCGGATCCCCCGTGTCGTCATGTCGGAATCCACTCCCTGGGATCACAACCGGAACCCGTTGGCGGAATTCCTGAAGAAGCGTCTCGTTTCCTTCTTTTCCGCCGCCCTCTGCGGCGGCCAGGCTCACCGCGAATACCTCCAACAGCTGGGCATGTCCGGTGACCGTATTTTTCTCGGCTACGACGCGGTCAATAACCGCCATTTTTCCCCGGAGCATCATCCGGATGAAATCCTAAAAGCCGAACTTCGCCAAGGATGGAACCTTCCACGGCCTTTCTTTCTCGCTTCCGGGCGCTTTATTCCAAAAAAGAATTACCTGCTTCTGATCGAGGCGTACGCCGCATACCGCAGGGGGTGCGAAAGTGGGAAGGTGGGAAGGTGGGAAGGTGAAAATGAACGGAAGACGGAGGGCGAAAGACTTAAGTCAGGGGAAGAAGGACAAAAGACACCAGACGAACTGAAGCCTACCACTCCGGCGGTGGCAAACAGCAGACACCCGATCCCTGTCCGGCGAAGCTTGAAGAGCGAAGACGAATCGGTCCCCTGGGATCTGGTCATCCTTGGGGATGGGGAGTTGCGGCCGCAATTAGAGGGGAAAATCCGCGAACTCGGGCTCGAAGGCTGTGTCCATTTACCAGGATTCAAGCAATACGAGGAGCTCCCTCAATTCTACAGTCTGGCAAGTGCTTTCCTCCATCCCAGCACCACCGAACAGTGGGGGTTGGTCGTCAACGAAGCCATGGCGGCAGGGCTTCCCGTGGCCCTCTCCTCCCGCTGTGGATGCGCTGCCGATCTTCTCGATGATGGAGTGAATGGATTCGTCCTTGATCCCACAAACCCCTCTACCTGGACCAAAGCGATGATCACCTTCACCCACCTGCCTTTTGAACAACTTTCCCGTATGGGCGAAGCCAGTCAGAATAAAATTGCCCGTTGGGGACCCGACCGCTTTGCGGACGGCTTGACAGCAGCTATCAATAAAACCCGGGAAATCGTCCCTCCGAGAAACGGATTCTTTTCCCGCTTTGTTCTAAAAGCCATCATCAGGCTGAAGAAGGGCAATCCGCTTCCCGGAAGATGATCTCTGAGGTCCAAGACCAGATGGTGGTGGGCAAGGAGGCTGGCATCCACTTTCCAACCTTCACAGTTCGCCCTTTCGATCCAGACTTTGCTTGGTTGATGAAAGGAGTGTTACGCCATAGCCTTCGAGGCGACGGCGAATCTCACCTTCAAACCTTCCAACTTTCAAACCTTTGCACATCTTAACTACCACTGCCTACGCCGGACCCCGTGGAGGCGGGATTTCGGAGGCGGTCCGCGAGCTCTGCCTGGCCCTGGTGCAGGCCGACTGCCAGCCCACCGTTCATGCCTTGGATGAACCAGGACCGAAAATCTACCTCGATGCCTGGGGCCCAATCTCCGTCACCCAATACCCCTCCCCCTTCGGCCCCCTCGGCTACGCCCGGGGATTCGGGAAACGGGGATCAGGGATCAGAAGTCAGGAAACTGAAACCAAAGGGAGAATCACCGATCCGTCATCCAATCTTTCAGAGCGCAGCCGAACACAATCAGACCTCCGGCCCCCAGCCTTCGCACCTTCACACTTTGATACTTTTCCACCCCAGCTCCTGCATAACCATGGGGTCTGGGTCGCCCTCGACAGCCAGGTCACTCGCCTCGCGAAAAAGCTCAGCGTTCCCTATCTTGTTTCCCCCCATGGCATGCTCGATCCATGGGCCCTGCAAAACTCCCGCTGGAAAAAGCGGATCGCTTCCACCCTCTTCGAAAAGAAACACCTCGAAGGCGCCGCATGTCTCCACGCCCTCAACGAGCAGGAAGCCCAGGCCATCCGCGACTACGGCCTCAAACAACCCATCGCCATTATCCCGAACGGCGTGGAAGTTCCGGATCTGCTGTCCGCTCCTCCGGAACTTCCGGGCTGGAAGCGTAAGCTTCCAGAGGGATCAAAGGTGATGCTATTCCTCGGCCGCATCCACCCGAAGAAGGGTTTGGCCCAATTCCTTCATTCCTGGGCCGCTGTCCCGAAGGCAGAAGAAAGAGGGCAGAGGGCAGAAGTTGGACATCAGACTTTCGAACCTCGACCCCCAACTCCTGACTCCCGACCCCAGTCCCCTGTCCGGCGTAGCTCGAAGAGCGAAGACGGATCCGACAGGCCCTGGCATCTCGTGATCGCCGGCTGGGACCAATCCAACCACGCAGCGGAGCTGCGCACGATCGTTCGAGATCTTGATCTCGAGCGATCTGTCCACTTCATCGGCCCGCAGTTCGGAGACGATAAAGCCGCTTGTTTCCGACACGCCGACGCCTTCGTCCTTCCCTCCTTCAGCGAGGGCATGCCCATGGCCGTTCTCGAGGCCTGGTCGTATCAATTGCCTGTTCTCATGACTCGAGCCTGCAATATCGATAAGGGTTTTTCCAGGGGAGCTGCCCTCGAATTCCCGATCGAGAAGAACAAGCAACCGGAAATTCTGGCCGGGTTTCTGAATCAATCGGGTGCCGAACTATCCCATATGGGAGCCGTGGGAAGGTCGCTTGTGGAGGAACAATTTACCTGGGAATCCGTTGCCCACAAAATGATTTCCCTCTATCTCTGGCTAATAGGGGAGGATTCCTTCCCTCCATTTATTGAAAAGTGATTTCTGTTCTCGAACTGCCAGTAATCGACGCGAGCGGTCCACACCTGTGACCAGAAAAGTCCACATCGCCATATTTGATCCGGAGGCCCACCGACGGAACGTGAATTACCCCCGTTCCGTGCTCTATTCCCGACTTCTTTGGAGCATTGGAAAATGTCTTTTCCGATGGTCGCCCCGGCCCTGTTACGGCTTTCGCAATCAGCTCTTGCGCCTATTTGGGGCAAAAGTTGGTGACCGAGTACGGATTTATCCGACGTGTGACATTTTCTTTCCATGGAATTTTCGAGTCGATAATGAAGTAACCCTCTCCTGGGACGTCCGGATCTACTCACTCGGCCCCATTCACTTAGAGGAAGGTGTCATGATCTCTCAACATGCACACTTATGCGCTGGTTCCCACGACTACTCATTGGCCAATCGCCCTCTTCTGACCCCGCCTATTACTGTCAAGAAAGGTGCATGGATTGGAGCCGATGCCTTTATCGGCCCGGATGTGTCCATCGGGGAAGGAGCGATCGTCGGTGCAAGGTCGGTGGTCGTCAAACCCGTCCCCCCATGGACACTTGTCGGCGGAAACCCGGCCTGTGTCCTCCGGCAGGGAACTAATGGGCAAACCGAGTCTAACCTCCCCTAAAATGCCCTTCGAAGAGACAAATGTGACTCTTCGGAAAAATCGGGAGCTCGCCAGTAATATGTTTTGAGCTTGTTCGGGATTTCAGATAACTTAAAAAAATTCCGTGAAACTTGCCCGTATCAGATTCAAGCGAGTAAGAGAGCTTTTGGGGGCGACTCTCTCTCTACTCTTGGTCCAACCGTGCTTGGCCCGCGTCCCGTATTTCTGGACCTTTGAAGCTGCAATATCCCAAACCATCGAAGAAGAATGGGGGCGAGAGCATCTTAAGATTGAGCTGGTTAATACACCTACCATCCGCAATGACACAAACCTAGATTCCAGCGTTGTCGAATTCGACCGCAACTCCTTTCAATACGGAACCATCCCGGACACCCCTTATCTCAATCCCCAAAACGCGATAACCATCGCCTTTTGGGCTTTTGCGGAAGATTGGGTGAATACCGCCCACCTGCTTCGAAAAGGCGGAGCACAAGAGCAATACCGAATTTTCAGTAATAACGGAGACCTTGTATTCAGTATCGGCACAAACCAATGTGCGGCACCCCTTTTTCCCGAAAATTCATGGGTCCATGTGGCATTGACCTATGACGGCAAAAATATGCGAATTTATTATGACGGCATTCTACAAAACGTTGCTGAATATAGTGAACTGATCCCCGTTACCTCTGACCCGTTGAATATTGCCACGAACCACACGACAGGCGGCAACTCCAATCGTTATTACAATGGTGCCCTTGACGATTTACTGATTGCAAACTGGGCTTTCTCGGAGAACCTGATCAAATTTTCAGCTGAACACGGTCCAGCCCTTTACTGGTCCTTTGACGAAAACAGCGGAAATGAAGCGGATGAGTCCTCTATGGCCCCCGAAAAAAGAGCTTCCCTTGTCAAGGGTGCTTCTTTTTCCACCACAACCCCGCAGGAAGGTCTAGCCTCAACCACCCTCAACGGTGCTCAATACCAATTTATTGAGTTTCCTCCCATCGATCCACTCGATCCTTTTGATGCTTTTGGAATTTCCTTTTGGGTCCGTCCAAACGGCCCCCCGGGACAACGAACGCTACTCCAAAAGGGAATAGATTACCCGCAGTTCGCTTTAGTGGAAAACTCGGACGCATTGGCCTTCCAAATTGCTTCTGAAGAAATTCTCGGAGAAATACCCGATACCGACCAATGGATCCAGATACTCCTCTCTTATCAACCCACTGAAATGGCCCTCATCATCGACGGAGAGGAAACCTTCCAATTCTTGAGCAATTCCAACCTCCCCGATTCCAATCCCGATGACAAGGCGCTCCGTTTGGGTGCCCGGAAGCCGTTCACCCCGGATCCGGACTCCTTTTTCACAGGGGCCTTTGATGAGCTTCGGTATACGCCTTTTGCACTTGGCCTCAGCGACAGTGACCTCCTCGCCGACTCAGGGCTGGATACCTTCCAGAATTCCCCCCCCACCGTAATCTCGGAAACTATCACAACCGATGAGGCATCACCCGTCGTTTTTTCTTTAAAGGCTCGGGATCCGGATCGAGACGCGATCCGGTTTTTTATCACCGATTTCCCAGCGAATGGCTCCATTGATCAGGACCAGGCCTCCATTACCTTTACCCCGGACCCGGATTTTTCCGGAAGGAATGTGCTCATTTTTGAAGCAAAGGACGACTGGGACACCTCCGAGCCCGGGGAAGTTGTGTTGCTGGTCCTCGATGATGCCAATAGGACGCTGGTTGAAAACCTGTCGACTGCTACGGATGAAGATGTCGCCTTGGATATCTCGCTTTTTGCCAGTGATCCCGATGGGGACCCGCTAAATTACCGGATTGAAAAGCACCCGGACAACGGAACTCTCGTCCTGGACTTCCCCGATGTAACCTACGTTCCAAATCCGAATTTTAACGGGACTGACACTTTTTTGTATTCCGTCAACGATTCCGAAGCAGGAGCGATCGAAATTTCCGTAAATTCCATTAACGATGCTCCCGACGCCATCGACGATCACTTTGCCGAAATAATCGGTTCCTCCCTCACCCTGGATGTCACGTCCAATGACCAGGATGTGGATGGTGATCCACTGCAGATTGAAATTATTACTTCAGGCACCTATGGTCAGTCGTCAGTAGAGAACGGCAATATTGTCTACACCCCCGGCCCCCAATTCAGGTATGGCGACGAAATCGAATACCGGCTTTCGGACGGTGAGCTCGAAAGCGAGATCAGCCAAGTGAAAATTCGCCCCGCGGATATTTTCCCCATCACCTTCTGGGATGCGACAAAAGACGACGATACGGACGACACCGAGGGGATTCAAACCACCATGGATCTCGCTGGCGATTACGCCGCAGCCAACGGCTCAGCCACGGTCTTTATTCCGAATGGAACCTTCGTGATAAGTCCTAGGGGAACCGTCGTTGGGGACCTCTTTTTTAAAGAATCGGGGAACTGGTCCAATTTGGGAGGGATTTCTCCCGGCTCACAGATTGGAATTTGGATCTTCGGAGAAGAGGAACCTTCCAATGAAACCGGTTCAAATGGGGACCGCTTCCTCGACGTAACCACCGGCATTTTTTATGTTAAAGGGGAAGGTTCCTGGCAGCGGGATACCGAAAAACTCTTGGACCATTCCGGCACCAATTGGTTTGGTGATTTCGATCCACCCGATCCGGGGGTTGGCGTCAATGGAGATTACTTCTTCGATTATCATGTAGAATTCGAGAATCTCGGCCAACAATGCCTGACCATTTCACAGGAGCACAACGGCATCTCCATTCAAGGAGAATCCGAAGATGGAGCCATCTTGAGCGCCCTTGCCTTCGGGGGAATCGACCCCATGGATTACGAGGTTAACGTCAACAACAAGACCATCATTGCTTCCGGTCTCCCGCTCGACCAAGACGGAAATTATGTCCGCGGAACGCCTTTTGTCTTCAAGCAAAACTTTACTGGCCAAAAATTCGAAAACATATCCTTCCTTGAATTCACCCTTCTCGGAAACACTACCTTTACGGGGAAACATGGTTGGACGAACAACTACCTGCGTCTTGAGGAATGGGACATTTCCCACAAAGGGATCACCTTTACCTTTGGAGGTCCAGGTATGGACAACATCCTCGTGGAGAATTGCACCTTTGATGGTTTCCGCGGGGAATCACTCTACAAGGGGGGGGCCGACATCGCAGAAATCACCATTCGAGATACGATTATCCGTAATTGTAACGGTAGTTCCATTAGTATCTCCGGGGCTGTAACCGTAGAAGACTGTCTCGTCGAAAATGTTTACAACGGAACGGAAAACTACGCCAGCTCTCCCGGCCAATTTACTGTCATTCGAAATACAACCTTTCGGAACGTCGCTGATTTCGGTGTCGTTTACATCGGCCAGTTTGATGATACCACCTACCTAGAGGTCACCAACTGCGAGTTTGAGAACGTCGAATTCGCCGCCATTTTCTTAAGCGAGTTCGCTTACGATGTCCTTGTTGAAGATAATGTCTTTATTGACTGCGAACGCGGCGTTTATGGGATCTTCCTCGGTCAGTATGGCATCGGTCCCTTCGCCTGGAACGACCTGACCGTCCGGAACAATGACTTTATCGCCGAAACACAAGACGTAGGAGCCCTTATCAATTTCGTGATGGGAGGCTGGGAGGCAGAAAACTGGCTCATCGAGGGCAACACTCTGACTGGATTAAACGGTTTCGAGGTCAGTGCCCTAGTCAATGCCGAACACCCAGGACCCAAACAAAATCGAACCGGTTTCATCGTTCAGAACAATATTCTTAATTCCGGCGTTCCGGTTGGAGGCTCGGCTCAAGCCTCCTCCAACGGTATCCGTCCGATATTAATCAATAATACAGTCGCTGCCGAACCTGAAGCTATTTTCGATCCTAACAAGGACCCCGAAACTCCTTTCCTCATTTATCCTCGCTGGGGCAAAATCATTATCGACAATTTCTCCGTCGACGAAAAATTAATTGCAGTTGGCGACATCGATAAGTTTCTTGAAGGTTTTAGCTTCACTCTGACCAAGATAACTTCCGGGAACCGAAAAGGGGAATTAAAGCCCGACCCGATGTGGAATACTTTCACCCGCGGTTATATTCTTCAAGAGGGTGTCTCCATCACAATGAAGTTTAACGGCTCGGGAACCTTCGATCTGGTAGATTATAGTCCTCCAGTAGGCTCCCCGCTCACCATTACCTCCAGCACCTTGATCGATTTCGATGGCTATGAAGCGGTAACCTTGAGTCCAAATAATACAGTTGTCTATGACTCTTTTGAAAATCTACCTGAAAACGCTCCCGCCATCATAACTTTCAACGCAAATGCTCGGTTTGCCGATAATGCGGATATTGATACACCCACCGGGTTGGAATGGAATCCTGGCGGTTCTGGAATTGTCACAGCGACAAAAACAAACGGAGTTCTAGTCTTTGATGGAAGCAGCCTGAGCTTGGATTGATAAGGAATGCCCGCTAGGTTCGGCAATTGCACACAAGACTCGTTTTATTTAGAAAACATTTTTCAAAATGTCTAAAATTCTATGTATTTCTGGTTATGGTAGGAGTGGAAATACTATTCTTGGAATGGCACTCGGCGAGCTTTCATTCGCCGCCAATCTAGGTGAAATCCGCCGCATTTTCTGTCCTGAGGATTTGGGAAAAGCTCTTAGTGGTTCGGGGCTACCCTATGCCGAATGCCCTTTCTGGGGCCCCGTTTTGGCCGAGTTGAATATCGATCCGGCCAGTCCTCCAAAATGCTTCCACCAAATCTGGAAATATGATCATTTTGTCACCAAAACCATGGAAAGAAAGGACCTAAAATTAGCTGATCTAGAGCAGTTGATAGAGGAAAATCCTCTTCTTAATGAACAACTGGACTGGATATCAAGAATCTTCATCACACTAGCCAACCATTCTGATAAAGAATACATTATCGATTCCAGTATCGTACCTTTTTGGCCAATTTTTTTAAAGCGTGCCGATATTAAGGATATACGCATCATCCACATCATTCGAGATGTCCGCGGAGTATGTTTTTCTCGCATGAAGCAGGTCAACCGACCCGACAAGAAGGGTTACGAGATGGAGATATTACCTCCTTCCATATCGGTCCAAAGGTGGAAGCGCCATAACAATTGCACACTTTATCTGAAAAAGCTTTTTCATCATTATCACTTTTTGCGCTATGAAGATTTGGTCAATAACCCTAGCCGAACGCTCCTAAACATCATGCAGAATCTCGAATTACCCCGTGAGGAGACCTCTCGTTTTATTGATAATAGAAAAATTCATTTCCAGCCGAATGTAACCTTTTTCGGAAACCCTTCACGCATGAGAACCGGTGCCATAGAACTGAAACCGGATGAGAAATGGAAGTCAGAGCTTCCTCTAAACGACCGTATGAAAATTAGCTTGAAGTGCTTAGCCGATTTCAGGAAATATGGGTACCCTATTTGGTGATTTACTGACAACTGATCTTTCGTCAATAAAAGCTCTTATGAAATAGGTGCGGGCGAGCTTCTCGGACCAAGTTCAACCCTACCCTCTAGAAAAGGGCGAAAGATTTTGGACACTACCACCGCAGGTAGTGTCCAGAATCTTTCGCACTTTTGTTGAGGGGTATTGTGAAGGGAGGTT
>CAYQKH010000075.1:0-12802 GCA_964417945.1 uncultured Opitutales bacterium
CATCCCGAAGTCGCCCGCCGCATCATCATCCCCGCCGAACTTAAGTGGGAAATCCGCGATAAACTCGACCAGGCCAATGTCACTGAACGCGTCCTTTTCCCCGGACTCGACGGCCTCTCCTCTTGGCTCAACCGGCACTACAGCCCGAAAGTTTGACCTTCCCCCTGTAAGGAAGGCTCTCCTGTCCGCCAACGCTTTAGCGACGGCGGACCCCTCAACCCACTGTAGAAGCCGACTCGCCCGGCGAAACCCGCCGACCCGACCAGCCCGCCGACCAGCGCCCTATAAATTCCAGCGGACAACTGCGGTTCCAATTCCCCCCTTATTCCCCGCCTGGGCGTAGAGGAAGAGCGCCGAAAACGTCCGCCGCAAATGCAACTCCTGCAGCTCCGGGCTCCACTCCTCACGGATGAAATCCGCGTGGCGGTGGGCATAGGTCGTCTGCATCGCCGCCCAATAATCATAAACCTCCGGCTTCAGGTATTCCTTCCGGTCGGCCAATTCCAGGATCTCCGAATCAATCAGCGGGTAGGAAAACGGCGTCACCAGTGTTCCATCCACGAGCCGCACGGTATTTCCGAAACACCCGGCATTCCGCATCGAAGCCGGCGTGCAGTCGTCGAGCACGATGACATCCCGCGAAAAATCAAAATCGATTCCGCCATCTTCGCTCTCCTCGAAAACAATCGCCTGGACGCCCACCTTGGGATGGATGCAACCGGAACCATCCGGCGGAATTTCCCGGACGGTGTAGGTCAGGAGCATGCGGTTTCCTACAAGGTTGACCACGGAGGGATACATCAGGGCGGGAAACCCGACCACGCGCAGGGGCTTCCAGGTCTTCCCCGCATCTCTGGACTCAAAAAGCACCAGCCCGTCGAAGTTATCCAGTTTCGTCTCCTCCCGGTAGTGGGTATCGTGCGGCAACGAGTCCCGAAACGTCGCATAGGCGAAGTCGACCCGGCCCAGCATCATCAACCGTTCACGATTCGTGTGGAAAAAGACCGCCTCCGCTGAAAAAGCACGCTCCAGCCCTTCGTAGTGGCAGCCCTCCACCTCGGCCGCCTCAACCTTCCAGGTCGCTCCCCCGTCCGCGGAAGTGACGCCCCGGTGCGCGTTGCCCGCGCCGAAAATCGTGTAGAGGCGGCCATCCCTCAACTTCAGGATATTTCTTGAACCATCTATCCGCTGCCCCCGCTTCGCTCCGAGGAAGGTCTCGTCGAGGATCGTCCGCTCGAAGGTCGCTCCCCCATCTGTCGATCGCGCGATTACCCAGTAGCTATGGTCCCGCTCAGCGTATGGATCCGGGAAATGACCACTCCCGTGAAGGTGCACGATGACGAAGACCACGCCGTCGATTACGCTGACCGACGGCTCGTGCCCGCTCATCAATTCCCGGACATGCCGCCCCTGCCCCCAGGTTATTCCGCCATCCTTGCTCCGATAAAGCACCACATGCGAGGTCAGGGCACGGGGTGCCTCCGTCGCCGAGTGGGTGGTAACCTTCTCCTCCGCGTGAGCGTGCGCCACAAACATCAACAGCTCGCCGTCGGGCAACAATCCGATATGGGGTTTGAAGTCATATCGCCCGGACAGGCGCGTGCAGGTGGCATCGAGGCGAGCGGGAAGCCGGGCAGGGTTCTTCACCTCCACCGGGTAGGTCTCGGATCGCTTCATTTCAGGAGGAGTTTCCGGGTGAGCTGAAGACAATGGGTTTGTTTTCCCACGGTCGCGGAAATCTGAATGGAGCCGGACTCCCCTTCCTCAAGCTCGATCACTACCGCCTTTTCACCGGCTGCCATCAGGGTGGCAAAGGTAACCCCATGATGCAAATCAGCCGTGCACCAGCGCAATTGCGCCAGTCCATCCGCCGGGGTGGTCGGCGCCGTCACGGCCTCTAGGAGCACCGCTGGACGGGAGGAGCCGTAAGCAATGGCCAGGGTTTCTCCACTCCCCTGGAGCAGAGCCGTATCCATCGTCTTCCGAACTTTTGCCGGGGTGTGCAACCGGCTCTCCATCCGCCCATACTGCGGAAGGTCGAAGCGGTCGACAATAAGCAAGGCCTTCCCCTTCAAGAGAACGAACAACCGTCCGCAAAAACGAGCCACTGGTCCGTCCCGCATCTCGCCCATCGCCTCCGTCGCATCTATCCGCACCGCCGGGCCTACCGGGGAATCCTTCAACAATCGCGTATACACCCTGGAGGGGTTGGTGATCCCTACTCCGTTGACAAAGAGGGTGTTTTTGGTGTGGGAGCCCATCTCCGGCAATTCGTAGCGGCGTGGCCCGAAGGTGGTATCGAGGTATTCAGCCGCCCCAATATTGCGGACCAGAACCTCCTCCCTAACCACAACCTGGTAACTCATCAGGTCGAGGTGCCCGTGTGGGACATCAGTCGTTCCGCCCCGGATCGCCACGTAAAACTGGGGCATCGGCAGGCGGTCCGCCAGAACCGCCCAGTCGATCCCCTTGTAAAAGACCACTCCGGGGACAAAACGGTTGATCTTGTTCCGGTTACCGCCCGCTCCCTGCATCAAGAACTCCGCAGAAGGGTCCCAGGACGTCGAGTCGAGGGTTTTCGGTCCCACCTGATCGTCCAGGGCTGCCAATAGCGAATCCAGCCCCAGCCGCCTTGCAACCGCATAGTGAAACGGCATCGGCGTCCACTTATTGGAATCCCCAAAGCTGCTCGGAATCCCATTCGGGCAAAAATCGAGCGGGAATTGAAGCGTCTTGCGCACCGCCGCCTGATGCAGAAGCGGATGCTTCCGCCCCATTGTCCGCTCATGACTGAGGAGGTAGAGAAATCCGTAGCGCATCCCGTAGTTCCAGTAACCGATTCCCTCCGGCCATCCGCCGCCGGTCTCCTTCAAGTGCTCGAAGTAGGGGCGAATACAGGTTTCCACCCGCTCCAGGACCTCCTCCGCCTCCGGCAGCGCATCCAGCGTCGCAAGAGCCAACAGCCCCGCCCCGCCCGCGCAAACCGTGTTCCAATTGGTGTCTGAACGCTTATACCACCATCCTGGATTCTCTCCCGTATGCGCCAGAAACGGCCGGAGCGAACGATCGCGCGCCACCGCGAGGAAATCGTCCCGCTCCTCCGATGTCAGGGTCACCCCCAGCCAATCCATCGCGAGCGCGAGGGTCATGGAATTTTCCCCATAACTCAGGTCGAAGATCGCCTCCCAATCCGCGTTGCCTACTCGCATTGTAATCCAGGACCAGTACTCCCAATCCCCCATCGCGCGGATGTGCTTCACCGCCGCATTCCGGTAGCGCTCCTCCCCGGTTTGCCACCAGCGCGCCAACAGGGTCATCACACGCCCCTGCAAAATCCGCGCACGGATCAACAGCGAATTGTGCCGCGTTTCCGGGTAATTGAAATCCGTCCCTTCGCAAAAGGTCTCTGCCCGCGCCTCAAGGTGCGCTTGGGCAAACTGCTGGAAGCCGGACCGCGGCTTTTCGCAAAGTCGATCCAAGTCCTCACGTGAGGCGAACAGCCGGGGGTGAGGGGGGTATCCACGCGGTGCGCGCTTAGAATCTCTGGATGGCATGCCCAAACGCTGGCGCACCTGACCCCATGTTTCAACTGTGGAAAGCCCTGCGAGCAGTTTCCCGGATCAACTCAAGGCCCTCCGGTGATCGGCGTTTCTTCCAACCATCCGGCTTCCCCCCCGGTCGCAAAGTCATAGAACCAGAGCTCGCCGGTCTCCCGGTAGTAATCCCGATCGTAGCTGACGAAGGAATACCCGGCAAGCGGGCCCTCCAGCACATCCGGGTTCTCGCGGAGGAATGAAGGATACAGGCTTTCACTGGTCCACAGCCGCAGGCCAGTTCCCCCACCGGGCTTCTCCAGGCCGGGGAAAAAGATCCAGAAACCGTCGAGGTTCGTTCCCTTGATCAGGATCCAGCCGTGTTCTTCGTGGTAAAGGAAGCTCGTCCCGGTTCCGAGCAGGAAGAAGCGCCCCAACCAGGGGAGGTTCACCCATTGCAGCTCCACTGCGCCTTCCACTGTTTCAAAGATCCCGAGGTCGGCGGGATCTTTCCGCACCCCGATGATCAGGTCATAGCCCAGTTCGGTATTCCGCCCCAGCGCCTCTTCCGCCTGATAGCCGATAAAGAAGTCCTTGCTCGCATTGACCGCGAATTCAAAGCGCCGCGCCACCCCTTCATCGTTGAAGGTGATCCGCAGTTGCTCATCGACGAGATTCACCTCTCCACGGATGGTCTCCCCGGCATCTTCCGGGTCATCCCGGCTGGGCTCGACCAGGGTAGCCTCGAACAGGCCATCCGTTGTCGATTCCGTCGTCGTGACCTCTTCCACAATCAACCGGATCTTTTCCTGACCTATCCATTCGAATTCCCCAAAGGGTTCGAAATCCGGTGAAGGAGGATTGTTGAACGGGTCCGTCGAATAATATTCCACGTCGGCCAGAAGATTATAAACCGTCCAGACCCCCGCCAGCTCACTCATCGCTAACGTTTCCGGTTTTTTGACGATAAAGGCCGTTGAATATTCATAAGCGGTTTCCACGCCCCCCCACTGCTGCGGAAGATCCTCCGGCGAAAAGTCATCCTCCATCCGGGAGAGCCGGACCAGGACATCCTTCGCCGAATTGATCTGGTAGGACTCCACACCTTCGTCGATCTCCAGGTTCACCTGACCGGCCCCCTCGTAGCTCAGGGAAAAGGCGAGGGTTCCTTCATCCGGCACGGTCGCGGTGACTCCGCCCACCGTGTCTATTGTCACCGGTATCGGGGTGTCGAAATCATAGCTGTTGAAGAGGCCGGAGAGGTAGCTGCCCTGGTAGGTCCATTCGCCCGCCAGTTCTGAAAGCATCAGGCTCGAAGGGTTGCGCGTGATAACGTCCAGGTTGATCGAATACTCCGTTCCGCTCTCAGTGTTGTAGCTCTCCCGTTCGGTCATCACCATCAGGCTTTTTCCCGCATTAGGGGAAAAAACGAACAGTTCCGATTCTCCAACATCGACTTCGAAGTCGCCTTCACTGGAGATCGAAACCGCCCCGGTGAAGATTCCCGTCTCCCCTTCCGAGGACTCCAGAAGCGTCGCACTGTAAGTGCTGTTCGCATTCACCGTTACCGACATGAGTTCCGTTCCCACCCAGGGCTCGACCAATCCAAGTTGCTGGTGGGAGGGGAGGCCCCCGACCGGAAGGAAGAGCCCCGGAACGAGCGGATCTTCAACCGGAGCACCAGGGTAGTATATGCTCGAACGGGTCCAGTCCCCGACCACGTCTGGAACCGTCGTCTGTGCGCTCGCCGCACAGCTTAAGAGGATGATCAGGAATGTGAAGCGGAGGGTGCGTGTGCGTTTCATGACGATTTCGCTTTGCAGTGGATACGTGCGTTAAAGGTTCAGTCTCAAAAATCCGCGAGGAAGACCTCGGCGATGCCGATTCCTTCCCCGCCCGTTTCCGGTGACGTGTTGCTCGCGTCGCGGAGCCGCAGGGAATAGGCACCCGGCGGCAACCCGATCGCCACGAGGATCGATTCCGTGCTTTCGATGTTTCCGGGAACGAAGCTGGTTCCCACGATGAAGTTCAGGTTGTCGCCATCCTCCCAGTTGTCATTTGAGGCGATGACCCCCTCACCGATCCGGACCAGGTCGATATACGGATCCGGCAACTTTGTGATCGCCGCCGGCAGGTTGATGCTGGGCCCACGGCCCCGACAGACCACATCCACCGGTTTTTCACCCGCCACAATAAAGCTCGCATTCATCACCTCGTTCGGACCGTTTCCAACCGGTGCCCGTGTCGAGATCCCCGTCAGCTTGACCACCGGCTCCGTCTCCGGTTCGGAAGAGAAAAAGGCGAATCCTTCACCGATTGCAATCCCCGCTGAATCTCCGTCGCTGGAGACGCGAACCGAGTAGGCGCTCGCGCCGAGGTCCGGCGTGGTCGCGATCGTTTCTTCATCCTGAATTCCCGGGGGGACCAAGTCTGTCTCGATAATGATACTGTAGTTGGCATCCTCCGCGTAGCGATCGTTCGTTACCAGCGGACCCTGTCCAATTTGCACCACGTCGAGAAACGGATTCGTCGCCAGCGGCACATCCAGGTTGATCGAAGGTCCGCGGCCGCGCCAAACCACCGTCTGCGTCCCGCTTCCCGTTCCTTCCACGATCATGCTCGTGTTTATAATTCCAAAATTCTGCTCCGTTTCAGCATTCAAGTAATTGACGTTGTCAATCAGCGCACGCGTCGAAATTCCATCAAAGTAAGAAAACGGTTCCGGTGGCGGCGCTCCCGGATCCACGTCCGGGATGCTCGTGTCCTCCAGCGGTGGTTCCTCATCCGGTGGATCCACATTTTCCTGCGAAGGCTCGTCCGGTATCACCAGCGGGGGTGCTCCAACCAACTGCATCGGAGCCGAAATGCTGAACAGGTAAACGGCCAGAAAGGCGAAGCCCCATTTAAGACCGCTGAGGGAATACTTGGCTTTTCGAGTCATAAGACATGTCCACCGTTGGAAGCCACTGCGCTTCAGGTTTATTAATTTAAATTAACTTAGCTTACCCTGGGCACGCGCAGGATGCAATTTTTTTATATTGCCTGAAAAGCATTTCCCCTCGCCCCGACAAAGAAAAAACTCCTCAACTTTCCGCTTCGATGCGGTTCAAAAGCTCTGAAACCCGGCCACTGATACTCAGGAAGATCTCGAGGTTTAGATCCACGTTTTGCGGGTCCTGCCCGAAATCCAGGATCATGTAGCGGGAGATACCGATATTTCCGCCTTCCGTCAGAAAGATGCTTACCGCGCCAAACTTGATATTCAGCTCGTTGGCCATTTTCAGGTCATAGGTCCGACCCTCGCCCGGAGCGAAAACCGCCTGAGCCTCGATTCCCTTACAATGCCCATCCTCCGAACAGGCCGTCCCGAAAAGGAAATAAATCATGCCGCCTTCGGTCTTGGCTTGGATCCTCGGAGTATTCTCATTAAAAAGGTCGGCCGACTCGACCGTATCCCCGCTCCGTTTCACCATGCTTTCCAGCATTTCCAAGTTGGCCTGCTTGACGAGTCCCGAGGTTTCCGCAGAGCGAGCTGTGGCCACCACCTCCTCCTCTGCCATCGACGGGCTCCATCCCGGGAAGAGCAAAATACAGGAGGAAATCAGAAGTCGGCGTAATATAGGAGAAATATTCATTCTAGTATCATCGACAATTCCCTTTGAAGAGCAAGCGCCCATCTGCAACCGGGCTCCGGGCTTGCTCCCGACCCTTACCTTCGTCAGATTTAGACTTTGTGAAGGACCCCATCCAACTTGCGGAACACTACGTCTTGCTCTCCAATCGAGGCACCCTCGAGGATATCTGGTCCTGCTTCGAGCCGGACGCCGCTTACCACTCCACCCAGTTCGGCACCTTTAATGGCCTCGCGGAAATCCAGTCCATGATGAAAGACTTTTTTGGACGATTTCCCCATCCCCATTGGGCTGTCGAACACTACCGCCTCCTTGATAGCGATACCGTCGAATTCCCCTTCACCATGGCCGGTTCCGATAAGGACGGCAATCCCATCGAACGGCAAGGCGTCGAACGCATCCAATTCAACACCAACACCGGGAAAATCCGTCACCTCCACGTCTCCGTCCTCTGAGAGGAGACCGGCAAGCTGAGGGATCAGGAATCAGGGGTCGGGTCACAGGAGACGGGAATATACGAAACCCTTCTTCGCCTCTCTCCTCAGGTAAAATGGTCCAGTCCGGCGTCCTCTCCCCACTTCGCGCAGCCCGCAGCCCGCAGCCCGCAACCCGAAACCCTCAGGCCTTCACCGCAATCTTGATCCCCTTCCGCAAATAGGTCGGGACGTCGAGATCCTCGCCCTCGAAGCAGTTGCGCTCGGTTTTGTCAAAATAGCCGCGTTGCTCCTCCTCCGCGAGGAATTCAAACTCGTTCTGGTCCCAGGGCTTCTGGTTTTTCCGGGTTTCCAGTTTGGATTCGTGAACCGGCTGACCTTCTTGCACCGGCAAGGCCTCCTCATCGTCCGGAAACGCCGTCCCTCCGCGACCTGGGTTCCCGATCCCCGAACGGTTCTGTGAGACCGCTGCGGCCGGGGGTTTGCGATACTGTTTATTGGTTAGCGGAGTCGTCCCGATGACGCAAATCTCAAGGGTGGCCTGCAGCGAATCATCAATCATCGCCCCGAGAACGAGGTTCTCCCGGCTTCCGAACTTGTCCGTGAGGTTGGACATCACCTGGTTGACCTTGCTCATCGTTAGATCCGCCCCCCCGGTGATGTGGACGAGGAGGTTCTCCGCCCGGCGGGCGAACTCCGGGCCCTGAAGCAACGGGCAGAGGAAGAGATCTTCAAGAGCTTCCTCCACCGCATGCTCACCCGTCGCCTTGCCTATCCCGAAGAGCGTCCGCCCGCCCTTCTCCGCAAAAATCCGCTTCAAGCTGCTGAAATCCTGATTGATCAGGCCCGTCTTCAGGAGCATCGAGCAGATCGACTGGATCCCGCGGCTGACCCATTCGTCCGCTTGGGAGAAGGCGTCGAGGAAGGTAGCTTCCGTTTCACCACCGAGCTGAAGCAGGAGGTCGTTCGAGAGCGGGAGGACCGCGTCGCACTGCTTGCGCATGCCCTCGAGGGCTGCCTCCGCCTTTTCCTTGCGCCCCGCCTCGAAGGTAAACGGCATCATCACAAAACTGATCACCATCGCGTCCGAGGCCGCCGCGAGGGAGGCGAGGTAAGGCGTCGCCCCACTCCCCGTTCCCCCGCCGAGGGCGGAGACGAGAAAGATGAGATCGCACCCATGGACCAGCTTTTCCAAAGCCTGTTTCTCCGCTTCCGCCGCCTTGCGACCGGTTTCCACATCGCCGCCCGCGCCCATCCCAAAGGTGATGTTGCGCCCGATCTGGACCTTCTCCGCTACCAAGCTCTGGCTCAACGCCTGGATGTCCGTGTTCACCACCGCGAAGTGCACGTCCGAAAGGGCGTTTAATTTTAACTTGTCGATCGCGTTGGAGCCCCCTCCACCGACGCCAATCACCTTGATCCGAAGCGGAGCCTGCGATTCCATCGATCCGCTGAACATTTTCGGGCTGCTGCTGAAATTTTCGTTATCCATCACAATCAGGAGAAGTTGAGGTTGAGGATGCGGGCGACCTTGCGAAAGAGTCCATTTCCGGATTGGCCTTCACGCGAGGCCTCATGCCCGGTCAGAGCGTAATGCATCAGCCCGAGCGCCGTGCTGTAGGTAGGCCCGCGCAGATCGTCCCGGACCCACTCCGGGTTCTCCCCAAGCCGCGCGCTCAGGCCAAGCTGCTCGTGCGCCACCTCCGCGATCATCGGCAACTGCGAGGTCCCCCCCGTCAAGACGACCCCCGCCGGTAGGTATTCGCCGTTGCAGCGCTTTCCCACCGATTTGCGCACCACCTTGAAAAGTTCTTCCACCCGAGCCTGCAGGACCTGGTGGATCGAGTGCCGCGGCAGGTTGCGGTCCCCGATCGTCAAGTCCCCGATCAGCCAGACCTTTTCGTTCCGGTCATTCTTGTCCACCTTCGCCTTGCCGTAGTTGACTTTTAAATACTCCGCATGCTTGCGGTTCACCCGCAGCCCGATGCTCAGGTCGTTCGTGAGGTGGTCGCCCCCGACCGGAATGACCCCCGTCTGCAGAATGTGACCGTCCTTGTAGACGACGAAGTCCGTTGTTCCACAGCCGATGTCAAGAACCAGCACTCCCGCTTCCTTTTCGCCTTCCTCCGCCACCATCGATCCCGATGCAATACTCGATATGATCATGTCCTCCACCTCGATGCCAAAGCCATTGAAAATCCGCAGCTGGTCCGCAATTCGGGCCTCCTCGCCCGTTACACTCCAGTAACCGACCTCCAACCGGTTGCCCCTCATGTGCAGGGGATCCTCCACGACCTGTCCGTCCAACAAATACGGGTTCCGGATGTGGTGGATGTAAACCCGGTCTGAGGGAAGCTGTTTGCATTTGGCATCTTCCTCCGCCCGCCGGATGTCTCCGTCCGTGACGATTCCGTCCGAGTGGCTCACCGAGCTTGCGCCCTCTGCCGGTGCTCCGCGAAGGTGGCGGCCACTCTGGGCGAGGTAAACCGAATCCAGCGTCACTTGCGCAGACTTCTCCGCCGCGATGATCGCTGCGTGCACGCTGTTGCTCGCCGCCTTCAAGTCCAGGATCTCCCCCTTTTTTAACCCCTGGGAAGAACTCCCTCCCTTCCCGATGATATTACAGGAACGTCCGACGATCAGCTCGCCCACGAGCACCGTCGTTTTCGAGGTTCCAATTTCTACCGCTCCGATAATTTTATTCTGACTCATGGACTGCCTTGGGGGGGTTGGGCTTTTTGTGGATCGAGAAAGGAAACCACCACCGGACCCGTTATCGAGAGGTCCACCCGGTCGATCATCCGCCGGTCCTCCGGTCGGCGGATCCGCTCTTCGAGGTCCGCCAAAACCAACTCAAGTTTTTCAAGCTGGCTTTTAAAACCGTTCGGGGAAAAACGGATGTCCGGGTAGCGCCGCAGGCGGGCGACAAAGCCAGCTCCGGGAAGATCCGCCCCGTCCCGTAAATCCTCAAGATCGAGAACCTGAAGCGCCCCGTAGAGCTCCGGGAAATCAGTGCGAATCATCCTGAGAAAGGCGGTCGGCAACTCCATCCCCGGCAGCGGGTGAAAGTGCCCTTCCTTATCCTTCCGTGGCAGCACTCCAGCAAGATAAGGCAAGGTTTTCAAAAAGACACGGTCATAGTCACGACCTCGGTAGAGGGTGCCGTCCGGCGCGACCAGAAGGGTTTCCGTGGAGCCAAATTCGTCCTCTACCGCCACACGTGCCACCGGAAACCGCTCCTTCACGACAATCTTCAGGATATCCGGAAATTGCCGCTCGACCACCGCCGAGCGAACCTGCCCACTCTCCTCCAGCCGCTCCTTCAGCTCAAAGATCGAATGATCCAACAAGGTCGTTCCCGGGCGCAGCGCCAGCGTGCGCCCCGCCCATTTTTCCGAAAGGACCCCGTCTGTCTGAAAAAGGATTTGCCGTATCGGCGTCGCCCGCTCCCGCCCCAGCCGCGTCTCGGAACTCTCCACCCAATTCAATACCACCCAGGTTCCTCCCCCGATCAGCGCAATGAAGAGCAGCAGCGAGCAGGATGCCTTCAAAAGGGTGGAAATCCGCCGCCGCTTCGCCGCCGAGGTCATCGGCTTTTCCGTGCCGGACTGCCGGATTTCTTTCCAACTCCGAACCATTGCGGAGTCCCTCCTCTCTTTCTGCTTTTTACGGGCCATCGGTAGAACGGCATCTCTGTTTTGAGCGCTTGGCATTATTAAAGCGGCTTAGTGCCGGAAGTACAAGTTCTTTTACAAGGTCCGAAAAAGAAAATCCGCAGCAGGATGCACTTTTCGGAAGGAGGCTCATCGGAGTTAGCCCGGGCAGGGTGTTGATCTCCAGAAAGCAGAGGTCGCCCTCTGCCGAGAGCATGAAATCCGCCCGTCCGAAATCCCGGCAACCGCAATGAGCAAAAACAGTTTCGGACCACGACCGCACCCGGTTTTCCAATTCGTCTTCGAGTTCCGCCGGAAAGCGGTAGCGGGTTTTTCCTGCCGTATACTTGCTCTTATAATCGTAAACCCCGCTCTCCGGGAGCAGCTCGACCACTCCCATCGCTTCACCATGCAAGATCCCTACGCTCAGTTCACGCCCGTGAATGCGCTTCTCCACCAACCACTCACCCGGAATCAATTTATCAAGGACGCCTTCCAGCTCCGCCGAACCTTCCACAAGGTAAAGGCCAATGCTGCTCCCCTTGTCGTCCGGCTTCACTACCAGGTCCGGACCCAATTCGTCCACCAGGGCCGGCGGCGGCGTTAATGCCCCCACCCTAATGAGCCGTCCCGGGACCACCCCCACCCCGGCCGCTTCCGCCACCTTTTTCGTGGCGGATTTCTGGATACAAAGCCTGCTTGCCCGCGCGTCGCTCCCGGCGTAGGCAAAACCGTTCTCCTCAAGGAGGGATTGCAGCGTTCCGTCTTCCCCGAACTCCCCGTGCAAGGCGGGGAAAACGACGTCGCTTCCGGGGTCGAGGGTCGTCGGCAGTTCCGCCTTATCGAGGACCTGAAGCGTTACCGGAAACGACCCCTGCAGTGCCGCCGCGACGCTTTCCCCCGTGACAAGGGCAATCTCGCGCTCGTGTCCGACCCCGCCGGAAAGAACTTGGATCGTCGGGTTCATCCTCCTTTTAACTCCTCTTCCCATTGCCCTCCCATAAGCAGAACTTCAGGTTCCAACTCGATCCCGTGCACCCGTTGCACCTCCGCCCGGACCCGCTTGACCAGGCGGATGACGTCCCCACTCGTCGCCCCTCCGCGATTCACAATAAAATTGGCATGGACGGTGGAGACCTCGGCCTCCCCCACCCGCAGTCCCTTCAAGCCGGCGGTGTCGATCAGCCGCCCGGCCGCGTCCCCGTCCGGATTCTTGAAAATACATCCAGCGCTGGGGTCGCGCGGTTGGCCAGACTTCCGGGTCAGCATGAATTCCTGCATCCGTTTGCGGATCGCATCAGTGGCCTCCCGGCCCGGGCTTTTCAGGATCGCTCCGACCGCCAGGCCGTCCTTCAATTCTTCGACGCTGCGGTAGCCCACGCGAAAAGCCTTCCGATCCAGATCCTCCAGCGCCCCCTCCGGTGACATCAGGAAAACCCGGTCCACCACGTCGAACATCCAGCTGCCCATCGCCCCCGCGTTCATGCGGAGAGAACCCCCGAGCGACCCCGGGATTCCTTCCATGAACTCGAAGCCGGCCAGCTCGAGGC
>CAYQKH010000075.1:12812-13079 GCA_964417945.1 uncultured Opitutales bacterium
GTGACGCCACGCGGGCTGCTCGAGTTCGGCGAAGCCGGTCAGCTCGAAGCGCGCGGCCTGCGTCGCGAGGTCCTTCAGCCGGACGCCCGCCCCGACGTAAAGCCGGTTCTCATCCAGCCGCCGGATCTCCCGCCAGAAGGCATGCTGGAAACGCAACACCAGCCCAGGGAACCCTTCGTCCGGGACGACCAGGTTCGAACCGCGGCCCAGGATGAACAAGGGCAGGCCAAAATGCCTTGCGCTGCGCAGCAATTCCCGCAGGTAACC
>CAYQKH010000076.1:0-2947 GCA_964417945.1 uncultured Opitutales bacterium
CACCGCCACTGCATCACACAGCATCTCCACCTGGCTTAACTGGTGTGAACACAGCAGCACTGTTTTCCCCTCCGCCTTCAGTCGCCGGATGATCCCCGCGATCGCCTCCGACCCGAGGGGATCTACCCCCGCCGTCGGCTCATCCAGGATGACCAGCCGCGGGTCGTGGACCAGCGCCTGTGCCAGACCAATCCGCTGCAACATTCCCTTGCTGTAGGTGTCGACCCGCCGGTCCAGAGCGTCCCCGAGCCCCACCCAGTCGATCACTGCCTCCACCCGCTCACGCAGCTCCGCACCCCGCATCCCTGCCAGCTTCCCAAAAAACGTCACCAGCTCGCGGCCCGTCAGGAATCGGTAAAAATACGGAGCCTCCGGCAGGTAACCCACCTCCCGTCGCGACTCCACCTGCCCACTCGGCCGACCGTAGACCGAGACCGATCCACGCGTCGGCTTCAAAAGCCCCAGCAGCACCTTCAGCGTCGTGCTTTTCCCCGAGCCGTTCGGCCCCAGTAATCCGAAGACCTGGTTCTCCTTCACTTCCAGATCCAGAGCGTCCACCGCACGCAGCAGCACCCCGCGCAACCCCACCGTGAATTCCTTCGTCAGGCCCTCGATTCGAATCGCGTTCGCTCCCATCTTCGTGGTCTTCCGGTCAGCCCTGGATCGTGAACCCCTTCACGCCCTGGCAGGGCTCCTCTTCCCGGAGTTCCACATCCCGGATATAGGCCTCCATCTCATCCCGAATGCCGTCAATGAATCCAATCACCTCCTTCCGGAGCCCCTCCGCCACGAGGTGAACCCGCCCGTCCGCCAGGTTCTGCACCCATCCCGAAACCTCATACTCCCGCGCCACCCGCGTCGTCTGGTAGCGAAAACCAACACCCTGAACGCGCCCGGAAAACCAAGCTTCTACATGTACTGTCATTTTTTCGGACATATCCGCGCTCGCTGCTTCTTTTCGGGCCGTTACCCGTTCCATTTTTGTCCCTTTTAGATCCTTCCCCGAAACTTTGCAAGTTCGGGCCGTTCCGGCATCCCTCCTGCCGCCTTCTTTTTCGAATTCCTTTCAATTCAGGGTTGCCTTTTAGCTGCACTCCTGCAGCTTCTAATTCCAGTTCTCTATGAGCAATTTTGATTCGGAATCACACTTCGACGGCGATTGGGATGATAAGAGTGGCATCACATGGAACGAGCAGGACTGGCGCCTTTATCTTGAGGAAAATGACAAGGAGATCGCACGCTTTCTTTCCATCTATAACAGCTTGAAGGACCAGCCCGACCACCTCGACGAGGCCGCTCACCTCATGGGATGGGAGATCGAGGACTGGTCTAACAGCGTCGACTCCGAGCTTTTAGACGACCCCGACGATTTCGATTGTTCCGGTGACCATTCCGAGATTCCCGATTTTGAGGATATGGAGCCCTACACCCTCCACAAGCATCCAGTCTTCATTGTAACGCGCGCACTCCACAATTTCCTCCGGAAGAACTGGGAACAATTTATGTTGCATGCCCAGCCCTACCTCTCCCCGCAGCTCGCCTGGAGCTATGGCAACAGCCTTCATCGCTCTGAGCTCTACGCCGCCCTCGCCCTTCAATCCCTCGACCTTGGGGATTACGCCCTTGCTATTTGCCACCTCAAGACCGCTGTAGCCGCCCTCAACCAGTCGCTCTCCACCCTTCAGAGCCTCAGCCACCGCAATACTGTTTACCTCAAGCGCTTCCAGCAGGAAATGTATGTTCGCCTCTTCGATCTCCGCGAGGTCTGGTTGCGCGTCATGCAGGATTGCCGGGACGAGGTAAAACGACGGAACGAAGGTCAGGGTTGATCTCAATTTCCTCTATGGTCTCATCCTCGGTATGACGAGTTTCCTGATTCGACGGCATCGCCGGATTACTCGATATCGGGAAACCTCCCGTTCCGACATGCGCCAGCTCCTCAAATGCGCCACTACGGGCGACCGATTCGCCTACCTTGAGTTGGTCGAGCCCTACTTCGACCTCGTCTTCGAAAATCTCTACGTGGCCGGCTTCACCAGCCAGCCCGACCGGCTCGCTTTTGCCAATCAGATCTTTCGCGAAGTTTGGCAGCGCATCGCCTTCGCCACCCGCGTCTCCGATTTCGAGCGCTTGCTCTACCATGCCCTCTGCCACCTGCCCGACCGGGAGGGAACCTTCTTCGACACCCTTCCCCGGGAACTGTCTCGGCTTTCGCCCCGCGATCGTTTTATCCTCATCGCCCGCGAAATGGAAGATTGGCACCCGCGCTGGCTCGTCCTCTGCTGCCGTACCCCCCGGCCCCAGCTCAATCGCTCCCTTCTTTACACCCGCAACCGGCTCACCGGTTTTCCCAAGCACAGCCTCTCCCGCTCGGATAACATCCTTTTGCGTGACCTTTCCCGGAGCCTCGACGAGGTCTGGCAGGAATCCCACCTTCGCCTCCTCCGCCAAGACCTCCAGGAGCGGCCCGCCCTCCGCCAGTGGAAGAGTCTCTGGCTCGAAAAGCGGTGCGAATTGATTGAACTCCGCCAGGATCTGCGGCTCCCCGAAGAGGTGCGCAACCCCGTCCTCGCCGCCCTCCTCCAGTCCATTCGCGAGTCGGCCCCCCTCCAGCCCAATCTGCTTCACCACTTCCTCAACGCGGTCCGCTTCCAAGCCTACCCTGGGTTTTCGCTCTCCTGACCAGGATCTTTTCCGGTTGTCTCTCACCGGTCACCTTGTTTTTTCTTCGGGGCTCCATGTATCGCTCTCTGCTTTTTTTGCCAATCGTCGTCCTCACCGGCTGCCTCGCTCCCGCCGTCCTTTCCGCGGGCGGCCCATCCCCCCTTCGCGCCGGTCCCGTTGTCCTCTACGCCGTGCCCCGCGAGGCCGGGGTCTGGATCGAGACCGAACCCGGCTCCATCGCCCGCCTCCTGTCAGCGGAATCCGGTATCGACATCTCCGAGGA
>CAYQKH010000076.1:2957-3175 GCA_964417945.1 uncultured Opitutales bacterium
GGCGAACCCTGAGGAAACCTGGACCACTCCTCCCGCGACCGCCACTACCGGCGCGGGATCCGTCCTCCTCCTCCGCGCGTCGGACCTTGAACCCGGCACACCCTACGAGTATGCCCTCCTCCTCGATGGTGAACCCGTCCTCCTCCCTTTCCGCGCCGGCTGGGAAACCCCTCCCGCCATGGAAAACCGGCCGCTCCCGCCCACCTTCGAGTTTCTCG
>CAYQKH010000076.1:3185-13007 GCA_964417945.1 uncultured Opitutales bacterium
ATGGAAAACCACCCCCCCCCCCCCCCTTCGACTTCCTCGCCCTTCCCGGTCAACACCCCCTCGAACCCGGGCTCGACCCCCCTCAAAAAAAAACTAGCTTTTCGGCAAGCCTCCTCGACTTTGCCGCCGCGCAGCGGCCCGCCTTCGTCCTCTGGCCCGGCAATACCCACCATATTCGTGAGTCCGACCTCGGCGCGGAATCCGGCCTCCGCCGCCGGATCCGCCTCACCCGCATCCATCCAAAACTCCGTCCTCTCCTCGCCCAGTCCCCCCAATATGCCGTTCCCGGACCAGCTGATTTCGGGCCCGGTCGAACCGGACCCCACGATTACGACTTCCTCCGCTCTTACGAGGGTTTTTCTCGGGCTTGGCACCCCCGCAACCAGCTCCGCTGGGCCGACGTCGAATTCTTCTTTCTCGATACCCTGCGCGAACGCAACCCCTTAAAAAGGCGGATCCTTTCCGGGGAAACGATCGACGCCCTCGTCCTCCGACTCCTTCATTCCGACGCCACCTTCAAGATCGTTGTCAGCGGCACCCCCCTCCTCCATCCCGCCTCTAAATACCCCGCTCTCGCCGAACACGAACCCGCCATCGAGGACTTTCTTTCCGCCCTCCGCCGCCATCCCGTCGACGGTTTGTTCTTCATCTCCGGAGGCTTTGCCCAGACCGAGTTGACCAAGCGTATCCGCCCCAACCATTACCCCCTCTTTGAATTGTCCATTGCCGGCTTCGGGGACGTCCGCCCATCCAATTATTTTCGTGAGCCCGGAACCGCCGACTCTGGACCTAACTTCGCCTGGTTCCGCGTCGAGGGCTCCTCCAATGCACGCACCCTGACTTGCTCCCTTTATGCCGCAAACGGCTCTCCCCTCTGGAGCATGCAGTGGTCGCCCGCAACCCTCTCCGGCGAAGGGCGCTGAGCCCGCTTCCAAATCCACGGGTTAATCGCCTTTCAACGCAAGCAACCGGCGGTCGGCGTGTCGGCGGATTCGAGAAACGGTCCGATACCCCCGGCGTAGACCAGGTGACCGCCCGCTTCTCCGCCTTCTGGCCCCAACTCCACGACATAGTCCGCCAGTCGGATTACATCAAGGTTATGCTCGATAACCAGGAGGGTATTTCCCGCATCGCGCAGCTTGAAGAGCAGGTCCATCAGTTTCTGGATGTCGACCCAATGCAGCCCCGTCGTCGGCTCATCGAGAATGTAAAGGGTTTCGCCCTGCTGTTGCTTGCTCAGCTCCAAGGAGAGCTTCAGGCGCTGAGCTTCGCCCCCCGAAAGCGTAGGGGCAGGCTGGCCCAACCTCAGGTAGCCCAGCCCCACGTCTTCCAGCGTCGTCAGCTTCCCGTGCAGCCGCGGGTGTTTCGCAAAAAGCTCCCGCGCCTCGGTGACCGAGAGCTCCAGGACCTCCGCGATGGTGTAGCCCCGGAACTGAACTTCCAGGGTCTCCCGGTTATACCGTTTCCCCCGGCAGCTCGGACACTCCACAAAGACGTCTCCGAGGAATTGCATGTCGAGCCGGATCACCCCGTCCCCCTTGCAGCGCTCGCAGCGCCCTCCCGCCACGTTGAAACTGAATCGGCTCGGCTTGTAGCCGCGGACCCGCGCCAGCGGGCATTTCGCGAATAAATCCCGAAGCAGGTCGAAAAGCTTTACGAAGGTTGCGGGGTTCGACCGCGGACTGCGCCCGATCGGTTCCTGGTCCACGCGGACCACCGTATTCAGACACTCCAGCCCCGTCACCTCCTGATGAAGCCCCGCCAGCGCCTTTGCCCCGTTCAGTTTACGCGCCGCCACCTGCCCGAGGATGTCGTTCACCAGCGTGCTCTTCCCCGAACCCGAAACTCCGCAGACCACCGTCAACAAGCCCACCGGAAACCTCACGTCGATCCCCTTCAGATTGTGTTCCGTCGCGCCACGCACCGTCAGCCAACGATCCCCCGGACGCCTCGTCGCCGCCTCTTTTTCCAGTTGGAGATCCCCACTCAGGTAATCCCCCGTCCGGCTGGTGGGACTTTTTAGGATCGCCTCCGGGCTGCCTTCAAAAATCAACGCGCCGCCCTCCTCACCCGCGCCCGGTCCAAGCTCCAGGAGGTGGTCCGCCGCCCGCATCATTTCCTCGTCATGCTCCACCACGATAACCGTGTTCCCGCGGTCCCTCAAGCACACCAGGGTTTCGATCAATCGCCGGTTGTCCAGCGCGTGCAATCCGATGCTCGGTTCATCCAACACATAGGTCACCCCCACCAGCCCCATCCCCAGTTGGGTCGCCAGTCGGACCCGCTGCGATTCCCCACCACTCAGCGTCTGATACTTCCGGTCAAGAGTCAGGTAGCCCAGGCCCACCTCATTGAGGAAATGCAGCCGCTGTTCCAAACCCGCCAGCGCGTCTTTCAAGTGCGCGTAACTCTCCTCTCCCGTGAGCCGGTTCCGCACCCAGTCGAGGGCGTCTCCGGCCGAACGAGTTAGGAAATCCGTGAACCGGGAGCCCGCCAGTAAGACGTTCCGCGCTAACGGGGAGAGTCGCTGCCCATCGCAGGCCTCACACCTCGAGCTGACCTGATAGGCCATCAGCCGCGCCCGCAAACCGTCGCTGCTCGTCTCCGAGCGAATCCGTTCCAACAGCGGGACCACCCCCTCCCAGGGCAGGACCTCCGGCTTCCGGTTCCCCGGGCGCGTCTTGAAGTGGAAGAGCCGTTCCCCTGCTCCATGCAGGAGGATATCCCGCGTCTCCGGATCCAGGTCCTTCCACGGCACCGTCGTATCGAAAGGCAGCTGCTCACCCAATTGCTTCATCAGCGCATTGTGCCGAATCACCATCGCTTTCGAACCGAGCCGCAAGGGCTTGATCGCCCCCTTCTTCACCGATTTCTCCGGGTCCGGAACCAGCAGCTCGTCCACGAACTCCATCGTCTGTCCCACGCCCCCGCATTGGGGACAAGCCCCCTCCGGGTGGTTCCACGAAAAATGACGCGGGCTCAAGGCCTCGTAAACCTCACCGCACGTCGAACAGCTAAAGTGCTGGCTGATCCGCATCTGCCTCCACTCGCCCTCCCGGTCCTCCTGGATCAACAGGATCGCCGTGTCCTCTCCCTCCTCGAACGCCAGCTCCAGGGAGTCCGCGATCCGGCTGCGCTGGTCCGCACGTAAAACCACCCGGTCCACCACAACCTCCACGTCCACCTCTCCCGCCTTCGAGTCGATCAGGTCGCGCTCGTCCAGGTTTCGGATCTCCCCGTTCAGCCGCACCCGCACGAACCCCCGCTGCTGCAGGCGCGGCAACTCTTCACGCAGGACCGACGGCTTCGCCCGTAAAACCGGCGCCAAAATCATCAGTCGGCTCCCTTCCGGCTCTGTATAAATCTGCCGGATACAATCATCCAGGCTCCGCCGCTCAATCCGTCCGCCGTCCAGCGGACAATAAGCCGTTCCCTCCACGCTCCAGAGCAGGCGCGCGTAATCCGCGATCTCCGTCGCCGTCCCGACCGTGCTTCGCGGATTCGCCCCCTCCCCCGTCCGCTGCTCGATCGCAATCACCGGCGATAAGCCGTGGATGTAATCCACATCCGGCCGCTTCATCTGCTCCAGCACCTGCCGCGCCCGCGTTGAGAGGCTGTCGATATACTTCCGGTAGCCCTCCGCATACAACGTGTCGAAAGCCAGCGAGCTCTTCCCCGAGCCGCTCACCCCCGTGATCACCGTCAAGGCCTCCCGCGGAATCGCTACCGTCAAGTCCCGGAGATTATGTTCCCGCGCCCCTTTGATCTGTATCTCGTTCGTCCCGCTCACAATTTTTACTTTCAGGTTATCCTGACACCTCCCACCCCTCTTGCAAACCGTAGCTGAATCCTCCTATTTGGGTTGAGCGTCCACACTTTTCATCTCACCATTAACTACATGAAACTTCCGATCCTCTACGTTAAATCCGGCTGCCCCTGGTGCCGCGAAGCTCTCCAGTTTTTCGACGATCACGGCATCGCGGTCGAAGTTAAAGAGGTCAATGAAGACGACGATGCCATGCGCCGCATGGTCGAGGTTAGCGGCCAGACCAAAACACCGACCTTCGAGTTCGACGACTTTGTCGTCGCCGATTTCAACGTCGATGAATTCCGGGCCGAACTCGATGAACGCCCCGATATCCAGATCCAACTCGGCCTCGCTGACGACGAGGATTAACACCAGCCTGCCGGGAGCCTGTCGAAGGGCCTGCCCTGCAACGCGCAACCCGCAACCTGCCTACATCCGCTCGACGATCGCCTCGCCGAAGCCGGAGCACTTCACCTCCGTGGCGTTCTCCATCATCCGGGCCAGGTCGTAGGTCACGACGCCTTCGCGGATCGCACTTTCCATCCCCTTGATGATGAGGTCGGCTGCCTCGTTCCAGCCAAGGTAACGGAACATCATCTCCCCGGATAGGATCACCGATCCGGGGTTGACCTTGTCCAGCCCGGCATACTTTGGGGCCGTCCCATGCGTCGCTTCAAAAATCGCCAACCCGTCATCGTAGTTGAGGTTCCCCCCTGGGGCGATCCCTATCCCCCCGACTTGCGCGGCGAGCGCATCCGAGAGATAGTCCCCGTTGAGGTTTAAGGTCGCGATCACGTCATATTCCTTCGGGCGGGTGAGGATCTGTTGCAGCATCGCATCCGCGATCACGTCCTTGATGATAACCCCGTTCTCGAGGACGTGCCAGGGTCCTCCATCCAGCGGCTTCGCACCAAAATGTTTCACCGCCGTCTGATACCCCCATTCCGCAAACGCCCCTTCCGTGAATTTCATGATGTTCCCCTTGTGCACCAGGGTCACGCTTTTGCGGCCCTGATCGATCGCGTATTGGATCGCTGCCCGCACCAGACGCTCCGTTCCCTCGATCGAGACCGGCTTCAGCCCGAACCCCGCCGTATCCGGGAAACGTACCTTACTGTATTTTTCTGGAAAGTGCTCCTTCAGCCAGGTCTTCAGCAGCTCGTCCTCTCCCGAGCCCTGCTGGAATTCGATCCCCGCATAAATATCCTCCGTGTTTTCGCGGAAGATCACCATGTCCGTGTCTTCCGGTCGCTTCAGCGGGGTTTGCACACCTTCGAAATACCGCACCGGCCGCTGGCAGGTGTAAAGGTCCAGCTTTTGCCGGAGCGCCACGTTCAGGGAACGGATCCCTCCCCCTACCGGGGTCGTCAACGGACCCTTGATCCCGACTTGAAATTCCTTGAAGGCCTCCAGCGTGTCATCCGGTAACCAGCTGTTGAAGGCAGTATAGGCCTTCTCTCCGGCGAAGACTTCGAACCATGCGATCTTCCGGCTTCCTCCATAGGCCTTCTCCACTGCGGCGTCGAAGACCCGCTGGGAAGCCGCCCAGATGTCCGGCCCGATTCCGTCTCCCTCGATGTAGGGCAGGATCGGATTTCCCGGCACCTGCAGCACCCCGTTTTTAATCTCGATGGTTTCTCCTTCCGGAGGGGCGATGTCCTTGTAATTCATGTCAGGTTCTTAAAAAAAAATCAGGGGTTCAATCCTCTTGGCTTCGACTGTCCGCTTTCAGCTTCGCGCAGAACCTGCCGAGGCGTTCCAGTCCTTTCTTCAGGACCTCGTCCGAGGTCGCGTAACTCAGGCGGATGTAGCCGGGAGCGCCGAACCCTTCACCCGGCACCACCGCCACCAGCTCCTCCTCCAGCAGTCGGGTCGCGAATTCATTCGCGCTCAATCCAAATGCACGGATGTCCGGGAAGAGGTAAAACGCCCCTTGGGCACGCGGACAATCCACCCCTTCCAACGCAGATAAGCCGTCCAGCAAAAGCTTCCGTCGCCGATCAAAATGCGTCAGCATTTCGCTCACCGCCTGCAGGGATTGATCCCAGTTCTCCAGCGCCGCCAGCGCACCATACTGCGCGAAGGTCGTCGGTCCCGATGTCGTCTGGCTCTGGATGCTCGCGCAAGCCTTCGCAATCGGTTCGGAGGCCACCAATGTCCCCAGGCGCCAACCCGTCATCGAAAAAGTCTTGCTGAAACCGGCCACCGTTATCACCCGCCGTGCCGCCTCCTCGTCCATTGAGGCCGGGCTGAAGTGGTCCACACCGTCGTAGAGCAGGTATTCGTAAATCTCGTCCGACATCACATAAAGGCCCGCTTCCAGCGCCACCGTCACCAGTGCCCGCAATTCTTCCGCCGTATAGACCGCCCCCGTCGGGTTCGACGGGCTGTTCAGGATCAGCAGCTTTGACTTCTCCCCGATCGCCCCTTTCAACTGCTCCGGCGTGATCTTGAACCCCTGCTCCTTCCCCGCAAAAACCTCCACCGAGCGGCCGCCCGCCAGTTTGACCATCTCCGGGTAGGAAACCCAATACGGTGCCGGAATAATGACTTCGTCATTTGGCCCAATCACCGACTGGATCGCCAGCATGCAGGAGTATTTCCCTCCCGGGCTTACCACCACCCGGCTCGCTTTCAGGCCCGGCAGGTTGTTGTCCCGCGCATACTTCGCCGCCAGAGCCTCCCTCAAGACGGGTATTCCCGGCGCTGGACTATACTTCGTTTTTCCCGCCGCAAGTGCTTCCGCGCACGCCTCCTTGATAAATTCGGGAGTGTCGAAATCGGGTTCACCCGCCCCGAAACCACAAACATCTCTCCCTTCCGCCATCAGCGCTTTCGCTTTTGCGTCCACCGCCAGAGTCGGAGAGGGAGAAATATTTTGCGCCCAGGGCGACAAAGGTCGAGAATCGGCTACCATAATTTATAGGGGTAGCCGCCATCCTTTTTGTTGGCAACCTCTTAATGGGGCGAGAACCCTTCCCGAAGGAATCGTTAAGCCCTACTTTTTCTTCTTCGATATTTTCTTCTTCGGGGCCGCTTTTTTCACCGCCTTCTTCTTCGGCGCCGCCTTCTTCTTCGGCGCCGCCTTTTTCTTCGGCGCGGCCTTTTTCTTCGGCGCGGCCTTTTTCGCGGCCTTCTTCGGCGGTGCCTTTTTCGCTTTCGTCGTCTTCTTCACCGCGCTCTTCTTTGCGGCCTTTTTCGCTGCTTTCTTTTTCGGGGCGGCCTTTTTTGTCGCCGTCTTTTTCGGGGCGGCCTTTTTCGTCGCCGTCTTTTTCGGGGCGGCCTTTTTCGTCGCCGTCTTTTTCGGGGCCGCTTTCTTCACCGTCTTTTTCGGAGCTGCTTTTTTCACCGCTTTCTTCGCCGGCTTGTTTACAGTCTTCTTGACGGCTTTCTTCGCTGCCTTCTTGGGGGTGGATTTCTTGGTTTTTTTCGTCGCCATAGTGCTATCGTGTATTTGTTTGGTTAAATCCTGGGGAGGGTTCTCAGGAAGAGCAGTTAAAGCTGCACGAAGTAACTCACCAACACTGACCGATTTCTTGTCGGAGAACCGGACCAAACGTTGTTTCAACTCTAGCGGCAAGCGAACCGATATCTGCTTATGGGGGTTTTCCTCGTTGGTGTAACGTTCAAAGGAGAAATTTTCGAGGGCGAAGCGAATGATCGAGCTGGTTGAGCGGGGTCCCAGTTTTTTTTCGTAATGCTTGAGCTTCGCTTGAAGATCGTGCCCCAAGTCGAAGGTAAGGGGGGAGCTGGAAGGCTTCGCATTTACAGCCATGGCAACGGGGGAAGATTGGAAATTGCGCCGATTTCCCTGATAGAAAAACCAGTGTCATGAAATTGTCAATACAATTGATTGACAAGCTCCGTCCGTCCCAAAAAAGGGGATTTTACAGGGATTCGAAGGAAATGCCTTCGGGGTAGCGAAACGGTGCCCCGAGGCGATCGACGGCAAAGTTGGATGGATCCAGCTCCAATCCCATTGCCGCAGAGAGGACGCGAAAGCGGGTCTTGTCCCGGCTCTCCTCGTTTACGAGATCAATGCTCTTCACGATCCACTCCTCCATCACCTTCTTGAAGTTGAGAATGCGGAAGGATTTTAAAGTTTCCTCATTCTCACCAAGCAGCTCCACGCGAAGAAGCGCAAGGTAGTCCTCGTCGATCGCGAGGCGCACCGCTTCCAGTTCCGGCTGGGCCTCGCGGGTTTCAATGGGGGGCCGCATTCGAAAGACCTGTGCGGGCCGTCCCTTCACCCGGTCGGGTCCCTCATAGGTCGAGTCCTCCCAAAAGAGGAACGGCATTTGCAGATCGAAAGGGGTGTAAGTCAGCCCGGGAATCAGAGGCTCAAAGAGCGCTTTCCCTTCCACAAGCACCGCACGGTCTTCCCCAGGGTCCCAGCGCAGGACCCATGGCACCGCGCCGTTGTGAATCAAGAGACGGATCGGCTGCAGGCCGGGCTTCACCGCCCCGTCCCCTGCCGGAACCGGATCGATGTGGACGCGGTTCAGGCGCCCGGCTTCCGTCCAGGTCCCGAATAGGGTACCCCGGTATAGGATTGCCTCCCCCTGTCGAGGGAGGTGCCGCAGCTCAAACTCGAAAACAAAATCACCGGCAAATCGGGCTCCCCGCATGCGTTCCAACTGTTTAACTCCCTCTTCCGGAGTGATCGTCTTCATCCGATTACCCGGAGTCTGGGGTCCGGGCTGGGCGAGCGAGTGGGAAAAAAAACCGCCTGCCAAAAGGACAAGGAAAAGGATGCGAAGAGCGTGGGGCACGAACCCTGAGAAAAAAACTTAAGGCTGCGGTTCCGTATCGCCGGGGCTTTCCGTCCCTGTCGCGCCTTCCGAAGTCATTGCGGACGCGTTGTCTGCCTCCACCGTAACTTCCGTTTCCGCGCCCACCGGGATTTCCGCTTCACCGGTTGTCATCTCCACCGGGGGCACCACCGGAAGAAGGCCCGAATCTTCCTGCGCCTTCAATTCCGAAGCGTGCCGAGCTTGAAACCCAAGATACAATAAGAAAGCGAGGACAAAAAACAGGATTGTGATCGTTTGCGTGGCCTTCGTCAAAACTGTCGCCGACTCTGCACCAAAGGCCTGGTCTGCCGCACCGCCGCCTGTCAGGGCTGCCCCCATCCCTGCCTGCGTGCTGGTCTTCTGCATTAAGACAACCAGGATCCCCAGCAGGCCAATCAGAATCAAGATGAAGACGAAAAAATTTAGGATGAGGTCTAGCATAATGAAAAACAGTTGAAGATGCCCGGTCCTTGTCTCCTTTTCAAGGAGAAATACCACCCGCCGACATCGATCGCGCCCGATTAAAACTCGCTGACGCCCAGCTTCTCCAAAATGCGCTGCAGGTCCTCGTTCCCCCGGTATTCAATGATGATCTTCCCTTTCTTGGCGGTATGCTGGATGGAGACCGGTGTGTTCCAATTGCTCATCAACCGTTTCTCGAGAGAGTGCAATGCCGTGGATTCGCGTTTGTCCCCGCCCGACGAGGCACCCCCGGATCGCTTCTGCTGGCTCCGAAGCCGCTTCAACTCCTGCTCGGTCGCCCTCACGCTCAGCCCCGCCTCGATAATCCGCTTGGCGAGGAGCCGCCGTTCATCTGCGCTCTGCAGCCCAAGCAGCACCTTCGCATGACCCACGGAAAGCAACCCCTTTCCCACATATCCCTGCAGTTCTTTTTCAAGCGAAAGCAGACGGAGGGCGTTCGCCACCGAGGCCCGGCCTTTCCCAACCCGTTCCGCAGCCGCTTCCTGCGTGAGGTCAAAATCGCGGATCAGGCTCGCGTAACCCATCGCCTCCTCGATCGGGTTCAGGCCCTCCCGCTGCAGGTTTTCGATCAGGGCGATCGCCGCGGAAGAGGCGTCGCTCGCCTCGATCACCCGCGCCGGAATTGTTTTCAGCTTCAACTTCTGGAAGGCCCGCCAGCGGCGCTCCCCCGCAATCAATTCATATCCCTGCTTTACCGGTCGCACCACCACCGGCTGAAGCAGCCCCTCCGAACGGATG
>CAYQKH010000077.1:0-12932 GCA_964417945.1 uncultured Opitutales bacterium
TCGACGATCATGTTGGCGGCGGGTTCCTCGATCGGCAGCCCGACCCCGATGGCGGCGGCCATGGGTTCTTCGAGGAGGATAACATCCCGGGCGCCGGCCCGGATGGCGGAGTCCTTGACCGCCCGGCGTTCGACCTCGGTGATGCCACTGGGAACAGCGACGACCACGCGGGGACCGCTGAAATTGATGGAGTGGGGGTTCGCCTTGTTAATAAAATACCGGAGCATTTGCTCGGTGATGTCGAAATCGGCGATGACGCCGTCTTTCATGGGACGGATCGCAGTAATATTTCCGGGGGTGCGCCCCAACATACGCTTGGCTTCGATCCCGACCGCACATACTTTACGGGAAGATGTGTAAATGGCTACGACACTGGGTTCTCGAAGCACAATTCCCTTGTCTTTGACGAAGACCAAGGTGTTGGCCGTCCCCAAGTCTATTCCGATATCATTAGATAGAAAACCGAGCACTCGATGAAACTAAAATGTTGTGGGGGAAAGGTACAGATAATTTTCTCTTTTTTTCGCAAAACTCCTGAATGTCAAAAACTTAATTCAGCCGACGCGGTTGTCAGCCGGGGTTCGGGTAGGAACTGCGCGCGTCGAATGAGCGAATAGGTATGCATGAATCCTCCTTCATTTACGATTTGGGGATCGTCATTGTTTGCGCGGTTGGGGTGAGTATTCTCTTCTATCGGTTGAGGCTGCCGGTGATCCTCGGGTATCTCTTAACGGGTATCCTGGTGGGGCCGCATCTGATTGGGGGGCAGAGCCTGGTAAAGCACCCGGAGGTGGTTCACGAGATAGCGGAGTTGGGGGTGATCTTCCTAATGTTTTACATCGGGATGGAGTTCAATTTGAAGCGGTTAAAGCGGGTGTTCGCACCGGCGTTTCTGGCGCTCTTGCTGCAGACGCTGGCGATGATGTTTATCGGGTTGCAGACGGCGGCAATCCTAGGCTGGAAACCGATAGAAGGGCTTTTTCTCGGGGCCTCGTTGTCGATCAGCTCCTCGATGGTGAGTGTGGCGGTCTTGCAGAACCGCAAGGAGTTGAAGCGTCCGCACGGGCAGATGGCGGTGGGGGTCCTGATCTTCGAGGACATCCTGGCGGTGCTGTTGCTGGTGGTCCTCTCGGGCGTGGGGGTGACGCAGCGGCTGGAATTCGATCTGGTTTGGCTGACGACGGCTGGGGTAGGGGTCTTTGTGGTCTGCGTGTATACCGTCGGGCGATTAATGATCCCAAAGCTTCTGGATACTTTGGAGCGGATCGGAAGCTTGGAATTGATTGTTTTATCCTCGGTTGGATCGGCCTTAGGGGTGGGCATTCTGGCGTTGTATTTTGATTTTTCGGTGGCGCTGGGAGCATTTCTGGCGGGATCGATCCTCTCGCAGACCCGGCTGGTGAAGGAGATCGAAGATGCAACGGAGCCGCTCCGGACGCTATTTGGGGCCGTCTTTTTCGTATCGGTTGGGATGATGATCGATCCTGCGATGGTGGCGGAAAATTGGATGATGATCGTATTGGTATCGCTGGCGGTAATCCTGAGCAAAATTTTCAGCTGCTGGTTGGGGCTTTTTCTCGGGGGCCAGGATTCCCGGGCAGCGTTTCAAGCAGCGGTAGTGAAATCTCAGATTGCGGAGTTCAGTTTCATCATCGCGGGATTGGCGGTGACGCTTGGGGTGGCGGACTCGAAGATCATGGTGCTGGCGGTCGGGGTGGCGTTGATTTCGATCCTGTCGACGCCGCTGCTGGCGAAGGGTTCGGATGATCTGCACGACTTCCTCTCGAAGCGGGTGCCGGGGCAGTTGCGTCTGGTGGGATCGGTTTACCACCAGACCTTGGACCAGATCTCAGAGCAGATGGACCGGAACACGCTGTTGCGGCTGATCAAGCGTCCGCTTTCCCAGATCGGGCTTTATTTGATCCTCCTGACAGGCATTTTACTGATAGCTTCGCTGCTGGCGCAGCGTATCAGCGCGAATCGAGAACTGGAAGGTTACGGGACCTGGATCCAAGTTTTAATCTGGTTATTGGGCGGAGTGGCCTGCCTGCCTTTTCTGATCTCCATTTTGCGGAATATCAACGCGGCGTCGTTGATCGTGGTGGATGCGACGTTGAGCAAGGCGGCGTCCCAGCGTTTTTTCCGTGGACGGATGGGGAACCTGATTTACCTCTTGATCACGACGGTGGTGCTGGTCCCGATCAGCGCGTTGTATTTCTCGGTGGCGGCGGCCTATTTTCCTTCGGGGTTCGCACTGTTGGCCTTTCTGATCGTGCTGTTCGTCTTCGGGGTCGTCTTCTGGAAGCGAATGATTCTCGTGAACAGCAAGATCGAGTATCTCTTTATGGAGAGCTTAAATGAGGATACCCGGAGCAAGGAGGAGATGCGAAGGGAACTGACGCTTCGCGAAATTTCGGATAAGTATCCCTGGCCAGTGCAGGTGGTCGCCTTGACGGTGCCGGAGACCTGTGCGGGAAAGCGGCTGATCAAAATCCACTTTCGGGAGGAGGCGGGGGTGATGGTGGTGGCGATTGGCAGAGGCCAACATATTGCCTTCGATCCGGGGCCGAACACGCCGCTCTTCCCGGGTGACCAGGTTTTCGTCTTCGGGCAGGAAAACCAGATCGAGCGGGCAAAGCGGCTTTTTGCGCTGAATCGGGTACCCGAGACCCAGCGAGAGGAGGGAACCACTTTTAAGATCGAGAAGGTCTACCTTGGCGGGGATTCGCCCCTGTCCGGAGACAGCCTTGCGGGAAGCGACCTGCGGCGAAAGCTGGGCGTCAATGTCCTTGGTATTCAGCGCGGGGACAACCGGATTACCGCTCCGAGTGCGGAGGAAATTCTCAAGCCGGGTGACGTGCTTTTCGTAATCGGGAACCGGCAGTCCATCGAGCGCCTCCAGAAGAGCGGAGCCGTGAACCCGACGGATGTTAGGCATGAATAATTTTAAACTTAACAATTGATTTCCACGGACGGCTTCTTTTTCTGAGGAGTTATGGACTGGAAAATCACGGGAATACTATCGTTTTGTATTGGGTGTCCAATTGCGTTTGGAGCGGGCTTGCCGGAGTTACCGCCGATCGAGGTGATGGAATGGCGGGTGGCGGATCCGGAACCAGCGGGGACGTTTTCGAGCCCGGTATCGGCATTGCGTTTTGAGCCGGAGGTGGACTTGCAGGCGCGGAACCTTGGGGAGGCGCAGGCGGATCTGGCGATACGCGGGGGTATTTTCGAGAACGCGGGATTCCGGATCGCGGGGGCGAGCCTGCTCGATCCGCAGACGGGTCACTATGCGGCGGAGCTTCCGATGGACCCGCGGATGCTGAGCCGTCCGTTGATCCTGACGGGGGCGGACAACGCGGTAGCGGGCTTGAACACGAGCGTGGGGAGCGTGGATTACGTGTGGCGGGAGATTGTTTCCGGGGTCGACTTGGAGGCGGGGATCGGAACGTCCGGGCTCCGGAAGGGTGGGGTCTACGGTGGATGGTCGGAGGGGGAAGCAGGGGGCTGGCGGCTGGACGCCTCCGCAGCGGTCTCGGAGGGTGAGGGATCCATTCCTGACGGGGACCACCGCTTCCATCGGTATGCGGGACGGGTGCAATATGTAAGGGGAGGGCACCAGACGGATTTTTTCGCGGGCTACCAATCGAAGTGGTTTCAATGGCCGTATCTCTACGCGCTGGAGGCGTTGCACGCCCTGGTGGGTTCACGCGGGGTGGAGTCGGAAAACCTGCAGACCCAACTGTGGATGGTAAGCCACCGGTATTCCGGGTCGAACCACCAATGGAGGCTGGCGTTGCATCACCGGAAAAACCGCGACGACTATGAATTCGACGTGGACCGCCCCGGACTCTTTAATCCTTTCGAACACGAGACGGAGGGGACAGGGTTCAGCGGCGAGGGCCGTTTCCGGATGGCTCCGGGATGGCGGTTGGATGGCGCTTTCCAGTTGCAGGCGGACTCGATCGAGTCGACGGCGCTGACGTTTGGTCCGTTCCGGAGCCGGACGCTGGGACACTTCGCGGTGGTACCGGCCCGGATCTGGCAGGACGGATCGGGAGCGGATTGGGAGTTGCGGGGGGGGGTCCTCTATGACTGGAGCAACCGGGATGCGGACGCCTGGTCAGGGTTGGCGGAGATTCGTCGCCAGGCCAGGTTGGGAGCGGACCGGCGTTCGGAGGTCTGGCTGGGATTCTCGGAGGCAAGCCAGGTTGCGGGGTATACGGCGATTGCATCGAACCCGGGAGGGGGACTTTTCCGGGGGAGCCCGGATTTGAGCCGTGAATATTCAAGGAACCTGGAGTTGGGAGGGGTGCTACAGGCGGAGCACTGGAGGTGGGAAGGGGTGGTATATTTTCGCGAGGACGAGGACCTGGTGGATTGGGTCTTTGACAGCACGGTTCAGCCTTTCGCCTCAAGAGTGGCGAAAAACGTGGACATCGACACCCTTGGGATCGAGGTAATGGGGGCGTTTACGGGTGAGAATTGGGAAGCGCAGCTTCGCTACGCCTATTTGGAAAAAGACGAAGACTATGGAACGGCGGCGGTGGACGGCAGTTTTTACGCTCTGAACTACCCGGAGCACCGGGTTACGTTGGGATGGGTTTGGCGAGCCACTCCGGAGGTGACGGTGTTGGTCGATCAGGAATGGCGGGAGCAGAAGGCGAACCCGCTGCGGGACGGGCGGGAATCGGGGGTTTTCGGGCAGGTGGCGGTCAGTTGGAGGCCAAAGGTGGAATGGCCACTGGAAATCACGGGTCGGGTGGCGAACTTGTGGGATCTGGACTTTGAGGAGGTGCCGGGGGTGCCCGGCGGACGGCGGACCGCCTCTATTCAGGTGCGGTATGCGTTCTGGTAGGGCGAGATCGGGCTGTAAAACCGGATCGACCGCCAGCGATGAGAAGGGCGAGGATGAGGATGGCCGATCCGACGAGAAGCCGGGGCCAGTCGGCAGATTCGCCGAAGACCCAGACCGAGACGAAGACCCCGAGGGGGATGGAGAGGTTATTGAAGGCGGCAAGCAATCCGGTGTTGGCGACGAGGGCGGCGCCGCGGTTCCACCAGAAGAAGCCGAGGCCGGAGGCGACGATTCCGAGATAAAGGATGATGCCCCCCTGGGTGAGATTCAATCCGTCAGGAATGGCGGAGGTGGAGAAGAGGTAGACACCGGCAAAGAGGGTCCCGCCAAGAAAGAGCAAGGCGTAGATTTCGCGGTCCCTGACACCTGGATGGAGGAATTTCAACCGGCGGTAGGCGACCTGTCCGGCAGCAAAGCAGGCATTGGCCCCCTGCATATAGAGGAAGCCGATCCACCAGGTGGAGGATTCGAGAGGGTTCGCCTTAATGACGGCCGCCCCGGCCACGGCGAGGGTAGCAGAAAGAAAAAGGGCGGGGCGAAAGGCCCGGCGCTCAAGGAAGTCGCCGAGGAGGCTGACGTAGAGGGGGGTGAGGAGGGTGAAGAGCACGACCTCGTGTGCCTGCAGGTATTGGAAGGAGCTGAAGAGCAGGCAATACATCAACCCGTATTGGATGGACCCCAGCCCGAGGCAAAACAACAGCAATCGTGGAGAATAGCCTCGAAGGCGTAAAAAGGGGAGAAAGACAAGGGTGGCGAGTCCGAGACGCACGAAGGCTAAAAAGGGGGCGGGGACACCGGCGAGCCCCGTCTTGATCAAACCAAAGGAAAAGGACCAGATGACGGAGACGAGGGTGAGGTAAAGCACTCCGCGGGAACCGGATGGAAAGGGGACGGGCATCGGAGGAATTCAGAGATTGGAAGCCGGAATGCGGGCAAAAGAAAAGCCCCGATGATCGGGGCTTTTCGAAAGAGAAGTTGTGGAATTGGATGGAATCAGGCTTCGCCGCCGGGGCTGAATTCGCCGACGGTGGTATTTTCGTCGCCGGCCGGAGCCTCGCCCTCAATTTCGGGATCAGAGCCGCCTGAGGGTTCTTCCGGTTCAGGCTCCGTATCTTCTTCGTCAGGAATAGATTCACTGGGTGCGTCTTGCTCCTGCTGGGTGTTTGCGAGGGCCTCGCTGACTTTACTTAGGACTTCAGCCACCGTGCTTTCGGGGGCGTTTTCTGGATCATCGACCTCGACTTCGACGACCTGAAAAGAATCCAGGGTAGATCCTTCCGCAAGCGTTCCTTCGGAGGTAATCTGGGTGCCAGCGGGAATTTCGGCCGTCGTTCCCAGATAACTAAATCCGACTAAGCCTTCGGCGGTAAACCAGGTGGCAGTGACAATCCCCGTGTTAAAATCGACAAAGACAGTCACTTTCCACTTTGTTCCACGAATCCCGGCGGATCCGGTGGGGAGATCCACGTTATAACTGGAGGTAGGACGAAGCCGCTTCACATCGCCGGAAACCTCCCCGTAGTTGACGCGGACGCGGGTCTGGGAGGTGCTGGGGTCCTCGTTGAGACGGCTGTAGGTGCCGCTGGAGGTATCAAAGGGGTCCTGGAGGAACTCGGAAACGGTGAGGCTGGTTTCAGGCTCAAGGATAAGGGTCGCGCCGTTGGACTGGACGAGGACGACGGAAGAATTTTCCCCGGTGATGACAGAAAAACCTTCGGTAAATTCTCTCCCGGTGGTGAGGGCGACCTCCGCACCGGTAGAGTCATTTCTCAGGGTAACATCCCCGATTACGCTGAAGGCCCGAACGGTGCCCAAGGTTGATTGGGCTTGGGCAAGAAACGGGAAGAGAATCCCAGTGCAAAGGAGGAGGGTGCAGAGACGCATCGTTTTCATATTAAGGCGTGTTGAATTTTAATAAAGCGGAAACTTATGCGGTGATACAATTGGCAGCAAGAATAAAGTGTGGGCGGTGTCGGAGTTCAGAAAACTGGCGTTTGCTCGCAGGCTTCTTGAAGAGCTTTTGCGGTGTCTCCCCACTTGCTTTCTTTTCTTGGCTCGGCAGAACATTCATAAAAAACGGAAAGAGGTGGAGAGCGATGATATTTAAATATTTACAGAGGCGGCCTGAGTTGGGGGTAGACGGAGGGCGGCTAAGGGAGTTGAAAGGGACTCCAAACGGGGTGAGCAGCCAGGCGGGAGCGGGAGAGAGCCGGGTGGCTCCGATCCGTCTGGAGGGGGAAGCAGATTGGAGGGACCTCTGTGGGTTGGCGAGAGGCCTGCACCGGAGCAAAGTTGTCAAAGAAAGGGAGGACTACCTTTGGCTGGAGGTGGCGAGCCGGTTTTGGGGCTTTCTCGACGACCTCGAGTTGTATTGGAACCGTGGAGCGAACCATGCGGAGGTGCGTTCGGAGGCGCGGTTAGGATATTCGGATCTGGGCGTCAACCGCAGACGGGTGGAGGCCTTGCGGAAGGCGATGGGAGAAGTTGGAGGAAGGCGTTCAAAGGGTTGAAGTTTTCCACAGAGACCCCTAATTTTTTAGGATGTCCTCACCCTCCTCACCGACAGCAAAGCTTGTCAATCCGCCGACGGATAGCAGAGCGACCTTATTGATTTTCAACGAACAGAACCGACTGGGATTGGTGGACGGCCCGAATGGAAAAACGACTCCGTGGGTGCTTGAGGAGGTGAGCGGAGATCCAGATCAGCGCCTGAGGGAGAGGCTTTCAGAGGCGGGATCCAGATTGAAGCCGTATTTCCAGGGGGTTGTCGCGAAGGGGAATGCGGTTTTTTTTGCGAAGGCGGAATCGCGGGAATTTCCGGAGATGGAATGGCATCCACTGGAGGGGCTTTCGACGGGGCAATCGTCTCTGGCTCCGAGATTGCGGGAGGTGATCAACCTGGCCCGTGCCCGTTCAATCGAGATTCCCTACCTCGATTTCCGTCGGCATGATTTCGTCTACAAATTTCGCAGTGAGCAGCAGCGGAATAAGGGGATTTACCAGAACGACGAGGAGTCCCGGCGGTTGTATCAGAGCCAGCTCTGCGAGGTGATCAAGGCGACGCGGCGGCGGAAGGAGAATCGGTCGGATCGTCCGGCGCGCCTGGATTTCGGGCCGGTGGTCTACTATCTGCCGAGCCATTTCGGGTTTTGCCTTGGGGTGCAGAATGCAATTGAGCGCGCGTATGAAACGTTGGCGGAGCATCCCGAGAAGCGGGTTTTCATGCTCTCGGAGTTGATCCACAACCCTTTCGTGAACGAGGACCTGCGGCGGCGGGGTCTGCTTTTTCTGCAGAACGATAAAGGAGTCCCGGTGGTGAACCCGGAAACAGGGGCAGATTTTTGGGATGAGCTTACTCTGGAAGACATCGTGGTGATCCCGGCCTTCGGGGCGACGATTGAGGACAAGCGCCAGTTGATCGAAAAAGGGCTGGAGCTGAACCGTTATGACGCCACCTGCATGCTGGTGGAAAAGGTATGGAAGGCGGCCAAGCGGTATGGAGAGGCCGGCTTTACGGTGATCATCCACGGGAAAGCGGAGCACGAGGAGACAAAAGCAACATTCTCGAACAGTTCACGTTTTGCGCCCTGCGTGGTCATTCGGAACCTGGAGGAAGCGCAACGACTGGGTGAAATTATTTCAATGGAGCCGGGGGAAGAAAAGCGTCGGCGCTTTGCGGTGGCGGGCTTTAGGCACACGGCGGGTTTCTGCCCGGAGAAGGATCTGGAACGGATCGCAGTGGTGAACCAGACGACCTTGCTGCGGAACGAGACCCTGACGATCATCACCTATTTTCAGGGGCTCTACGGGGAGAAATACGGCGCGGAGGCGGTAGGGGAGCACGTCAACGGCCAGAGCCGCGGGGACACCCTGTGTTATGCGACGCAGGTCAACCAGGATGCCTTGAGCCGGACTCTGGAGGAGCCGATCGACGTGGCCCTGGTGGCGGGCGGAAAAAACAGTTCGAACACTTTTCAACTCTACCGGATTTGCCGGGACCGGTTCGGGAAGCGGGCCTTTTACATCCAATCGGAAGGAAATCTCCGTTCGACGGAGGAAGTCCGGCATTATCATTTTCCCTACGACCCGGCGGATGCGATGGCAGGGAAGGAGGAAGCCCTCCCTTTTCTGAATGGTTTGGGCAAGGCGCCGGGGGAGCCGTTTCGAATCCTCCTGACGGGTGGGGCGTCCTGCCCGGACGGAATCATCCAGCAGATCATTACCCGGATCAACGGGTTCTTCCCGGAGGACGCCCTTCGTTCGATCGAGTCGGTCCTCGACGGGATCGAATCCCCGGAACGGGGCGGAGATCATCATGAAAATTGAAAAACCGGAGGCAAACCACCCGAGTGTGACGGTGATTTTGATGCAATAATCACGGAGTCGCCGGAAGAACAAACCCAGGATGGAGGAGGATCCTTCATGGAGGGAAGGCTTGCCTTGCGGTGAAGAATTGTTGGACTGACGCGGCATGAAGGTTCTGGTTACGGGCTCGGAAGGGAGCATTGGACGGATGGTCGTGGAGACCCTGACAGCAGCAGGTTATACGGTGCGCGGTCTTGACCTCGAGTCCCGCACAGACGGCCCACGGGAGTTTTTCGCTGGGTCGATAACCGATCCGGAAGCGGTCCAGCGGGCGATGGAGGGCGTCGAGGTAGTCGTTCACCTGGCTGCGGTTCCGGATGATGCGGGCTTTATGGATGTGCTCCTCGAGCCAAACGTCGTCGGACCTTACCAGGTTTTCGAAGGAGCGGTGGCGGCAGGGGTGCGTCGCGTCGTGATGGCGAGTTCCATCCAGGTGAATGCTCCCTGGAGTTCGGAAGACGAGCTGATCCGGATCGAGGACACTCCCCTGCTCAATAACCACTACGCCTTGACGAAGCTCTGGGCAGAGGACCTTGCCCTGTTTTACGCGCAGAAACGTAATCTTTCGACGATTGCGGTCCGGATCGGGTGGTATCCACGGGACAAAGGGAACATCGAGGACAATCCCCTCCTGCCGGTTCTTACCAATTGGTATTTAAGCCGCCGCGATGCCTCGGATTTTTTTCTGCGGTGTGTGGAATCTCCGCGGCCCGAGGCCGGGCAACGGGAAGTGCTCTTCGCGGTGGGACGGCAAAAGCATGCACCTCTTTTCGACCTTAGCCGTTCTGAGGCCGTTCTTGGTTACGCGCCACGGGATACTTTCCCCGAAAATTTGGTTTTCGATTAAGACACGGTGCGGGGAGGTGAATCGAAGAAAATTCCCGGGGCAGTGTTTTTTTTCTTGAAAAGGTGAATATTTGTTCAGTATTTTGAAAACATCTGTTTAACCTTAAACTCCAAAATAAAAATGAACCAAACCCTCATCAGTGGAAATCTGACGGCCGACATCGAGACCCGTCAGGTAAACGATCAATCCGTCTCCCAATTCACGGTAGCGGAAAACGGGCTGAAGGACCGACCGTTTTTCCTGCCGGTAGAAGCCTGGAACATGGACCACCTTCCCCGCTATTTGAAAAAGGGCTCGAAGGTCCTCGTACAAGGCCACTTGAAGACGAACCAGTGGAAAACGAAAAGCGGGGAGAACCGGAGCAAAATGGTGTTGGCTGCTCAGCGGGTTGAGTTTCTGGACCCGGCGCGAAAGGAGGCGGCACCCGCTTTTTAGGGGGAAAACGCTTCGCGGCACGGTTCGTGTGTTGCGGAGGCGGGGTCGGGAGACAGGGACAGGGGTCGGGGGACAGGGGACAGGGGACAGGGGTCGGGGAGCGGGAGCGATGGAGCGATCAGGACAGGGGGCAAATTGAACGGGGGGACGGCGGATGTTGCCGGACCGGATTTCGCTTAAATGCGGTCTGGTCCGGCTCCGCACCAGCGGCCGGAATTGTTTGGTGGAAGCTGTTTCTTTAGTGGATGGGAAGAACGGTGGCGGCGTGCCATGCGGCAGGTTCAATGCCAGGAAAGCCGCCCCAACAGGGGATTTCGTGTGGCGGAAAAGGATAAAGAGAGGCTGGACAGGGAGCCCGGAGTGGGGATGCTGACAAGGATGGAAACAATGACCTGTGGGACCTTGGCGGATGGGCAGGAAGTCCGCAGATTTGAGCTTGCCAACGGATCGGGGCTGAAGGCACGGATTTTGGAGTTTGGAGGGATCTTGGAATCGCTGGAGGCACCGGACCGGGAGGGAAAGTCGGCTGATGTGACGCTCGGGCAGCGGGATTTTAGCGGGTGGGTTGAAAACGCAGGTTATTTCAATGCGATCGTTGGACGTTTTGCGGGACGGATCGACAAGGGCCGGTTCCCCCTGGACGGGACGATTTACCAGTTGGCGGTAAATCGGGTCACGGAGCACGGGGACTGTCACCTGCATGGCGGAGAAGTGGGCTTAAGCATGCGGGTATGGAAGGGGGAAGGGTTCAGCCAGAAGGGAGGAGAAGGGGTGCGCCTGCGCTATTTTTCACCAGCGGGGGAGGAAGGTTATCCGGGAAACGTTGATATGGAGGTGACATACCTGCTCACGGAAGCGAATGAATTCCATATCCAGATGCGCGCGGAGACGGACGCGGCGACCCCTCTGAACCTGGCGAGCCACACCTACTGGAACTTGTCGGGAGATCCGACGACGACAGTCCTCGATCACGAAGTGGAACTGGCGGCCACGCAGTTCCTTGAAATCGGGGATTCGGTGGTGCCGACGGGGGCGATCCTTGAGGTGGAGGGGACGCCGTTTGATTTCCGCAAGGGGCGACCGGTCGGGCAGCGAATCGAGGAAGACCACCTCCAACTGCGCCGGGGTAATGGGTATGATCACTATTTCATTTTTGGAGATGGGGACTCCTCGATCCGGCCAGCTGCTGTCGTGCGGGATCCGAAGAGCGGGCGGATCCTGGAGTTGTCCACGAATCAGGCGGGGACGGTGTTTTACACGGGAAATTTTCTGGGTGAACCGGGAACCTTCAAAGGGGTGGACCGCTACCGGAAGCACAACGGGCTCTGCCTTGAGACGCAGGGGTATCCGGATGCTCCCAACCATCCTCATTTTCCGAGCTGCATCCTCCGCCCGGGGATGATTTACCGGCACGATATGGTGCACCGGTTTACGACGGATTCCTGAAGGTAAGGGGACCGCGGAATCCCTCCGGTCTCCTCGGAAGGGAAGGGGGGGATGGGGCCGCAGATGGAGCGGAGGTAGCGGAAGGAGGGGGGCTCCAGGTTTGTAGCCCTGATGTCCGGCTGAAAGGGCGCGTAAACGCTAATTAAAGCGCCGGTGCATATCGGCGACGGGGAAAAAGCGGCCGGGGCAGACGGTATGATTGCGATCCACCTCTTTATGAACGGTAAGCTTGAAATTTCCATCGAGGACATCGTAGCCGAGATAGGCGACGAGCTCGGAGAAGGCGGCGAGCTGACGGGAAGTAGGGCGGTCTTTTTCAAAATTGCCGACGAGACAGATACCGATTCCATACTGGTTGTAGAGATGGCTCCGCACATGGCCGCCATCGATCTGTCCGGTCCATCGTGGGCCGATTTCGATTTCTCCATCGCCGGAGTCGACTCCGTTTCCGATGACAAAGTGGTAGGCGAGGCCATTCTGCATACCGCGTCGGCGGTGGTAGCGGTCGTAGGATTCGGCGTTTCCGTTGCGGACGGCGCTGTGGTGGGCCACGATATATTTCCAGCGACCGTTTTCCGGGCTGATGTTTTGGGTGGCTTGCCGGACGGCATCGAGGTAGGCGCTTTTCCCGGGGATGACGAGACGATCGCCGGTGCGGATGAGATCGGACTTTAGGCCGTTGTGCCGTTTGAGGTCGTGAATGGAAACGCCATAGCTTGCGGCGATTTCACTAAGGGTGTCCCCGCGGCGGATGGTATGCACCTGGTCGGCTTGAAGGCCTAACCCGAGGCCCGCCCAACCCAGCAACGCGGGAGACGACCTCAGAAACTGTCTCCGGGTCCATGCATTCATGCGCTGATCAAAGGATACTTGTTATATTCAATCGGTGAGGTGGATCAATCTTTTAGATTTGCGGATGGAAAGAAGGTTGCCCGATCAGGCCGGTATGGATTGTGCTCCGGGGACGCTATGAAAATCGGG
>CAYQKH010000078.1:0-12869 GCA_964417945.1 uncultured Opitutales bacterium
TTCGCAAGCACCGCTTCGTATACCGATTCAAGCAAACCCGGCCCAAGTGCTGAGTGAACCTTCACTGCAGCATCCACGACAATCTTACCTATTTTATTCTCTTCCATCTTGGGGTCTTTGGGTCTTTAGCGTAGCGGGCGTGAGATTCATTCTTTCCTCGCCAACAGCACTTAAACAGGCCGAAAAGAGAAGGCAATTCCAATAGACCGGGATGGATAAACCGTTGTGGTTGATGGATTAAGGGGCTGCCCGCGACGTTGGAATCGGCGCGTGCCTTTTTCGAGGAGCAGCTGCGCACGCGGCGTCCTTCAGATGCGGTGGCCCAGCTCTGGAAGGACGGGTTAAACTGGTTTTTCCGCAATGCCCCAACGACTTCGCTCCCTTCTCCGCTCTCCGAGCGACGCCGAGGCAAGGCAAGGCAGGCCCCGGAGCATTTCCTTTAAACTGAGATTACAGCCACGGTCCCAACCCCATTGCGAAATGGGCGTTTGGGAAAACTCAACGACAGCGGTAACGGAGCGCACAAGACGAATTTGGCTCCCAGCTGGCCTGTCAAACCAGGGAGACGGTCCGTCCGGTTGCGAGGCTGGCGCGTTCGGCTTCGTTGATGGCGAGGGATTCCACGGCGTCGGCCACGGTGACCACCTTCGGCTTGCGGCCTTCTTTGACGCAGGAGATGAAGTCATCAATTTCGTGCCAGTAGCCCATCTCCGGGTTGAGCTCGGGGTGGACCTCCAATCCATCTGTATGAAGGACCGTAAGGGGATGCTCGGCACCGAGGTCGAATCGAACCGTAGCGCTCTCAAAATTTGCATCATAGCGCATGGTAAAGGGGAATCCTTCTGCCATGGCCCAGCCGCCTTCCGCTACGACAAGGGCGTCGTCGTAGAGGTATTGGGTTGAAATGTGATCGGGTCCACCGGTTATTTTTGAGTATCCGACGGTGCGAACTCCCTGTGGTTTCCCTAAGGCAGCGTAAATAAAATCCGTATCGTGGATATGCAGGTCGAGGAGGGCGCCTCCGCAGGCTTCGGGATCCAAATAGAAGGGTCCGCCGGGGTGGGAGGCCAACCGTTGGATGGAGAGGCTCTTCAGCTTTCCAAAGCGCTGGTCCTTTACGGTCTCGATCAGGGTATCCCAGCCGGGCCAGAAGCGGATGCACATCGCGGGCATAATGATCCGATCCGATGCATCCGCCGCCACACGGAGCTCCTCAGCCTGTTCGGCTGTGCGGCAGACCGGCTTTTCGACGAGGACGTGGCGGCCTTTTTCGATCGCGATGAGGGCAAACTTGAGGTGAGCCGGTGTGGGGAGGCAGATATCGACGATATCGAGTGCTTCCTTCTCGATTAATTCGGCGGCATCGGGATAGCGGCGAACGCCTTCGATCAAGCTGTCCCCCTGAGCCTGACCTTCGACGTTGCCACCGGCGACCTCGCGTCCGGAGAGCCTGTCGGGGTTGGCGTCGGCGACGGCGACGAGTTCGACATCGTCGCGTTTGCGATAGGCGTCGATATGGGTGTTCCCCATCATGCCGAGGCCAAGGACTCCAATCCTCAGCTTACTCATGGGAACCTCCCATCGCGAGGATCTTATCCATCGCTGCACTGGTGCGGGGGATGACCCCCTCCCAGGGCGGGACCATCTCGGCGATCAGGGTCTTGTCGTATCCGATCGCCCGCAAGGCGGCCATTGTTTCCTCCCAGGGAACGTCGCCTTCGAGGAGGTCGCAGAATCCGTCGAGGCTGCCGATCGACTCCTTGAAGTCCTTAATATGAACCCGGTAGATTTTTTCGGCCAGAAGCTCGATCCAGTGCGGGGGGTGCTGGTGGTAGCCGAGGACGTTGCCGACGTCGAAATAGATGCCGACATGGTCACTCCGAAAGGACTGAACAAACTCAAGCAGTTCGACGGGGGAGTAAAAGAGGCCGTTCCAGACGTTTTCGACGCCGATCCGGACCTGATGCTTCTCCGCCACCGGTATGAGGTCCTCGATAAAGGCACGGGCACGCTCAAGGGCGCGGTCATAGCGCACCCTCGAAGGGGAAATGGGGCTTTTGACGACACCGGGAACGAGGAGGTAATCCTGAAGGCCGAGCGCTCCAGCTACGCGTAGGGCTTCCCGGTGAAGGTTTTGTCCTCTCTCGCGCACGACGGGATCCTCGTCGAGGGGATTGGCCCCCCAGCTGAAACCGGAGGCCAGGGTCTCGGTGACGAGCGGAGAGGCCTCAAGGGCATTCCGGATTTCCGCCAGCTCGTTATCGGAGGTATCCGGGGCCAGAACTCCACTTTCCCCGATACAGACTTCAAGGGCCTGAAATCCGCCTTCTTCTGCTTGCTGCAATGCCGAAGGCACGGAAATGGTATTCTCCAGTCCCCCCTCGAATGACCATGTGGTGATCCCTTTTATCATCATTTTACTGTCTAAAGATTTACGCTCTTCCCCGTTCTATGGCCAGTTGGAAATTTCATGCAACCCGAATCCCCAAGACCCGTTTTGGCTCGATAAAAGCTGACGGTTTTGCCCACACTTTTTTCCGATTTCTATTGACGGGGAAATTAACCCGAATCTTCTTTTGCGAAATCAACTTCCTATATTCGCCAACGGTCGCTTGAACTTGACCGTTCGTTTCATGATCCGCCTCAACTCAAACCAGCAACCCCGGTTCTTCCTTTCTCTAGGAAGACGTGGAAGTGGCGTGGCCCGACGCGTCGCCTGGAGATCCAGAGAAACCGCCGACTAAACTGGCGTGACGCCGATTCTTCCCATTCTGTTGGCCGGAATCATGGCCGCACTAGCGTGTATTCTGGTTCGCATCAGTCGGCCGGTCGCGACGGTGTTGATCACCCTAGGATCGGCGATCGGGTTCATCGTGCTGCTGGGGGGGCTTCCGGAAGTGAATGAAGGGGGAGCCCTATTGAGTAGCATTCCCTGGTGGCCGGAGTTGGGGATAGAATTATCGTTTCGGTTGGACGGATTGAGCATGGCCTTCGCGCTGCTGATCAGCGGGGTGGGAACCTTCATTCTCTGGTATGGTGGATCGTATTTGCGGAATCATGCGCAACTGGGCCGGTTTTTCCTGTTTTTGCTGTTGTTCAAGATGGCGATGCTGGGGCTGGTCCTCTCGGACAACGTGATTTCGATGTTCGTCTTCTGGGAACTAACGAGCATTACCTCCTATCTGCTGATTGGGTTTAAACACGAGTCGGAGACTTCCCGGGCGAACGCGCTTCAGGCGCTCCTCGTGACCGGTTTGGGTGGGCTCGCCCTGCTGGCGGGGGTCCTCCTGTTGGGAATGGTCGGGGGCACCTTCTCGATCGGTGAGCTTTTAAGTGAACCCGAGGCCTTGAAAGGGCACGGTTGGACCCAGGCGGGTTTAATTTTGTTGATTTTCGCGGCTTTCACAAAATCCGCGCAAGTACCCTTCCACTTCTGGTTACCCAACGCGATGGCGGCCCCGACGCCAGTGAGCGCCTACCTGCACAGCGCGACGATGGTGAAGGCGGGGGTATACCTCCTGGCCCGTTTTCAGCCGCTGGGAGCGGAATTCGCATGGTGGGCGCCGGTATTGGTCGGGTTCGGGACACTGACAATGTTCTGGGGGGCCTACTGTGGCCTCTGGCAGACCGATCTGAAGCGCATTCTCGCCTACACGACGCTCAGTATCCTGGGGATGCTGACCCTTTTGATCGGGATTGGAACGGAGTTGGCAATCAAGTCGGCGGTTCTGGTCCTGCTGGGCCACGGACTTTATAAGTCGGCGTTGTTCATGGTGGCGGGCCGGATCGACCTTTTCACTGGAACCCGTGAAGTGACCGAGCTGGCGGGTTTAAGAAAGCTGATTCCTTTAACGGCGGCGGCGGCCTTTCTCGCGGCCTTATCGAAGTCCGGCTTTCCACCCTTCTTCGGATTCCTGGGGAAGGAATATGTCTACAAAACCGGAACGGCACTGGACGGCGTCCTTCAGGTGGTCCTGGCGATATCGGTGCTGACGAACATGCTCTTGATGGCACTGGCGCTGAAAGCGGGCTTTCACCCGTTTGTGGGCAAACGACCGGAAAACCTGAATTTAAAAGAGGCCTCGAATCCGCCCGCCCTGCTGTATGCCGGCGGATTTTGCGTAGGTCCGCTTTTGCTCGGGGTTACCGGAATTCTCCTCGGACTCTTCCCCCGGATGTTAATCGAGCCGCTGAGCAACTCTGCGGCGGGTGCAATTTTGGGGAGTGCGGTTGAAATCAAGCTGAAGCTTTGGGCGGGAATCAATCTCCCGTTGATCCTCAGTCTGGTGACCCTGACCGGGGGGTTCCTGGTCTATCGGAGCCGCCGGTGGTTCTGGCGGCGTCCAAGTTCGCTGCTCCCGCGGCTGAAAATGGAGGAGGTTTACCAAAAGATCCTCGACGGCGTCCTCGCGTTGGCATCGGTGCAGACCCGGATCCTTCAGAACGGGAGCCTGCACCACTATCTTCTGGTGATTCTGGTGACGACGGGTGGCCTCCTTTCCTACAAGCTGGTGTTGGATGGGTTTCCCGAAGTAGATCTTTCGCCGCCGCCGGGAGTGTTGGAGGCCGTGATATTCGTGTTGATGGGGGTTGCGGCACTGGTGGCGGCAACGACCTCTTCTCGACTGATCGCGATCACGGCATTGGGCATGGTCGGTTTCGGAGGCGCCTTGATTTTTGCGATTTTTGGCGCTCCGGATCTGGCGATCACGCAGATCGTGGTGGAGACGCTCACCCTCGTCCTTCTGCTCTTTGTCATTTACCGATTACCGCTTTTTCGCCGCTATTCGAGGAGCCGGACGTTGTGGATGGATGGCGTGATTGCAGGAGCGAGCGGCCTTCTGGCGATGGTTCTGGTTCTCAAGGCGTTGAATCTGCAACTCTCGCCATCGATTTCGGAGTTCTATGCCGAGGCGAGTTATATCGAAGCCAAAGGGCGGAACGTGGTGAACGTGATCCTGGTGGATTTCCGTGCGCTGGACACCCTTGGTGAGATATTCGTTCTCGGTATTGCGGCTTTAGGCGTAGGAACCCTCGTGGGTGGGCTGAAACTGAGCGGGGAGGAACCGGATGCGCTTCCGTCTCCCGGTTCAAAGCCTTGGGATCTCCTCCTGGCGAGCGCGGCCAAAGTTCTGCTTCCGATCCTGCTCTTCCTGTCCCTTTTTGTCCTTTACCGGGGGCACAACGAGCCCGGGGGCGGATTTATCGGAGGACTGGTCGGGGCTTCGGCGATCATTCTGCATTCGCTGGGCTGCGGTTTGGAGCAGACCCGGAAAGTGATGCGGGTTCGTCCGACTTTTCTCATCGCCCTTGGGTTGATTGTGGCGGTAGGCAGCGCGTTCTGGGCTCCGGTGACGGGGGGGGCGCCGATGGAGGGCCTCTGGCTGCCGACTTTCACCCTGCCGCTCCTGGGAGTGGTTCACCTGGGAACGCCTCTGGTTTTTGATGTCGGGGTCTATTTCGCGGTCATAGGATTCACCCTGCTGGTCGCCTTCTCGCTTGAGGAACTGCGTCTGCCACGTCTGGCGGGACCGGAAATTGAGGCTGCCGGAGAGGGCAGAAGGGGGTCCACCAACGCTCCCTTCCGAAAGGAATAAACGTCATGGAAATTTTACTTGCACTGCTCATTGGAACGTTGTTTGGAACGGGAATATTCTGTCTCCTAAGGCGCAGCCTGACGCGGCTGGTCATCGGGGTGATCCTGATCAGCCAGGCGGTCAACATGATGGTATTTGTTTCGGCTGGGCTGACCCGTGCGGCCCCGCCTTTGATTGACAGCGGGGAAAAGGTTTTGACGGGGACTTATGCGGATCCATTACCCCAAGCCCTGGTTTTAACCGCGATCGTTATTGGATTCGGGTTGGTGACCTTTTTATTGGCATTGGTGCACCGCGTTTTTGAAACCATTGGAACAGACGACGTGGACGCCCTTCGCAAAACGGACTCATGAAGGATCTATTGCCTACTTTACCGATCTTCATTCCGGCCCTTGTTGCGCTGGCGGGAATTTTTGCGCCGAAGCGCCTGGGTCTGCAGCGGCTGATTGCGGGAATCGGGATGGTGGGAATGCTGGCGGCCGCAATCGCGCTGGTCATGGTCGTCTTCCGGGATGGAATCCAGGCGGTTTACATGGGTGGGTGGGTTCCGCCGTTCGGGATTGTCCTCGTGGCGGATCCGCTGTCGGCAATGATGGTTTTGATCACGGCGATCATCGGGTTGACGGTCGGGATTTTTTCGATGGGGGATATTGCGCGGGACATCCAGCGCGGGCTTTATTTTCCGCTCTACCATCTGTTGCTGATGGGGGTAAACGGGGCCTTCCTGACCGGTGACCTTTTTAATCTTTACGTCTGGTTTGAGGTCATGCTGATCGCCTCCTTTGTGTTGATCACTCTTGGGCAGAAGCAGGAGCAACTGGAGGGGGGGCTGAAATATGTGACGATCAACCTGCTATCCTCGATGATCTTCCTCGGGGGTCTCGGGATTCTCTATGGCAAGATGGGGACGCTGAATATGGCGGACCTGGCGGTAAAAATAGCGGCGGACCCGGACAACCTGCTGGTCAATACGTCCGCCGTCCTGCTTCTGGTGGCGTTCAGCATCAAGGCGGGTTTGTTTCCATTCTTCTTCTGGCTGCCGGCCTCCTACCACACCCCTGCGGTGGCGGTATCCGCGGTATTCGCGGGCTTGTTAACGAAGGTTGGGGTTTATGCCCTGATCCGGGCCTTCACCCTGTTTTTCACCCAGGATCAGGAATTCACGAACGCCCTGCTTCTGATCCTCGCGGTCCTGACGATGGTAACCGGGGTCCTGGGCGCGGCATCCCAGATGACAATGCGGAAGATCTTGTCGTTTCACATCATCAGCCAGATCGGCTACATGATTCTTGGATTGGCGCTGATGACTCCTCTAGCGTTGGCAGGTGCGATTTTTTATCTGATCCACCACATCATCGTGAAGACGAACCTGTTTCTGGTCAGCGGATGGGTGACCCATGCGCAGGGAACGGACGACCTGAAGAAAGTGGGAGGCTTTTTCAAGGCAGCTCCGTGGATCACGCTGTTGTTTTTCATCTCGGCCTTCTCGCTTGGGGGGATTCCTCCGCTATCCGGCTTCTGGGCGAAGCTGCTGGTGATCTGGGCAGGTTTGGAAAGCGGGGCCTACATCGCCACAACAGCGGCCCTGCTGGTGGGAGCGTTGACGCTCTACTCGATGACCAAAATCTGGGCAAACGTCTTCTGGAAGGCGGATCCGCAGGAAGATCGGGAGGCGAAAGCAGAGGGAGCCTCCAGTGGCCGTTACCTGCTCTGGGTGCCGATCGCGAGCTTGTCGCTGATGACCCTCGCGCTCAGCTTGTATGGTCGTCCCTTGTATCAGATGTCCGAAGAAGCTGCCCGGACGGTCCTGAATCCGCAGATCTACATCGAGGCGGTTTTCGAACAGCGGGGCGACGCGTTTTTTGTGGCATCGGCCGAGGCCGATGAGGAAGCGAAGGCTGCATCGGAAGAAAGGAGCGATCCGCATGGCTAAGAAAAAGCGTTCGTTTCCGCTCCGGCTGCTCAGGCTGGGAGAGTTTTTTGTGTTTTATGTCGTGGAAGTGGTGCTTTCCAACTTCCAGGTGGCGTTGGATATCCTGACCCCGAAGCATTTGATGGATCCCGGCTTCATTGAGGTGGAGCTGGAACCGTTGACCGATTTGCAATTATTGCTGCTGACCAACCTGATCACGATGACCCCGGGGACCTTGTCGATCGATGTTCGCTCCGACAAAAGCCGACTCTACATCCACTCCATGTATATTGGTGAGCCGGAGGCGTTTCGTAAGAAAATCAAAACGGATTTTGAAAGGAGGGTGAGAGATGTATTCTGAGATCCCGGACTGGGTGATGGGTCTATCGACCGTTTTTATAGCGATTGCTTTTTTGCTGGCCTTCTTTCGCCTGTTGCGGGGGCCGTTGATCGCGGACCGTGTTCTGGCCTTGGATCTGATTTCGGGGCTCTGCCTGGCGACGCTGATCCTCGTAGCCCTGGAGAGTGACAACTCAACCTACCTGAATGTGGCGATGGCGCTTGCGGTCATCTCCTTTCTTGGCACGGTGGCGCTGGCCCGTTACCTGGACAAAGGGAGGAAGCAACCATGACGATACTCCTTTCCTTCTTCATTCTCCCGGGAGCATTTTTTGCTTTTGTAGCGGCTCTTGGGGTGGTGCGCTTGCCGGATTTCTATTGTCGTATGCATGCCGCGACGAAGGCGGGCGCCTTTGGAGGAACCCTGCTGGTTCTGGCGGCGATGATCCAGTTCGGAAACCCCTGGGTGGTTTTCGAAGGAATTCTGATCATCTGTTTCTTCTATTTCACGACGCCGGTGGCGGCCCATTTATTGGGACGTTCTGCCTACCGGTTGAAGACACCGGCCTGGGAAAAAACCAAGATCGACGAATTGAAGGCTTGTTACGAAGGAGAAGAAGAGAACGAACTGTCGGAGAAGGAGCCTTCGTAGACCCGATCAGTGGAAGCGAACCGTCCCGGACTGGACGCCCGGGGGCATTTCAAAATGGCCGGGTATTTCTGAAGGAAGCGAAAGCCCCTGAAAGGTGGCCTTCTGAAACGGGCCGGGGGAATCGAATTGAAGGTGAAGGGTGCCTTGTGGAAAAGGGATTTCAGCGGAAAAGGCCCCGGCGCCGGGGAAGAGTCTCGGGCGGAGAACGAGGTTGCGGTTGCGGAAGTGGACCCCGAGGTAATGGCGGACGATGAAAAGGGCGATCTCGGCGGAGGTCCAGGGCAGCAATCCGCATTTTTTCATTTGCGAACGGTTGATTGGGATCTCCTCAAACCAGGATCCGGTTGGGCCTCCGGCGGAGGAATCAAGCCAGGCGAGGTTCTCCCGGGAATCCTCGAATCGTCCGGCCTCGTGTTGTGCTCTGAGGATGAAAGTAGTGGCAAAGGTCCAGGGCCCCGGTTGATCAATCTGGCTGCTGGAGTGGTAGCGTTCGTAGCCCCCGCCGCTCCAACGGGCATTCTTGAGGAACTCGAGCCGGTCGAGTGTTGGCTGGGCGAGCGGGAGATCAGGGGGAAGGATGCCGAGGGCGAGGGGCAGGGCGAGGGTGGCATCGGGATCGAGGGCGTGAACGACTTCGGTGGCGGAGGGCGAATCGGGAATAGCCCGGGAATTTCGCTCGACGAGGAAGGTTGGGTTCCCATCACGGTCCCGCCGCTTGAGGAGGCGACCCTCATGAACGAGGGCAAACCGGGGATGGTGGAGCAGGGTTTGGAGGACCCGGTCCGCTTCTTCGAGCCAGACCTCACGCTTTTCGGGGACACCGAGATCCCCGGCAAGGGACGCGGCCTCGCGGAGGCCGAGAATCAGGTAGATCTGGTAGGCCAATTCATAGCCATCGGTAAAGGTGCGCTCCCAGAATTCCCGTCGGTTATGGACCATGCCGGTCTCGTCGCGGAAGATGGGCTGGAGGGGTCGTTCGACGAGGGAACGGATTTTATCCCGGTAGCGCTGTATCAGCGAGGAATCGCCAGTCCAGTCCCGGTAAGAGCGAAGGAGGTGGAGCACTTCCCCCATCTGGTCGAATTGCTCGAGGTCGGGGTTTTCGAAGACGCCGGCGACCATGGTCGTCCCGGAGGAATCCACCATATCCTCGAAGATACGCTCGATGGCCCCCCGGCAGAGGGAGGTGTGGCCAAGGTGGAGGGCACCGAGGGCGGTATTAGCGGTGTCGCGGACCCACTGGCGTCCATACTCGAAAATACCGGCATTCATGGTGCCATTCTCGGCGATCATCCCGGGAAGGCCGGCTGCGACCTTGAGGGCGAGGGATTCAATGAGCGGATCCCCGCCCTCGATTTGGAGGGCGGGGGCGGGACGGTTTGGTTGGGCTGGAAAAGGAAAATGAACTCCCGGGGCGGGGGCCTCCTCGAGGATTCCCCTGGCCAGATGCAGGGAAGAGGATTCCCCTGGCTCGAGCGGTGGAGAGAATAAGCTCCAATCATTTCCGCTTCGCGTTGCCTGGGGGAATTCGGGGGAAAGGGGCTGCAGCTGCCAGAAATGGGCGCCATTCCGGGTTATCATCCCGGGGGAATCCGAGACGGAGAGCGGTTCGCCGGGGAGGTGAATCCGGAGGCAGGCGCGGTCGACCCCGGCCATGTTCCGATTTCGGATCTGGATGCGGTGGGTGAACCAACCGGCTTCGGAAAGGGTGGACCAGGTTTCCCGGATCTCGAAACCTCCGGCCCACCAGTGCAGAAGAAGAGCGGCTCCGGTAGGGTCATCCTGGATCCATTGCATGGAGGCGTTGTGCCCGACGGCGGTAAAGGGCCAATCCCCGACCAGGATGGTGGTGGCGGAAAGGTGGAGACCTTGTGCGGGATCCCAGTTGAAGGCATTGGATTTTCGGATGCTTTGTGCGGAGTCGCGGGCGTCAAAAGCCATCCAGGTCTGAGCCGGGCCGAAATCGGCGGAGTCCGTTTGAAAGACGAGCTGGACCCAACCGCTGCGAAGGACGGCGTAGTGTCGTCCGAATAGAAAGGGCTGTTGCTGGAGTTCCAGGAGGGGACTGGAGGCATCCGGTTTTCGGTTTTCCTTTGCATTCTGCATCTCAGTTTTCATGGTCTAATTCAAACCTTCTAAAACACACTATGAAAATCACCTTTATTGGAGCAGGGAGCGTAGGATTCACCCGCCGTTTGGTGGGTGACATCCTGGCGGTCCCGGAATTATGGAAAACCAAGATCACCTTCATGGATATCGATGAGGGCAACCTGGACCGGGTGTATCAATTGACTCAACGGGACATTGACGCGAACGGGATCGATATCCAGATCGAAAAATCGATGGACCAACGGGAGGCGGTAAAAGATGCCAACTATATTTTCTGCGTGGTGCGGGTGGGCGGCCTCGATGCCTTTGTTCACGACATCAACGTTCCGCTGAAATACGGGGTGGACCAATGCGTGGGCGACACCCTTTGCGCCGGAGGTATCTTTTATGGGCAGCGTGGAATCCCGGTCATTCTCGACCTCTGCAAAGACATCCGGGAAGTGGCGGCGCCGGATGCGCTTCTATTGAACTACTCCAACCCGATGGCGATGCTGACCTGGGCGGCGAACTGGTATGGAGGGGTGGACTGCGTCGGCTTGTGCCACGGCGTCCAAGGCGGTCATAAGCAGATTGCGACGGCGCTCGGGTTGGAACCCGAGGAGTTGGATTACATCTGCGCCGGCATCAACCACCAGACCTGGTTTGTCCAGCTCCGTCACCAGGGCCGGACGATCGGGAAGGAAGAATTGCTGGAGGCGTTTGAGCAACACGAGAAATTTTCGAAATCGGAGAAACTGCGGATCGATATGCTCCGTCGATTTGGCTACTACAGCACGGAGTCCAATGGGCACCTCAGTGAGTATATTCCCTGGTATCGCAAGCGGGAGGACGAAATCCTGAACTGGATCGATACGGATTTTGGATGGTCCAACGGAGAAACCGGAGGTTACCTGAGGATTTGCCAGGAATCCCGAGGGTGGTTTAAAACCGACTTTCCCAACTGGTTAAAAGAACCGCCCAAGGACTACAGCGATCCGGCGAACCGCAGTCAGGAACATGGCAGCCGGATTATCGAATCGCTGGAAACGGGAAGAATCTACCGGGGTCATTTCAACCGGGTGAACGATGGAGCGATCACGAATCTTCCGGACGACTGCATCATCGAGGCTCCCGGATATGTCGATGCCAATGGCATCAATATGACGCTCGTGGGCGATCTTCCCCCGGGTTGTGCGGCGGTCTGCCAGAACAGTGTGAATGTGCAACGCCTTTCGGTGGAGGCCGCGGTGGAGGGCGATATCGAATTACTGCGTCAGGCCATGCTGCTGGACCCCCTGGTGGGTGCGGTATGTAACCCTCCCGAGGTCTGGCAGATGACGGATGAGATGCTCGTGGCGCTTGCAGCCTGGCTGCCGCAGTGGGCGGAGGAAATTCCGAAGGCGAAGGAACGGCTGGCAAAAGGGCCCACCGTCGCGACCCGCGATGATTTCAATGGGGCGGTCCGGTTCAAGACAGCCACGATGGAGGAGCTGGCGGAGCGCGCGGAGGAGACGCGCCAGTTGACCGCTCAATCGGACCAGACGAACGCGGAGAAGAAATCGAAGGCGGGAGTTTAGCCCGGATATTTCATCGAGCCAACCGGCGCGATCCGCTCCGTTATGAGGCTGGATCGCGCATCGTCCCGCACCCAATGGTGCGTTTATGCGCCTCGGCCCTCCGGCTGGTGAACTTTGTCGCGTGGTAGGGCCGGGGAAACGGACCTATTCATTTCGCAAAGAGGAAGAGCCATGCCAGGGCAAGGACCGTCAAACCGGTAAAGAGCCAAATTTTCGTGGCCCGGCCCTGCTCGCGCCCGGGGCCGAAATAGGAAACGGCCAGGGCGACCAAAAGATTGGCGGTGAGCGCTCCCGGACCAATCAGCTGAAAGCTGAGTTGGGGGCTGCCGAGGATCGTTTCCCAGAAGGCGATGAGGATGGCGGTGGAAAATCCGTAGGCAAACCCGAGAAAGGCACCGAGGGGGGTAGAAAAAGGAACCCACAGCGCTAGGATGAACAAGGCGAACAGCGGGGTGACGAGGAGATTGGCCGTCTTGGTGGCCATTTCCGTAAAATTACCCGGGACCTCCCCGACAAACATGCTCGCACCGATCACAATCGCACCGATGGAGAAGGCCAGGACCTTGGAGAACCGGACATGACCGGACTCGCTTTTAAACTTCCATCCGAGGCGGTCGAGAAAGTCGGTCATGACGACAGCGGTGATGGAGTTGACCCCTGAGTCAACACTGGACATGGCGGCGGCGACAGCCGCTGAAACGACG
>CAYQKH010000079.1:0-12811 GCA_964417945.1 uncultured Opitutales bacterium
GGATTCCGGGTGGGGAGGGCGGGTTGCTTTTCGTTCAAGGTCGAGAAGGAAGGGCGCGGCGGTATCGAGGCGCCCGAGGGAACTGATCAAGCGCTCTCCGAGGATCCGGGAAAGGTTGAGGAAGATCCGGGAGGAGAGGTAGGGGGCGTAGCGGTGGAGGCTGAGAAGGCTGTTCCAATCCAGAGCGAGGACGCGAGTGGGGGAAACGGCGACGACATCGGCGGTTCGTCGGCTGCGCGAAACGAGGGCGATTTCGCCAAAGAGGTCCCCAGCGGAGAGGGTGGCGATGAGCGTTTTCTCTTGATCCCGACCGCGACGCACCTCGACTTCGCCATCAATGACAACATACATGGTGTCACCGAGATCCCCTTGCCGGACGAGATACGCTCCGCTTTCGAAAGATTCGAGGTTTGCGCTGAGGATGATTTTCTTGGCCTGCCATGGGCGCATGCCTTCAAAGAAGGAGGAGCGCTCAAGAAGGGCGCGGCGAAGGCGCAAGCCGAGGAGATCCCAGAGGGTGATGAGGCGCGTGGTGGAAAGGAGGACAGGGGTGAGGAGGAGGTCGGAAATGACGGCGAGAAAAATGACGAGGGCGCTGAGACCGGCAAACTGGCGGAGGGGGATGAAGTGGGAGAGGAGGAGGACGCTGAAACCGGCAACGAGGGCAAGACTGGTTGCGACGACGGGCTGGAATTCGGCGAGGAGGGAGGCCTCGATGGCCCGGTTTTCGTTGCGGAGGATCTTGAGCTCGCGGTTGTAGCGGACCATGAGGTGGAGGGTGTCATCCACGGCAATCCCGACCGTGATGGCGGCGACCATGCAGGTTCCGGCGTTGAGGGGGATCTGGAGAAGACCCATTACCCCGAAAAGGATGGCAATGGGGAAGAGGTTGGAGAGGACGGCAAGCAGGCTGGCTTTCCAGGAGAGAAAAAGAGAAGCGACGATGACAAAAAGAATCACAATGATCACGGCGAGGGAGAGAACCTGCCCCCTGACGATCTCATCGACGGCTTCGGCAATAAGGATGGACTGCCCGGTGACGGTAAAATCGATATTCCCGAACTGGCCGCTGCCGACGCGAAAAGCGATGAGCTGGTAGAGGGAAGAGAATTCCCGGCTGTCATGGATGTTGGTTCGCACGACAATGTTGACGGTGCTGTAATCAGCGTTGACGTAGGGTCTGAGGTTGGAAGGGTCGAGGAGAAGAAGGTATTGAGGGATAAGATTGTCGGTATCGGGAATGACGAGTCCCTCGGTGGCCTGTCCGGTAAACTCTCCGTGCATAAGGGAGATAAAGTTGGCGAGGGAGGTGGTGGAATCGATCCGGCCGGATAGGTCGAGGCTGTTCTGGATGCGAGCAATGAGCTGGAGGCCCTCTGGTGACCGGAAGGTGCCGGGCCGGTCGTAGAGGGTGAGGAAAAAGACCTTGGTCCCGGCGAGTTCGTCGCCGGTTTGCTCGACCTGCCGAACGAGTTCGGTCTCGGGATCGAGGAATTCGATGAGGTCGTTGCCGACCTGGACCCGTTGGGCGAAATAGGTAAAGCCGAGGGCGATGGAGGCGAGGAGGAAGATGACGAGCTTGGGGCGCATGAGAACGCCGCCCATGATAAAGCGGACATAGTTGGCGGCGGGTCCCTTCTCCGGAAGGGCGGAAGGCGTTTGGGCGGGGCGGTCGGGGGCGCTTTCCTTGTTTCGCGAGGGGAGGAGGCGAAGGAGGGCGGGGAGGAAGGCGATGGTGAGCCCGAGGCGGGCGAACATGGCGAGGCCGGCGGTGATACCGAACTGGCGGAGAATTTCGAGATTGGCGATCGCGGTGGAGGCGAACCCGAGAGTAGTGGTGATGCCGGTGAGAAGGAGGGTAAGGCCGATTTTCTCGCCGACCTCGCAAACGGCGTCGCGGTTGGACCGTCCGGCCCGGACCTCGCGCTTGAATTCGGCCATGAAGTGGACGTCCTCGGTCGCCCCGATAATGAGAAGGAGTGCGGGAAGGATGGAGTTGAGGATATTAACCGGGATCCCGAGGAGGACCATGGCGGCAAGGACCCAGACGGACGCGATGAGGGTATTGAGAACGGGGACGAGGGCGGCAAGGAAACTGCGGAGAAGGAGCCCGATGAGGAGAACGAGGATGCCAGCGGCGAGAGGGAGGAGGAGGCGCTGATCCTCAAGGATAAACCGCCCCATGGTCTCCTGGACGGCGGGAGCGCCGACCTGGTAAAGTTCCTGAAAGCCGTGCCGGTGGGGGTCGAGAATGGCTTCGATATTCTGGAAGACTTCGCGGTAATGGCGTGCATGGCTGTCGGAGGCACCCTCCTCGTAGGACTTTAGGTAAATGGAAAAGAGGGTGGCCTCGCCGTCGGCGGAGATGAGTTTTTCGCGAAGGAGGGGGTTGCGAAGGGCGAGTTCCTTCTTGCGCTGAAGGGTTTCGGCATCGGGAGGAATAAAGTTCGGGTTGAGGAGAGGTCCGGTCTCGATGCCATCGGGGGTCCGTGCGATATTGGATACGGAGAAGAGGCTTTCGACGCGCTGGGCCTGTGGGAGACGGGCAAATTCCCGGTGCAAGGCGGCGAGCATTTCGAGATGCTCCGAGGAGAAGAGGGCGGGATGCCGGGCGTAGACGGCAACAATTTCGTCGGATCCGAATTCCTCCCTGACCTTTTCATATTCTGCGGTAAGGGCGGGGCTTCGGCCCATCAGGCTCTCGTTGGAGACCTCGATGGTCGTCCGGGGAACGAAGGTGGAGAGGGCGAGGGTAACGAGCAGAACCAGCGGGACCCCGATCCCGCCCCATTTATAAAAGAATGCGAATAGCCGACTCACAGGCAGTTTGGCGGAGGGGAGCCGGTGGTTGACATCCCGAACGCCGCCATCGGATCAGAACGGGCCGAGAAGGCCTTCGACCTCCTCGGAGGTCATGGATTTCAAGTTGTCGCGCTCGAAGAGGCCGGCCTGAAGGGGGAGATCGAGTCTGCTTTTGCGCAGGGTCATGACGGAGGTGGTGCCTTTGAGGTGATTGCTCATGACGGCGCGGTGGGGCCGGGTGGCGGTTCCTTCGACTTCTTCGGATCCGTAGTCGAAAGCCTCAAGGGTCTTTTCATGGACATTGGAGGCATCGAAAAATTCGATTTTCAGGATATCGAGGGATTCTTTATCGAGGTAGAGGATCCGGCGGGCGTAGCCGGTGATGCGTTTGGTCCCGGGTGCGGAAGCGACGGCGACCACCTTGTAGACGGCGCGGCTGCCGATCCGGGAATCCCCGACATAGGCGTACTGGTAATCAGCGGTGCTTTCGCGTTGGAGGTCCTCGTAGGTGAAGTCCGAGCCCATAAAGGAGCGTCGCCGGGCCTCGCCGGTGATGGCATTGACCATGCCGAGGGCAGGCAGGTAGAGAAATTGTTCGATTTCACCGGCTTCCTTTTCTTTGGACAGGAGGGTAGTACCGGCGATCTCTTCAGGGGCGAGAAAGCGAACGAGGTAGTCGAACCGGCCAAAAGCGTTGCGGCGGGTGGCGGGGACTGGGCGCGGCGGAGTCGATGCCCGTTGCGGCGGGTGGCGGTGAGCAATTGGCGGTTGGTGATTTCACCGCTGTCGTCGATGATGGTGAGGGTGATTACGGCAACCTCGGAATCAATGGTCTGGAGCTGACGCCGCTCCTCCATGATCGCCAAGCCGGACTCCCTGCCGATGGGATAGTCTTCCTTGGGGGAGGCTTCTGCGCGGGCCTCTGACGCCGGAGCGGAGAGCACCGCGACGAACCCGCAGACCGCGAATGCGAGGCTGACAACTCGATTTAATGCAGATTTCATCATCCAGAAGATCGGAATGATTGTCCTATTTTTTAACCTTCTGGCCACCTTTTTTCTCACGGGTCTGATCTGGACCGTGCAGGTGGTAATTTATCCCGGCTTTGCGGAATTGCCGGAAAGGGGGTTTGAACGCCACCACCGGAAACACATGCAACGGATCACCCCGGTGGTCTTCCCGCTGATGGTAACCGAGCTGTTAACGGGATTGTGGCTGGCGGTCTTTCCGGTGGAGGAAGGGTATGGACGCGCGCTCGCCCTGACGGGTTTGTCCCTGATTCTTGCTACGTGGCTTTCCACGGCCTTTCTCCAGGTGCCGTTGCACCGGCGACTTTTGGGAAAGGGTCGGGATGCGGCGATCCTCGCCGCCCTGGTCCAGACGAACTGGATCCGAACCGCAGCATGGAGTGCGAAAAGTTTGCTAGGGGCGTGGGTCGTCTGGGTATTGTGTTGATGGCGGGATTCGCGCCGGCATAGGAGAGTGTGGAGGGGCGGTATAGGGTTGCGTGTCGCGAAGGAACTGTTAAGAAGTTTGAGATATTATTACTATTGCTTCCTGCGGGTAGGGCATTGGCCGTGAAAAAAGTATTCATCATCGAAGACCAGAAAATCCTGACCGACTTTCTGGTCGAGGTCGTGAAAGAGCACGAGACTCTTGAGTTTGTAGGACAGACCAGCAACGGGACGGATGCACTGGAGGCCTGTCAGCAAAGCGAGCCGGATCTGGTTCTGCTGGATATCGGGTTGCCGGGATTGAACGGGATCGATGTGCTGCACCGCTTAAAGCGCTGGAATCCAGAACTTTTCGTAATGGTCTTCACAGGGCACACGGAAAGCCACGTGGTGCAAAAAGCCATCCGAGGGGGGGCGGACAGCTTTCTGGAGAAGAACATGGGGTTGGAGGAGCTGGAAAAAGCGCTGGAGATGGCGATTCGGGGCCAACCTTTTTTCAGTAATATTGCGATGGTGGCGATGAAGGAGATGATTCTGAAGCCGGACCAACAAACCCTGGTGGATTCCCTGACGGCCCGAGAGCGGGAGATTCTCCAGCTGATTGCCGAGAGCCATACCAACAAAGAAATCAGCCAGAAGCTGAACCTGAGTATCGGGACCGTAAACACCCACCGTTGGAACCTGATGCGCAAGTTGAATATCCACGATGCGGCAGGGCTGACGCGCTTCGCGATCGAGAACGGGCTGACGTCCAGCCAGTCTCAGATCTAAGCGAGCGGTCGATGTGACAAATTAATGTCGGAAACCAATCCCGGTTGACGACGGGGTGGGGTGAGCAGACGTTTTTGAAATGCAAGTGAAGCGTCGTGGTCTCTTTCCGTTTGCCCTAATGGTAATCCTATCGATCCTGCCCGTTCCGTTACTGGGTGCCGGCGAATGGGTATCGGGACCGATGTTGGGGCACCAGGCGCACCGGGAAATGACGATCTGGGTGGAGACCCGTGGTGCGGAATCGGTGGAAATCCAGTATTGGGTCAAGGGAGACCGGTCAACGATGGAGCGCATCGAGATGAACCGTCCGCGCCCGACCCCGGCCGGGGTCCAACCCATCCTTTTCCGCCTGCCGGTCCTGGAAATGGGGACGACCTATGTCTATCGTTTGTATCTGGATGGACGCCGCCAGCCCTTTGACTACCCTCTGGAGTTTGAGACGACGGAGTTATGGGAATGGCGTCGGAACAACAATCCACCGGATTTCTCCTTTTTATTTGGTTCCTGCGCCTATATCAACGACGCGCCTTATGATCGCCCCGGCGATCCCTACGGGCAGGGAACGGAAATCTTCCGGCAGATGGCGCGTTCGGGGGCGGATCTGATGGTTTGGGGGGGAGACAATCTTTATCTGCGGGAGGCGGATTTCAGTTCACGGAGCGGGATCTGGTATCGCTTCTCGAAGAACCGGTCCACCCCGGATTTCCAGCCCTTGCTGGCAGCGATGCCGCACTACGCGATCTGGGATGACCACGATTACAGCTCGAACGACGGCAACCGCGCTTATTCCTTCAAAGGGGAGACGACGGAGGCTTTCCAGCGTTATTGGGGAAACCCGACCTGGGGTTTGCCGGAACTTCCGGGGACGTTCGGCACTTTTTATTGGGGGGATGCGGCCTTCATTCTGATGGACAACCGGACCTACCGCGACGATTCAAATTTCGACCCGGAGCGCCATCCGGAGAAATCGCAATACGGGGAAGCGCAACGGGAATGGCTGAAGCAGACCCTGTCGCATATCACGGATTTCAAGACCTACAGCGGGAAGCCGTTGTATCCGCACCGATTCATTGTGACCGGCAACCCGTTCCTCCCGACGGTGATGGCGGGGAGCGATGGGCATGCGAACTATCCGCAGGATCGGGATTCGATCCTTACCTTTATCGAAGAGGAAGCAATTGAGGGGGTCTTTTTCCTTACCGGGGATGTCCACCACAGCGGATTTTATCGGGTAGAGCTAGACGGAGGGATCACGGTCCATGACCTGACTTCGTCGGCCCTGAGCAGTGGACCCTGGAGGGACGTGGCCTCGACGCCGAAAGCGAAGGATCCGGCGCTGGTGGAAGGGACCCTGACCGGCCAGAATAACTACTGCATGGTATCGCTGAGCGGGACGGCAGCGGACCGGCGGGTCCGGATCGAGTGTTTTGCGGCGGACGGAACCCTCCTGTGGGAGCGGTGGGTCGATTAGAAGCGTGGCAGACGAGCGGGTCCGGATTATTTAAGGACGACTTCGGTATCTGGATCGAAGAGGAGGGCCCGCTCTTCCTCGAAGATGAGGTCCACATCCTGGTTGATCTGGTAGCGGTCGGTGGAACGGACCTTAGCGATAAGGCTATGCTTCCCGGTGGTCAGGTAGAGGAAGGTTTCGGAGCCCATCGGCTCGGAGACCTCGACCTTGGCCTTGATCGGGGCATTGGAAGGGGAGGCCTCTACGAAGAGGGCGTCGGAAATATTCTCGGGCCGAATCCCAAAGACAATCGGTTTGCCGAGGTAGGGGCGGGCGAGCTGGGAAAGGCGTTCATTGAGCGGAAAGACGAGGCGTGAGGGCAGGTCACTGTCCTCCGCAAACTGAAGCTTCCTGGAATCTTCCTGGACGGTTCCGTGGAGGAAATTCATGGGAGGGCTGCCAATAAAGCCCGCCACGAACATATTCTTGGGATAATTATAGAGTTCGAGGGGCTCGGCGACCTGCATGATTTCCCCACCGTTCATGACGCAGATCCGGTCGCCCATGGTCATGGCTTCGACCTGGTCGTGGGTGACATAAACCATGGTTGCGGCAAGGCTCGCGTGGAGTTTGGAGATCTCGGTGCGCATCTGCACGCGCATTTTGGCATCGAGATTGGACAGAGGTTCGTCGAAGAGGAAGACCTTCGGCTGGCGCACAATGGCCCGTCCGACGGCCACTCGTTGACGCTGTCCGCCGGAGAGCGCCTTGGGCTTGCGCTCGAGGAGTTCCTGGATGCCGAGGATATCGGCGGCCTCCTTGACGCGTTCGTCGATTTCCTTTTTCGGCTTCTTCTGCAGCTTCAGACCAAAGGCCATATTGTCGTAAACGGTCATGTGGGGGTAGAGGGCGTAATTTTGAAAGACCATGGCGATATCCCGATTTTTTGGAAGGACATCATTGACGATACGATCCCCGATATAGCATTCCCCATCGGAAATTTCCTCGAGACCGGCGAGCATCCGGAGAGTGGTGGATTTCCCGCAGCCGGAGGGCCCGACGAGAACCATGAACTCATGGTCTACAATTTCGAGATCGATGCCCTTAACGGCGAGGACATCAGGCTGTTTGCCAGAACCGGCGTAAATTTTGGTCAATTTTTTCAGGGATACAGATGCCATATGATTGGGTTAGCAGTTTGATCTTGATTACCTTAGCTGGAAAAGGAGCGATTTTTGCCGCCCCTTTGTCGGATTTGAACTTGAGGACGCTACACGGGCAGGACAATCCTTTTTGGCAAAGAACCCGCTAGGTGTGGAAATGCTTTGACGGTGGAATGGAGAAGCTCGTTAAGGTAGACCTCACCTACATGAAAACAATCTCCGAACTCCCCCGCGTTGACTACGAAGGCCCCGGAAGCGACAACCCCTTCGCCTTCCGTCACTACAACCCTGATGAACGGGTAGAAGGTAAACCGATGCGTGAGCATTTGCGGTTTGCCTCCGCCTACTGGCACACGATGCGGAACCCCCTGAGTGATCCGTTCGGGGTGGGCACGGCGCAGATGCCATGGGATGATGGAAGCGAGACGGTGGTAAACGCGCAAAACCGGGCGCGTGTTTTTTTTGAGTTTCTGGAAAAGCTACAGCTGGATTTTTATTGCTTTCATGACCGGGACATCGCACCGGAGGGGGCGACGCTCGCTGAGACGAACGCGAACCTCGACGAGGTGGTGGCGGTTTTCGAGGAGGAGCAGAAGGCCTGCGGGAAGACCCTGCTCTGGGGGACGGCGTGCCTGTTCATCCATCCGCGTTACCTGCACGGAGCGGCGACCTCGCCGGAATTTGACGTTTTCGCCTATGCGGCGGCGCAGGTAAAAAAGGCGATCGAGGTCACCCACCGGCTCGGCGGGCTGGGCTATGTCTTTTGGGGAGGTCGGGAGGGCTACACGACTTTGTTGAACACGGACATGAAGCGGGAGTTGGACCACCTCGGGCGGTTCCTGCAGATGGCAGTGGATTATAAGCAGTCGATCGGGTTTGAGGGGCCGTTTTACATCGAGCCGAAGCCGAAGGAGCCGACAACGCATCAATACGACAGCGACGCGGCGGCCTGCCTTAATTTTCTGCGGGAATACGGGCTGATGGAGCACTTCAAGCTAAACCTCGAAACGAATCACGCGCAGCTGGCGGGCCATACGATGCAGCACGAGCTGCGGGTGGCTGCGGGAGCGGGGGCGTTGGGGTCGATTGACGCGAACGACGGAACGGAAAATATCGGCTGGGATACGGATGAATTTCCCGCGAATCTTTACCTGACCACCCAGGTCATGCTGGAGGTCCTGCGAATGGGCGGCTTTACGACGGGAGGACTAAATTTCGACGCGAAGCGACGCCGGGAAAGCTTTGAGCCGGAAGACTTGTTCCACGCGCACATTCTCGGGATGGACGCCTTTGCCCGTGGGCTGAAAATCGCGGCGGCGATCCGCGCGGACGGAAAACTGGAAGAAGCTGTAAAGACCCGCTACGCCTCCTGGGACAGCGAGCTGGGGAGGAAGATTGAATCCGGGGGAACCCGTCTGGCCGAGTTGGAGGCCTATATCCTGAACAAAGGCGAGCCGAGCGTGCCGAGCGGCCGACAGGAGCGGCTGCAGAATATTTTCAACGGGTACCTATGATTTTTCGGGCAGGGCCTTGCGAAGGGATTAGGAAGCGAAAACCGGAGAGGCGGAATTGCATCTTTTCGCCTTCTCATCCAAGAAGTTTCCGCATAAAAAAAGACTCAATAGCGGACTGCATCTCGGGAGTATCACAAAAACTGTTGGCCGGAACCCCGTGGATCCGGGGTAAGACCCCACCTGGCTTACCGCGATGTAACTCGGCCGGTTCCTTATTCTCCGGGACAAAAAGTCGCCCTGTTTCCGGGTGAGTGTAGAGACAACCCGCTTCCTCCGGCGGTCGTTGCCGAATCCAGACCCCGGCTTCTTTAAGGGCTTGTTTCCATTCGAGGTGGATTTTCTCCAAGTTGACGTCAACCCGAAGGTCGAGCCGGGCGATTTCTTCTTTGGTGATCCGACCTTTACGCTTCAGTAGCTCCAGCAGCATGGCAGGATTCATTCCCGGGTCTTTTCCCGCTGCTGACCAAAGCAGGGCACCTAACGATAGCACGTTCTTATGCAAGTAGAGGATGTCTAGGAAATCCCGAGGTTCGTCCCGTCCGGCGAGGGCCAGGACCTTGTTTACCGCCAGGTCTACCGGATGCAGAACCCAGCCCACCTCTTCCAATTGAACCGGTTCGAAGAACCGCCAAACTGAATCGTGAGCCCAGTCGACGAGGAGGCTATCCTCCGAGTCCGTGACGTGTGCGCGGATAAAACCCGGCTGAGACAAGGATACCTCGATCTGGTAGCCATTCTCGGTTAAAATTTTCGAGTCCTTGCGAAAGGCTTCCGCCACCGCCACTTCAGAGTCGTGGAATAGATCAAGGTCATGGCTGACCCGCGTCGCTCGGGGAGACAGATGAATCCCCGTGGCTCCAGCGATGTGGCTTTCTTTTGACCGGTTTCCGGCGATTAACCGGAGAACTTTTTCCTGGATGGGGCTCAACGGCATAAGCGTTCTGCGCGTCGCCAACCGGCTCTGCCGCCATGACGCTTCAGTTGATCTATCACCCAGGGAATATCCTGAGATTGAACCTGGAAATCCTTCGGAGCACTCCAGAAACACTGAGTGTAGAATTCTCGAAAAGCCCGCCGGGCTTCCCGAAGCCGCACCATTGCCCGGGCATCCTCCCGGTTTAGATTCCGCCTGCTTTTGAGTCCGCCTTTTCGGCCTATCGAAGCCATGTAGTTTGAAATCGTTTTATTCACGGTCTAAACTTCGACATAGGCCTCTTATGATTAAAAACTCGACACAATTCTTTATCCTGATTCTGCTCCTAGCGATTGTTTTCATCACCGGAGGCTCTGCCCAAACCCTCCTCATCGTGGTGACGAACCACGACCAGATTGGCGACACGGGGACTCCGACCGGTTATTTCCTATCGGAGGTGGCCCACCCCTGGCATGTTTTCACCGAGGCGGGGTATGAGGTCGAATTTGCCAGCCCGGAAGGCGGCTTCGCGCCGATGGACCCGAAGAGTTTTGATCTAAATGACCCGGTCAATAAGGCGTTCTGGCACGACCTCGATGCGGTGCAGGGGGTGGTCTCCACCCAGGCTCTTGGCGATTTGGATCCGAGTCATTTCGCTGCCATCTTTTTCGCGGGCGGCCATGGGACGATGTGGGATTTCCCTGATGCGTTGAGTGTGCGGGAGGCCATTGCGCGGCACTATGCCAGTGGTGGCGTGGTCGGAGCGGTCTGCCATGGACCAGCTGCCCTTGTCGGGGTGGAAATTGATGGCGTGCCCTTGGTGAAGGGGAAAATTGTGACTGGGTTCACCAACGAGGAGGAGGATGCCGTGCAGTTGACAGACGCAATGCCCTTCCTGCTGGAAACGCGGCTGCGGGAGCTGGGTGCGGAGTTTGTGGAAGCGCCAAACTTTGAAAAGAAAGTAGCGGTCTCCGGGCGCCTCGTGACCGGGCAGAACCCCGCCTCCGCCACCGGGACGGCGGAAGCGATGGTCGAGCTCTTACGCTGAATTGTTTTGCTGACCTTAGAGGGGGAGAAACCCGGTTTTTTGTGAAGCGGGGTTTCCGGAAGTGACCTTGGGGTGGTCCGCCGCCGGTCCAAGTCTAGTTGGACGCATAACAGAATGCCCCCGGGGGTGAAAGAAATCCCCTCCAAGGCGACGATCGCCCGCTTCGGATGGCCTCCCAGCTCAAACCTCGCACACCACCTCCGCACCTTGGTCGAGAGCGGTGTGCTGGAGAAAGGGAAGGATGGCTGCCGTTTCAACAACCCCTTCTTTAAACACTGGGTGAACCTGACTCTGAACGGGGATCCATAATTCCGCCTTCCATCCGTTATCGCTTTCCCCTTGGCGTGGTAGGTGGATTGAGTGAAGGTTTTTCCCATGGCAAACGGACCTTATTTGATTGGGATCGACGTGGGAACCTCGTCGGCAAAGGCGGTATTGATTGATGGGAGAGGCACGGTGCTGGCGGTGTCGGCACCGGAATACGACTTCCAGACGCCAAAGCCGCTCTGGGCCGAGTCCAACCCGGAGGATTGGTATGCGGCTACTGTCCGGGCGATCCGCGAGGTGATGGAGCAGCTCGAGGTTGAGGCCATCGACGCAATCGGGTTGACCGGGCAGATGCACGGACTGGTCCTGCTCGATGCGGACGGTAAGGTGTTGCGCCCCTGTATCATGTGGAACGACCAGCGGACGGCCGAAGAGTGCACCGAGCTGACCGAGGAGGTGGGCGCGGAGCGGGTCCTCCAGATAACGGGAAACCCGATCCTGCCGGGATTCACCGCTCCGAAGATCCGCTGGGTGGAGAAGAACGAGCCGGAGGTGTTTGCCAAGGTGGCTCATATTCTCCTCCCGAAGGATTATATCCGCTACCGGCTGACCGGGGCGTTTGCGACCGATGTGGCCGACGCTTCCGGGATGGCGCTCCTCGATGTGGGGGGGCGGAAGTGGTCCTCTACGATGGTGGAGGCCTGTCATGTCCGACCGGAGTGGCTGCCGGAGGTTTTTGAATCGGCGGAGGTGTCCGCGAGGATTTTCAAGGCTGGTGCGGAGGCCACCGGATTGGCGGAGGGCATCCCGGTTGCGGCGGGTGCCGGTGACCAGGCGGCACAGGCGGTTGGCTCCGGGATAATCGAGGAAAACCTGAGCACCTTCTCGAGCGCGAGCTGTATGACAAGCACCAGCGCCACGCCGATCCCGGCGGTGGCTGCAACGGGAATCAGTATATCTGTGGGCAGCGCGAACATCAGAGCCACCTGTCCCCGATATACCAGTCGATTGTCTCCTTCAGCGCTTTCTCGAGCGGAGTTCGGGCTTTCCATCCAAATACACGCTCGGACCTGGACGGATCGCAGATCCAGTATCGTTCCCTAAGCTCGGCGAGCTTGTCTTTGCTCAGGTTACGCTCACGGGAGAGCATAAATGCGGCGAAGGCATCCAGGTATGCCATGATATGTGCGAGCCAAACGGGGGTATACAACGGCCGAACCTCGACCTTCATCAGGCTGCCGATCAATTTCTGAAGTTCCCAGACAGATGGGGCTTCCGGATTCGCGATAAAGAACGTGCCGGAGGTGTCGGCATCGGACTCGAGCACCATCCGAACAGACTCGGCAAGGTCCTCGACATATACGACGGAGGCATACCCCTCATTCTTGCCCAGCTTCCAGTACCACCCGGACTTGGCCATCTTGAAAAA
>CAYQKH010000080.1:0-1104 GCA_964417945.1 uncultured Opitutales bacterium
GCAGGTAAAAAGCGCCCCCTCCGTATTGATAAGCATTCGAACTAAAAAATACAACCCGTTCGGGCGTGCCTCTCACAGAGTGACCGATGGGGGGACCTCCCTCGACGACGGTGATGGATACCCCGTTCCGCCGGGCCTCGGACTGTGCGTTCTGCAGTTCCTCAAGGTCCATGGGCATGCCCTGCATGTTATAATAGGTGACGCCTTCAATGCCGAGTTGGGCGGCCAATTGAAGGCGCTCATCGGTAAAGGGAGTAATGGCGAGTGAGAGTTTCATGGGCGCGAATGTTGATCGCAGCGCTCCAGGTGCTCGAAAAAATCGTCTTCCGGCTCGTAGCCGATCCAACGGCGACCTTCGTCGAGGCTCCAGGGCATTCCGCGGTTATTGGACATGCCGTTGATGACGGCGAATCCGTCGGGCCAGTCTGCGGCATCGGCCTCAACGGCCTTCTGAAAGAGTTGCGCGAGGTCGCGATCGGAGAGCCACATGAGATGGGTCCAGATTTCACTGAGTTCCTGCTGCTCCACCTCCTGTTCGGGGGAAGCGGAGTCGGTGGTATACATACCCCGTGGTGCGGCGGGGAAGTTCTCCCCGGGCATGCTCCAGCCGATCCGCACGGCACAGAAGGTGGTACGACCGTTCTCCCGGGACGCGAGGGCATGGAGAAGGCGCTCCCCGGCGAACTTGCAGGAAGCGTAGGGCGTAAAATCCAAGCGTATCCGCCCCTTCTGCATAAGGGTGCCAACGCGAGGAGGGAGGCTTGTGGTGAGGGCTCCCGGGGCCAACCGACCCGTCTCGAAGGGTTCCTTGTATCCGCCCATGACATGGTTGGAGGAGGCAAAAAGGTAACGGTCGAGAGAGGGGCTGCGAACGGCTTCGAGAGCCGTATTATTGACCATATCGAGGGAAACGCGGACGTCTTCCCAACTGCAGCTGGAAAGGGGCTTTTGAAAGGCGAGGTGGATAAAGGCGTTAGCCTCGTTGAGAACGGAGATCCAGCGCTCGTCCCGCGGGTCAGAGAGGTCGGCTTGTTTCCACTCGACGAGTGGGGCAGCTCGGGAATTCCGATTGAGGGCGGCCTCGACCTGTGTGCACACCTGCGG
>CAYQKH010000080.1:1114-12793 GCA_964417945.1 uncultured Opitutales bacterium
CGGTGAGGGTTCCCGGACATCGAGGCCCACGATCCTCGGAGCGGACCCATGTTCCGCAAAGGCGGTCATCAACTTGGCACCGATCGCCCCGCTGGCTCCGGAGATCGCGATGGAGCGTCTCATCGCTAGCCCTGGGGAAGGAATTTCAGGCAGACCGGGGCGGGAACCGGAGTGAGGTGGTTTGTATGCTCAAGGAGGCCCGATTCCGGATCGATGCGGAAGGTGCTGATCAGATCGCGATCCTGATTTCCGACGAGGAGGAACTCGCCGGCGGGATCGAGGGCGAAATTCCTCGGGGTGCTGCAGTCGCGGGTTTCGTGTCCGATCGGTGTGAGCCGACCGGACTCGGAGTCCAGGGAAAAGATGGCGATGCTGTCATGTCCCCGGTTGGAGCCGTAAAGAAATTTCCCGGAAGGATGAACGTGGATATCGGCGCAGGTGCTGTGGCCCCGGTAGTCCTCGGGGAGGGTAGAAACCCTGTGGATGGGCTCAAGGGTGCCGGTTTCCGCGCGGTAGGTAAAAGCGGAAATCGAACTCCCGAGTTCATTGATGACATAGAGGAAGCGGCCGTTGGGGTGAAAGGAAAGATGGCGTGGCCCGTGTCCCGGCTCGATTGGTGCGAAGGCGGGATCGTTGGGGGTGAGGGTGGCGGAGGCGGCATCGAACCGGTAAACCATCACCTTGTCGGTGCCGAGGTCGGGGCAAAAAGCGAAACGATTATCGGGAGAGGGTTTAATGGAGTGGGCATGGGGGGCCTCCTGGCGATCGGGGTTGATGCTGTTTCCCTCGTGCTGGATGAGGGACTGGAGGGGACCGAGGCCACCGTCTTCCCGGATGGGGAAGGCGATCGCACTTCCACCGGTGTAGTTGGCGGCGAGAACGGTCCGGTTGGTGGGGTCGACACTGACATGGCAGGGCCCGGGTGCACCGGAGGACTCCGCATTGATGAAGGCGAGTTCGTGTGTCTGCGGATCGATGGCGTAGGCGTAGAGGGCACCGGTCTTTTTTCCGTCAAACTCGACGACCTCGGAGACGGAATAGAGGTGGCGTCCATCCGGACTGATATCGAGAAAAGCGGGGTCGGGGATCCCCCGGGTCAAGCCGACGGGTTGGAGGTCTCCGGTGGCAGGATCGAGGGACAGGGTATAAATCCCTTCGGCGCCGCGGCGGGTGTAGGTTCCGACAAAGAGGAGCATGGAATAAAGCTGGATGGGGTAAGGGGTGAGCTGTGAACGGTAAGCGGTGAGCTGTTAGGGGTGGTTTGTTTTTTGTTGGGTTGCTGGATTAAGGCTGAGGGTAAGCTTTAGAAATTTTCCTGTCGGGCGGCGACGCAGGAAGCGGGGCTGCCATCCGCCTCGACGAAGACCTTGAAGTATTCCTCGTCGGAGATGAGTTGGTTGGAGGCGGGGCGGTAATGAAATTGGAGGGCGCGCCGGCGGTAGGGCGAGAAATTGGGAGGCGTGAAGTGGGGTAGGTTGCTGTGGAAGATGAGGATGCCGCCCGGCTTAAGCGGGATGGGGGTCATTTCCAGTTCGTTCATGCGGTCTTCGAGAATGGTACAATCGGAGGCGTTGTGGTGGTGCTTCATGGGGCCCCGTTGGTGTGCGCCGGACCAGACATGCATGCAGCCGTTTTCGATAGTGGCCTCGTCGAGAGCGATCCAGATGCCGACCATTCGTTTCGGATCCTCCACCCGGAAGTAGGCATTATCCTGGTGCCAGGGTTTCTCGACCCCGCCGGCGGGCTTAAGGAGGGCCATGCTCTGATAAATCACGGCCTCTTCTCCGAAGAGCCCTTCGAGGAAGGGCATGATCCGGGGATGTTCGTGGGCAATATGAATGAAAGTTGGGGTGAGGTCGGAGAACCAGGCCAGCTTGCGAACATGGGGTTCGAGCCCGTCCACATTGGCGGGATCGGGTTGGTAGCCGGGCTCGGTTTGAAACATAAAGCGGTCGTTTATGCCGTTGAAGATGACCCCGCCGTAGTTGGAGTTATCTCCGTCGCGGGGACGCTTCATCGTGGAAAGGGAATCGTTGAAGGCGTAGCTTTTGATCAATGTGGAAATAGACTGTTTGGCGTCCTCGACCTCCTCTGGGCTGAGGGCGTTTTCGTAGGCGAGGAAGCCGTCGCGCTCGTACTGCTCGCGCCATTGGTCGTTGAAGGAGTCTGGTAAATTGGGGAAGTTCATGGTCTGGAGTTACGTGTCGACAAGGGTTGTGAATACCGATGGGAGAGGTTTTTTAAATACCCGATCGAAGGAAGTCGAGGGTGGATCATCCGCCTTCGATTCCCCTCTCCCAGGAACGGGCGGTGGCAAGCTCGCGGGGAAGTTCGGAATCGGGGTCGGACCATTGGTTCAACCACTCGCCGCTGAAGAACCCGGAGAACCCGTCCTGCTGGGCGGTTTCCTGCATTTCCCTGGCTTGGAATTGATCGTCGGGGTGGCCGAAGGGAAGAAAGGTGAATGGCGGTTTGGCTTGAGGGTTTTTCCGGCCGGCGTGCATGTGCGCGTGATAGATCCAGGGCTTCAGGTGCCGATAGGAGTCCGACACGGAAATGCCATGGACCCGGAGCGGGTGCATGGCATCCCAATTGGCGCCGACCCATGGGCTACCGGCCTTGAGAAGGACCTCGCGAAGGATCCGGCTGTCCGTCCAGTAGTCATGGGTTTCGAGGCAGAGGCGGACTTCGGCTTCCCGGGCAAGCGGGGCAAGTTCCGAAAGGAAGGCGGCAAGTGCTTCGGTATGACGTGCGGCAAAATCGCCATCCTCAATCGGGCCCTCACCGGAGCCGAAAATCCGGAGGGCGGGGGCGCCGATGTCGTGAGCCAACCCAAGGCAGCGCTGCACGAGTTGCTTTTGGGCGTCGGCTTCCCCCGGCTTCAGGAGCTGGACGGATGTGGCGAGGCAGCAGATGGCGATTCCCGCATCCCCAGCCTGGCTACGGATCGTCCGGCGCTGCTCGGGGGAGGCATCGGTTTCGATCCCGTGCGCGTGACCGGAATCCAGACGCGGTTCAAAGCCGTCGTAGCCGGTTCGCCGGCAAAACTCGAGGATGCGTGACAACTCCCATTCGGGAGTGGAAAAGGTCATGAAGGCGAATTTCATACGCTAACCGAAGACCACGGGCCTGCCGGAATCGGCGGCCTTGTAGGCGGCATCCGTCAAGGCCTGGAGAATCATAGAGCGCTCGATAGAGGTTTGCGGGGGCCGATCCTCCTGAATGGCGCGGCAGAAATCATCAATGGGAACGGCATGCTGGTTGTAATCCGGCTCGTCTTCGTGGTGAAGGGTATTGCAGAGGACACCTTGCTGCGGGTCGGTCGTATCGATAAGGACGGGAGCATTCACATCGAGCATATTGAGGTGAAGGGTTCCCCGGTCGCCGATAATCTGCCAGGTGTCCTCCTTGCGGGTGGTGGCCCGTTCGGCGCGCTCGTATTGGACGACGAGCCCGTCCTTGTATTCGGCGAAAAGGGAGATGTGGGTTTCGGCGTCGGAACTCTCCGCCTGATGGGCGAGGAAGTCCGGAGGCATTTTCCAGGTATGGGCGGTCACGGAGGCGAGTTCACCGAGATTCCAGTCGATGACGGAGAAGAGGAAGTCGAGGTCGTAGCAACCCCAGTTGACGAAGATGCCGCCTCCGTTGACTTCGCGCTTGAGGCGCCAGTGTGGCGGCGGTTCGGAGGGGGCGGATCCGGCGGGGGCGAGGGCCCGGCAATGCACCTTGAGGAGGTTACCGATCCGCCCGTCGAGAATCGTCTTGCGGGCGGCGGCGACGGCACGGGATTTGGATAACCGGCAGGAACAGCACCCGATTTTCCGGTCCCCCTGGAGTTCACGCAGCGCCTCGAGTTGGGAAGCGTTCATGGCGGCGGGTTTCTCAAGGAGGAGGTGTTTCCCGCTCTGGAGGACCTCCCGGGCAAGCTCAAAGCGGTAGGCGGTCGGGAGGGCAAGGACCACGGCATCGAGGTCCGTTCGCGCGATCAGTTCGTGGGCGTCGGTGGTGACGAAGGGGACGTTGAATTCCGCTCCAACGGCCTTGGCGAGGTCCTCGCGGACATCACAGACCGCGGTCAGCTCGACGTGTGGAAGCTCGGCCGCACGGGAGATATGGATTTTTCCGATGACGCCGCAGCCGACGACGCCAATTTTAACAGGTGAGGGTTCGGACATGATTTCAGGACTCGATAGGTTTCTGTTTAAGGGCCTTGTAAAGGGCTTCGGGGGAGAAGCGGGTTCCGAAGGGAGCGGAGGCGCAATCGCCAAGGGCGATTTTGCCTGACCGGATCTGAACCACGGGAACCCCTTCCGGGCTGGGTTGGTAGAGTTCGGGGTGGTGGTCGAGGACGAGTTTTTGGAGGGGCTTTGGGAGCATGGACAAGCCGTAGAAGTAATGGTGTCCGTTGCGCTCGACGCTGGCATTGCCGAGGGCCGCCTGGACATGGAGATCCTGGAGGAGGGCGACGGGACCGATATTGCCAAGGTCTTCGCCGCTCATGAGAAGGCCGGCCTGGTGGTCCCGGTTGTATTTTTCGATCAGGCAGCGGTGGGCAAGGCCTTTAAAGACGCCTTTGCAATTTTTATGGCTGGTACCCCGGTAGCCGCAGGCAAGGGCCTCGCGAAAGATCTCGGGGCCGGCATCGGATTCGTCGATGATGACGGGGGGGGTGGGGGTTCCGTCAGAGCGTTTGCCGATATCCTGCGTTTGGAGGGCGGCGGAACGGGCGAGGGGTTGCTCGATAAAGAGGACCTGCCGGAGAAGGCCTTCGAGGTCGGGGCGGTTGGAGGCCTCTTCCCAGAATCCGGAAAAATGATCCCAGCCGGTAAACTGTTCATTCCCGTCGAGGGAGAGCTGGTAACCATCGGGGCAGAGCCGGGGGAGGAGGGCGGCGAGGACTTCGAGACGCTCAAGGTCGTGCTCGCGGTCGCCATTGATCTTCACTTTGAACTGATTGAGGCCGTAGGTCTGGATGGCGGCCTCGAGCGATTGCGGGAGGGGATCCGGGATGCGGTTCTCAGGGGCAATTTCCCCCTCCGTAAGCGGGTCCCCGAAGCCGAGGGTGTGCCGTGCGGAGACGGAGGCCAGCGGTTCCGCGGGTAATCCTTCGGCGGGCCGGGTTCCGGCGAGTTCGGGGTGGATCGCTTCAAGGCGAATCCCGAGGTCATTGCTGCGGAGGAGGTTGGGGAAAGGTGTTTCCCGTGCGCGGCAAAAGGCGTCGAGGAGGGCGCGCTCGACGAGGGAGGAACCGAAGTTTGCAAGGAGAGGGGGGATCCCTTTCTGTTGAGCGGCCCACTCTTTTTGCGCCCGGGAGAGTTCGAGTGAGAACTCAAAGGGGGTGGGTTGGCGGATCTCACCCGCAAGGGAGACGGCATTCCGGATGACTTCAACCATCTCCTCGACTTCGCGATTCGGGTCGAGATCGGGATCTTTTTTAAACCAACGGGGTGGAAGGAAATCGGAGGCGTGCCCCCAATAGGAGGCCCCGGAATTCCCAAATTCGAAGCGAAGAAAAAGGAGGGCGAGGGGCAGATCGGTCAGGGTGGCAATGCCATAGCGGAAGGGCATGCGGGTTTGGACGGGAAGGCGTTCGAAGCGGGAGGCGAGCAGACGGATCATAACGGCTCCTGCAATCTGAGGTCGGCAGAAGGCTCGAGTCAATCGACAAGCGGGAGCGTTAGGGAAAAGGGGGTTGTCTTGGAGAAGGGGTTTTGCGGGGATGGTGAGGTGACTCCCGAAACAGCAAAAACTCTATTGACCGGACCGATCCCGACGCTCCGGACGCCATTCCTCAAGGATGAATCGATTGATTTCGAATCACTCGAGCGGATGATCGATTTTGATATCGCGGCGGGTGCCCGGGTGCTGGTTCTGACGGCGGGAGACAGCCACTATGAAATCCTGAGTGACGAGGAGATCGGGGAGGTGACCCGGGCGGTGGTGAAGCATGTCGGGGGAAGGGTCCCGGTGGTGGCGGCGGACCGGCGCTATTCGACCCGACAGGCGGTGGCCTTCGCCCGGGAGTGCCGGGAACTCGGGGTATCGATGCTGATGGTCCTCCCGCCAGATTGGGGGACGTCCTGCAGCCCCGATACGCTGGCGGAGCATTACGCGGCCGTGGCCAATGAGCTTCCGGTGATGCTGGTCACGAACCTCTTCATACCGCGGGGGCATGCCTTCGCGATGGAGGCGGTTGAACGGGCACTGGAAGCCAGTCCGGGGGTGGTGGCGATCAAGGACGACATGGGTGGCCGGACGGCCCAGGAGTTGTGTGCGCGCTTTGGCGAGCGATGCGCGATCTGGGCGGGAGGTCGCAAGCAGAACCACCTGCTGATGGCCCCTTTCGGAGCCTGCGGCTACCTCTCCACCTTCCTCACGTTCAAGCCGGAGATCGCCTACCGCTACTGGTCGGCCTGGGAGGCGGGGCGTATGGGTGAAGCAGTCGAGATTATTCGCGACGTCGACATGCCGTTTTTCGATTTGATTACCCGGTCACGGGGAGGATTCGATGCGGCGATCCATGGCATTTACGAGCTCTACGGGCTCGCCCAGCGGTGGCGACCGGCTCCCTACGTCAGCCTGAATGATGTTGAGATGGAGGCCCTGCGGGAGGGGCTTGGGGAAATCGGGTTACTGTAGAGCGCAGGTGGGAAAACAAAGAGAAGGCAGGTCGGTGCCGCGTGCTTGGCAGGGACACTTCCTTCTTCCTTCATCAATTTGTGCGCCCTCCATTTTTAAGTCCAAATGGGACGCTTACCTTCCCACTTTGGTCCTTCGATCGCCAAAAAAGGTGAGTATGAAAATTTAAAATATCGAGAAATACGGAATGACCCCTTTATGCTTATTTACTTCTCTGTGAACTCTGCGATCTCCTGTTCATGAAACATCCGGGCTAGTCTGAATCGATGGGTAGTTTCTGCTGGTGTTTCCCTTATCTTTCAGTTTTGAGGAAACAAAAGGGGTCATTTCGGAATAGCCCTAAGATAGAGCCTGTCCCCAAAAACCGGATTTTGCGACTGGTGTTGCAGCGCAGGGGCGCTGGTTGCCGAGGTTGGGGTTGTATGGGAAAACAATGGAATGTGCCGGAAATCAATAGGCAAGCCTTGACCCTTTTGCCCTACTCCTAATTCTGAAATTTTTTGTTCTTGCCGACCGCAAGCCGATTCCCGGTTAAACGCATAATATTAATGCGTCCATCCTCCGAGAGGCTCATCAATGGACTTGTGAGGCCAGCTTCCTGCAGGGAGGGAGAGGAAGATCCAGATTGAGATCAAGAGGGAGAGGGGGATGTGGAGGGAGAGGGGGAGGATCTGAGGAATTCGAGTAAATCGGTAATGCCGTAGTCCCAGAGTGGAATGGCGTTGGTGTGGTTGACCCAATTGACGAGGCGCCCGAGGGCGGGGGTGGCGATTTCAACACGGTCGCCGGGCTCGTGGGTGAAGCCGAGGCCGGGTGCCTTCCGGTCTTCGGTGGGGGCGAACATGGTGCCGAGAAAGAGCATCAGACCGTCGGGGTATTGGTGGTGGGGTCCGACGGCCTGGGCGACAAGGCTTTCCGGTGAGCGGGAAATCTCGGCCATGCGGTTGACGCCGGAGGTGTGGAAACCCTGAGGGCCATAAATCGTGAGTTCGATCTCAGATTGTTTAAGGTCCTCGAGGCAGAAGGATTCGTCGAGGACGCGAATGAGCGGGCCGATAGCGCAGGAGCCGTTCTGATCCTTTGCTTCCCCGAGGAGAAGGGCGCTCCGGCCTTCGTAATCGCGAAGGTTGACGTCATTGCCGAGGGAGGCTCCGCGGATGGCCCCGGTTCGGGAGACGGCAAGGACGACCTCGGGTTCCGGATTATTCCAGGAGGAGGCGGTGAGGACGCCAACCTGCGCGCCGAAACCGACGGAGGCCATGGGTGCGGTTTTTGTGAAAATTTCGGCATCCGGGCCGATCCCGACCTCGAGGTATTGGGACCAGAGCCCCTTTTCCTGCAAGCGGGCCTTTAGTTCGACGGTTTCGGGAGAGCCGGGATGGACTTTTGAAAGGTCATTTCCGAGGGATTCCTCGATGAGGTGGCGAATCTCTCCGGCGCGCGCGGGATCGCCCTTGGCCTGCTCCTCGACAACCCGCTCGAGAAGGCTCTTGACGAAGGTAACGCCGCAGGCCCGGGTGGCGAAGAGGTCGTTCGGAGCGAGAAGGACGGGACGGGTTTCCTCGCGGAGGGAACCGGCGCGGTTCCAAAAAAAGCTGTTCCGGAGGAGGGCCTCAAGTGGGTCCAACTCAGGGAAAGTGGATTCCAACGGGGGGAGGGGCCGGGGGTCGTTGACCCAATGGCTGGTGGTGGGGTATCGGGAAGAGAGGTCAAAAACGCGGAAATTCCGGACACCGATGACGTGCGGTCCGGCGGCCCGGTTTCCGGAAGGAGGCAACCAGGCCCGTCCGATAAAGGTTCCATCGGGAGGAAAAACAGCCTCCGGAAGGGCGGGTTGGTAGTCGGTAACGGTGGAAAGTTGTTGAAGATCCGGCATTGAGAATTTCAGATCCTTGTTCTAACTATAAGGGATGACAACCTCTTCCGCAGTCGAAGCAACACGTCGTTCCCCGGACGCGATCATTCGCGAAGAATCCGCCTTTTACTCCTGGCCGGAATCAGGACTCCCCGAGGGTTATTTCCGGACTGACGCGCTCGACGGAGTTTCGACCTTTTTTGATGAAAACGGGTGGTTGGTGCTGCACGAGGCCCTTGGCGAGGATGCTTTGGAGGGCCTGATCCGGGAAACGACGAAGCTGGCACGCAACGAAGACGGGACGATAGACGGGGTGGAACCGGCGGGTGCAGGTGTCGACGACGACGAGGCGATGCGCCGAATTCTCTGTGTCCATTTTCCGCACAAGATTTCAAAGGTTTTCCACGACGCTTTATCGTGTCCTCCGGTGGTGGACGTTCTGACCCGGGTGGTCGGTCCGAACGTGAAGTGCATGCAGTCGATGCTCTTCATTAAAGCAAGCGGAAAACCGGGCCAGGCCTGGCACCAGGACGAAGATTACATCCCGACGCGGGACCGCTCCCTGATCGGGGCCTGGATCGCGCTGGACGATGCGACGATCAAAAACGGCTGCCTCTGGATACTCTCGGGATCTCACAAGCCGGGCGTGCTCTGGCCCCAGCATTTCCACAATGACCGGCGATTCGATTGTGCGCGGGAGTCGTTTAATTTCCCCTTTTCCGACGAGGATAGTGTTCCGGTGGAAGTGAAGAAGGGGTCGATTGTCTTTTTCAACGGCTACACCCTGCACCGTTCCCTCCCGAATATCGCGGAAGGGGGCTACCGGCGAGCGCTGGTGAACCATTACATGAGCGCGGAATCGCTCCTTCCCTGGCGAAAGCCCGAAGACGTGCACATGGCGATCGCCGACTACCGTGACATCGTCATGGTGGCGGGAGAGGATCCCCATGCGTGGAAAGGAATCGAAGATCTCGCCAAGGTCACGATCCGTCCGAGTGGGGAAGGTGGATGCGAGAAGTGGGGTGGAGCAGAGAAAAACGATGAAGCTGTTGAGGAGCCGGCGGGGGCGGCAGGCAAATGAGCACGCAAACCGCAGACCGCACGATTCCGTGGAGGCGGACGCCTCTCCCCGCTGAAAAGTTGAAAAGCCTGAACGAGCGAAACGACGGAAAGGCGTGGATTCAAGCAGGCGGCTACCTCGGTCTTCTCCTAGCAACCGGGAGTTTGAGCTATCTGGCCTGGTCGATGCAAAATTGGTGGTTGCTGGCCGCTTTCCTTTTCCTCCATGGAACCGTGGCCTCCTTTTGCATCAATGCCGTCCACGAGCTGGTCCATGGAACGGTTTTTAAGACCCCCAGTTTAAATGTGTTTTTCGCCTATGTTTTTGCCTTCATCGGATGGATTAACCATCGGTTTTTCTGGCTCAGTCACACCGAGCATCACAAATACACCCTGCATGCGCCGGATGACTTGGAAATAGTGGTTCCGATCAAGCAGACCCTGGATGGCTTCATCAAAGGCTCGGTCATCAGTATATATTCGTGGCAGGTATTCTGGAACGTCATCCGTCATGCCTTTGGTCAGCTGAAAGGGGAGTGGGCCCATATCCTCCTTCCTTCCGATGCGAAGAAGAGGCGGCGATATGTCTTCAACTGGGCGCGCATGATTCTGGGTGGACATCTGGTGATTGCGGTGGTTTCCATTGCCACGGGGAATTGGATCATACCGGTTATCGTTTCGCTGACCCCTGCTTATGGAGGATGGCTATTCTGGTTGTGCAACAACACCCAGCATGTGGGGTTGAACGAGGACGTGAACGACTTTCGTCTGAACAGTCGAACCATCTACCTGAATCCTGTTACCCAGTTTCTCTATTGGCACATGAATTTCCACATCGAGCATCACATGTATGCCGCGGTTCCCTGCTATAACCTTCGCAAGCTCCACGAAGCGATCAAGCATGAGCTTCCCCCTACACCAAACGGTCTCATCGAAACCTGGACGGAAATCGGGTATATCATGATGCAGCAGAAGCGGGATCCGAACTACCGGTATATCCCCGAGTTACCCGCGGCCAAGGATGAAGCCGAGCGCGTGAGAGCCCGTTTAAAGGCCTTTAAAGAGGAGGCCGCCTTAGTTCGTGCCGAGACGGCGCCGGTTTCTGTCGCGGCAAATGGTCCCAGCCGAAAATGGGAATGCCAGATCTGTGGATTTATCTATGACGAGGCCTTCGGCCTGCCGGAGAAGGGGATTGCCCCGGGAACCCCCTGGGATGAAATCCCGGATGACTGGTGCTGCCCGGATTGTGGGGTTGCTAAAGCCGAGTTCGACATGGTCGAATTAGCTTGAAGGTTTTGGAGGGGGGAATCTGCGGAGTGTGCCTCCATTCGGGGTTCGGTCACGCATTGAATATGCGCTCCCGCCCCCCCCCCTCAGTCGTTAAGCTGTACATCTTCCTCCCTCCGAATCCCTCAAAGGTTTCTGGACACTACCCTACAATTTCCCCTCCCCGAGTCCTCAAAAGGGATGAGAGCAAGAGAGTGCTAGAAGAACAGTAGCCAACCGTCTATTCAAAGAAGCGTTATGTTTCGCTTGCGTCGGACACAAGAATCGCGTTAGTCGCTATTTCTTGAAGTGTCGGGTTGGCTCCTATTCATACTTCTCAAGCTTTAAGGGAAATACTTGTGCAATGAAAGCATAGTCTCGATCCCTTTGCAAAACAGCCAAATCATACTCCAATGCAAGAGCTGCAATCAAACAATCGACAATGCTTCTGATCGTTTTCCCTTTCTTCCTGCACCCGTCAAAGATCTCTGCCGCTTGCACGTGAGTTCCTAGCGAAGGCATGACCGTGATGAATCCTTCTAGATCTTTCTTAACTGAAGTCCTGGTTCTCTTCTCTTTTATTCCGGTCAATATTTCTTGAACGATGATACCCGTTGTGAACAGGTCGATTTCATCGTCTAGCAACTGTTCTAAGTGAATTGAACCTGGGGTATCCCTGCCCTTGAGGAAGTCTATCCAGATCGATGTATCTACGATGACCACTATCAGAACCGGTTGGTTCTCAATTGATCTAAATCGCCCTCCCAGGCTACTTTGCCTTTAAAGCGTAGAATTTTTTTTTGCTCTTTTCTTCGAACCAATTCTCGCAGGGCATAGTCGATGAGACCTTTCTGTGTCTC
>CAYQKH010000081.1:0-12679 GCA_964417945.1 uncultured Opitutales bacterium
GGGCGTAGGCGGACCTCCGCTGCGCAAAAGACTACGGCTTGGCATGCTTTTCAGTTTACGACACCACACCGTTTCCTATAAGGATCCAACCTATGTCCAGTCGTCTTACCCCAGAACAGGTAGAAACCTACCGCGATACGGGTTACCTTCTCCTAAAGGAGCCGGTTTTCCCCGCTGAAAAGTTCAATGCCCTCAAGGCTCATTTTGAGAAAAAACTCCAAACCTGGCCCAAGGACAAACGCCCCGAGGCCATGGACGTCCCCCACTTTACCGATCCCATTCTTTTTGAGTGGCTCCTCGCCGGGGAGGTTCTCGATCTGGTCGAGCCCCTTCTCGGCCCGGATATCGCCCTCTGGGCCAGCCACTTTATCTGCAAGCCAGACGGGGACGGCCGGAAGGTGCCTTGGCATGAAGACTCCGCTTACTGGAAAAATATGATCGACCCGATGGAGGTCGTGACGGTCTGGCTCGCGATCGACCCCTCCACCGAAGAGAACGGTTGCATGTATGTCATCCCACACACCCACCGCACCGGCAAGCGCGGCTTTTCCGATTACGTCCCCGTCGATCCTGAAAAGAATGTCTTCGGAACCGAGATTTCTCGCGAAGAAATGCGTCAAGAACTCGCCGCGCCGTGTGTCCTTGATGAAAATGAAGCCAGCCTGCATGACGGGCGTCTCATGCACGGCAGCCCGCCCAACACCAGCAAAATCCGGCGCTGCGGCTATACCATGCGCTTCATCAGCACGCGTAGCCGGATCAACCCTGACCTCTATCCCACCCATCGCATTTACCTCGCTCGCGGCGAAGCCATCGCGGAGCAGCCCGAGGCTTACGGCGACCCCACCCGCTCCTACGACGAGCTCATGAACGCCCGATCCAAACGCCCCACCGGACACTAGGCCACTCAACTGCGTCCTCGACAGACCCCTCCATCTCCCATGTCTTCAGACTCAATGGATGACGAACCCATTGATGTGGAGGAGCCGGAATCCTCTGGTTCTCTTCTCCCGCTCATTGCTTCCATTCTTGCCGTTCTCGGTTTGGGGGTTGGCGGCACTGGCCTATACTTCGCCTTTCAGGCGAATTCCCAACTGCAGGCGGTCGAGGTGGAATTGAAACAACAGCTCGGGGAAACCTCCGACTCGCTCGAGGTCTTCGCCCAGATTCAGCCCCAGATCGAATCCCTTCAAAAAGAGGACATCGAACTCAAGAAGAGCCTTGCCGCTATAAAAACGCGCATGCGCATCGACCGGGATAACCAGGACAAGGCCGTCCGCGAAATCTCCGAAGCGATCAACGCCAACCGGCAACAGATCAATAAAAACACTAGGGAAATTGCCGCCATCCCCGAGCAGGTCGTGGTCAAAGCGCCCGAACCGGAACACGAGTCCCCGGCGGACAACTCGCCCGCCACCTCCGAACGCGATGTCAGCGACAATACCCTGCATACCATCCAGGCTGGCGACACTTTCGGAAAGCTTGCCCGCGATTACGGGGTCACCCTTTCCGCCATCCTTGATGCCAATCCCACCGTAAACCCAAACCGCCTCCAGATCGGGCAGAAAGTTGTCATTCCCGAAAGCCCTTAAGGGGTTTCCCAAACCGGGCCCGGAAGCGGGCGAACCGGTATCCGTATCACCGCGACCGGGCCGGAGTAGGGTGCCCGGCCCACCCGGACTCCGTCGATGAAATCGCGCACCTCCACATAAAGCACCCGTCCCTCTGTTTCGATTTCCTCCGGCAGATCTAGCCGCCCCGTTAGAGCCCCCTCCCAGTTCGTCTCCCAGAACGGCTCAGACCTGTCTTCCGGATAGCCTGTAGTGACCAGTTGAATACTTACATAGGGCGGTCGCTTGTAGAGATCGAGAAGCGGGCCATCGTCGGGCGGCACCGCACCGGTAATCACCACTTCGGGGCCCCCTTCGATCGGGTCGAGCACGACATCCGGGGCGAAAACCTCGCGTGGCGCGGGCACCACAGCGGCAGTCGACCAGCGGAATCCGCCGTCCCGGGAGACGATCTCCTCACCTTTTCCCGTCGTCAGGGTCAGGACCTCCCGCGCGGGGTCCCATGCCAGGGAAGCCCCCCGCTCATAAAGAAGCCATCCCATTGGCCGGTACTCCGACTCCCCGTCCAGGCGCTTCCGGTAGACCGCCGGGATCCCCCGCACCAGCACGTATGAATATCGCACTCCATCTAGAACAACCTCCTCGGATTGCATTACGACCTTTTCGGGAAGCCCGCGGTTTTGTGGCAGCCAAGTTGCTCCCCCGTTATGCGAGACGAATACCCCGACATTGCTTCCCGCGTAAAGCACCGCCGGATCCACCGGGTGAATCGCGGTTGCCCGGACGAATTCGCAAGTCAGCGTCTTTCCCACCTCCGACCAGGTCTCGCCATGGTCCCGCGAAATCCAGTTCGAGTAATCGCTTCCACTGAAAATCAGTCCCGGTTCACTCTGGCTGAAAGCCACCCCGCCCAGGAGGTAGACTGCGTAGTGGGGCGTCCGGATCTGCGGCTCCAGCCCGGCTCCCGCAGCCACCCAGGACTTGCCCCGGTTGAAAGAACGAAAGAGGCCCTGATGATGCGTGAACGCATAATAGTGCCCCCCATCAAAGGGATCCACCCGCAATTCGTCCACCCGGCGAAAGATCCCGTTCACCCTCTCATGCTCCCAGTTCTCCCCCCCGTCACCGCTCCGGAAAAATCCCCCTTCCCAACGCGCTCCCAGGAGCAGTGTATCGGGATCGAAGGGATCCACCGTAATCTTCTGAAACCGCGTAAAAGACCAGGGGCCGTCCGGCCAATCCGGGCGACGGTTGGTCTCCTGCCATTCCAGGTAGTTGAATAGAGGGTGGTTTTCCCTGGCACCCGCTCCGGCTTCCACGCGGTAAACCCCGTCCGGGGCAAGCACGTAGAGGTGGGTCCGTTCCCGTGGAGCAAAGGCGAGATCCAGAATGGTCGATGGAGCCTCCTCGATTCGACTCCAATTTCCTCCCCTGTCTTCAGAAATCCAGAGGCCTGTCTCCTCACCCCCGGCCAGGACAAGATCGGCATTCTCCGGATGCGCCTCAAGGGCATACCACTTCCTCCCCGAACCCGCCGGAGTGATCTCGATCCAGGATGCCCGCTCCACCGACCAGGCGTAGAGCCCCGCCCCGTTCGTCGCAATCAGAGGTTGCTCCCGGGCATCGGCAGTAAGGACGATCGCTGTGATATAGGCCCCGGCGGGCGAGGCCTCGACCGCTTCCTCTGCACAACCTACCGATACCAGCAGTGCCAGAAAAAGGGCGGCCCCAAATCCGCTCAAACGGAGTAGGTGGAGTGGATGAGAGAAGGGCATCGTCCAGGAAATAGGGGAGGTAGAAACTTAGCGGGTTTCGCGTGGTTGACCATGAATGTCGAGTCTCTAGAGTCGCATCCTTATGAATGACACCGCAACCATGGATCTATCCGACCTCGTCCAGGACATGGGGAAGCGCGCTGCTGCTGCCGCCCTTGAGCTCGCGGTGCTTCCAACTGAGAAAAAAAACGCCGCCTTGGCGACCCTGGCGAAACTCCTCCTCGAACGCTCGGAGCAGATCCTCGCCGAAAACCAGAAAGACCTCGACCGGGCCGAGAAAAACGGAATCAGGGGTGCCCTCTACGACCGACTCAAACTCTCCCCAGAGCGCATCCAGGATATCGCGGAGGGAGTCCGGGATGTCATTGCCCTCCCCGACCCCGTCGGCGAGGAAATCGAGCGGCTTCAACCCCGCTCCGGGCTAGACATCCGGAAGGTCCGCGTCCCTCTCGGGGTCGTCGGCATTATTTTCGAGTCCCGCCCGAACGTCACCATCGATTGCGCCATCCTCTGCCTCAAGAGTGGCAATGCCACCCTCCTCAGAGGCGGGTCCGAAGCGATCGACTCCAACCGCGTCCTCGCCCAAGCCGTGCGAGATGCCATTGAGCAAAACGGCCTCAACCCCGACGCCGTCCAAATCATCCCCACCACCGACCGCGAAATCCTCAACGTCTTTCTCCGGATGGACGAGGACCTGAGCTGCATCATTCCCCGCGGAGGCGAGGCCCTCATCCGCTTTGTCGCCGAAAATGCAACCGTCCCCGTCATCAAGCACTACACCGGGGTCTGCAATCTCTACGTCCACCGTGATGCGGATCCCCGCCTCGCCATCGAACTCGCGGTGAACGCCAAAACCCAGCGCCCCGGGGTCTGCAACGCAATTGAGAACCTTTTCATCGACCACGCGATCGCCGCCGAGCAACTACCCGCCCTCGCGCAGGCTCTTGTCGAAAAGGGCGTTTCCCTGCGGGTCGACCCCGCCTTCCACGCCCACCGCATTCTCGAAAAGGCGGATGTCCCCTTTGAGCATGCCTCCGAGGATGATTTTCACACCGAGTATCTCGACCTCATTCTCTCCGTCCGCATTGTCGAAGAGGCCACCGCCGGAATCGCTGCCGTCAATCACTACGGGAGCGGCCACAGCGACGCCATCGTTACCGAAAACGAGGAGGCCGCGCTGGATTTTCTCAACCGCGTGGATAGCGCCACCGTCTACTGGAATGCCAGCACCCGCTTTACCGATGGGTATGAATTCGGCCTCGGAGCTGAAATTGGAATTTCCACCGATAAGATACATGCGCGGGGGCCGATGGGCCTGCGCGAACTCTGCACCTATAAATACAAAATTTTCGGCAAGGGCGAAATCCGCCAGTAGCGAACGCTCAAAAAAATCAGGATTTCGCTAAAGCCCGAGCTGGGCCTCAACCGATTCCAAGCGGTTTATCCAACCCTGCGTGTATTGCAGGCTCATCAGCATCTGCCGGTAGCGCTCGAAGGTCTCCACGTCCTTATCCTCCGCCGCTAAAATCGCCCGGTGAAAGGCGGCCTCCGCTCTCAGGGCGTCAAACATCTCCGGATCCCCCGCGAGTTGTTCAAGAGCGAGGCGGGCACGCTCCCGATCCCCGTTCTTCAGCGAGCTGATCGCTGCCCCAATTCGCGCACGCCCCTGGAATACCGGCTCCACCAGTGCTGTGTTCGCTTTTTCATAGGCGATCTGCGCTTCCTCGAAATTGCTTTCCGCGTAGGCCGCATCCCCGATCTTCAACCAGGCGATACCACCCAGAGGGTGGGATCCATAGCGCTCCGCGAAAGCGAGGCGCTCCTCCGCGTCGGCGATCTCCAGCCAGGCCTCCTGCACCTTCCGGTCGAAGGCCTCGCGCTGCAAGCGTATCCCTTGAAACCCCACCACAATAACAAGCGCGACGATCGCCCCCAACGCCAGCGCCACGCGGTTCCGCTCCCACCAGACCTTGATCCGTTCTTCCGGTGGAAGTTCCGCATCCAATTCCTTCTGGACGAGGTTGCGCTCGTCAGCTTTCGGCGCTGCCGCCTTGGTGTCTTTGGGATCCTTTTCGCTCATCGGTGAGAATCAAAACCAAGTATTCAGAGCAGAACCCGCCACTGTGTCAACAACCGCATCAGAGCCAGCCGTCCCTTCCTCTTTTCCCGCTTGGTGGCTCCACTTTGCCTTTGCCATTCCACCCGCACCCCTTCCTAAATGGGGATTCCTTACTCCATCCGTGAGCTCCTCTGTTCAAGTCCTTGCCTTTTTAACCTGCGACGGGATCCATATCGATCCCCTCAGCGGAAAACACACCATCCTCGGTGTGTTTTCCAACCTGCATGCGGAACGGTTCCCCGTTGTCCACCCCCGGATGATCTGGTTTTTAACCCTTATGGATGTCCCTGTCGGCACCCACCAGCTGTCCATGTCCATCGGTCTCCCCACCGAACAGGCCCGTATCGTGGTCAACCGGGAGTTCGAATCCAAATCCCCAATCCAGCGCATCAACCTCATCAATGACATCCAGAACTTGCGCTTCAAGACCCCGGGGGATTATTCCATAGTGGTAGAGATTGATGAAGAGACCCTTCTCGTCACCAGTTTCCCCGTGAATTCCACCTGATTTTTATGCCAGAACGACTACAAGTATCCGAATCCAACAAAAACAAACCGGTCATGGTCCTGGGCTCTATTGCCTACGACGACATTATCACACCGCTTGCCAAGGGCGAGCGTATCCTCGGGGGCTCGGCCTCCTACGCCGGTCTCGCCAGCAGCTACTTTGCCCCTACCCGACTGGTCGGGGTGGTCGGCAACGACTTCGACCAAAAAGATATGGACCGCTTCAAGGCGCAGGATATCGACCTCGAGGGCCTTGAAATCGATGAGAGCGGCCCCACCTTCTTCTGGGCCGGTCGCTACCACGAGAACTTTAATGACCGGGATACTCTCGAGACCCAGCTGAATGTCTTCGAGTCCTTCAACCCGACGATCCCCGATCGGTACCGGGATTCCCCCTACGTCCTCCTCGGCAATATCGGCCCCAACCTTCAAAACCAGGTCCTTGACCAACTCGGGGACGAAGCCTACGTCGTCGCCGATACCATGAACCTCTGGATCAACATCATGTTGGCCGATTTGAAGAAGCTCCTCAAGCGGGTCCACCTCCTCGTCCTCAACGACGATGAGTCCGAAATGTTGACCGAAACCTCCAACGTCATCCTCGCCGGGGAAAAGCTTCGGGAAATGGGGCCCGAAAGCGTTATCGTCAAGAAAGGCAGCCATGGGGCCATCCTCTTCCACGAGGCCGGGCGCTTCAGCCTGCCCGCCTATCCCGTTACCGACCTCAGGGATCCCACCGGAGCCGGCGACTCCTTCGCCGGAAGCCTCGCCGCCTACCTCGCCGCCACCGACCGGACGGACTTCGCTGCTATCAAGCAAGCCATGGTTTATGCTACCGTTGTCGCCAGCTTTACCGTCGAGGCCTTCAGTTGTGATCGCCTCGAGTCGGCCGGGGTCGAGGGCATCGAATCCCGCCGGAAGGAACTCCTCGATTATATCCGGCCCTGAGAACACCCGCCCGCCGACCCCCTCCATGCCTACTCCCTGGTCATTCCAGCAACGTTCCCTGCACGCCCAGTGCAAGGTTTTTGATATTCAACGGGACCGGTTCTTCCATCCGGGACGGCAGCGAAGCGCCGACTTTTTTGTCATCGATTCCAATCCCTGGGCAAATATCTGTGCCCTGACCTCAAACCTTGAGGTCGTCATGGTCCGGCAGTTCCGGTTCGGCTTGCGCGAGGCGGTCTGGGAATTCCCCGGCGGGATCATCGACCCTGGCGAGAACCCCGTCACCGCTGCCGTGCGCGAACTTCGGGAAGAAACCGGCTTCGAGGGTCGCCATCCCCGAGTCATCGGGGAAGTCTGGCCCAACCCTGCCATTCAGAATAATACCTGTACCCTCGTTCGCGTGGACGAAGCGGTCCGGTCTCATGACCTCCAATGGGATGAGAACGAAGAGATCGACGTCGCACTGGTTCCCTTTCAGACGCTCCGGGAATGGGGTGCCGGTGGAAAACTCAAGCATGCCATTGCCCTCAACCAGCTCTACTTTCTGGAAAAATCCCTTGAGGCGGTCTGAACTCCGCTCATCTCCCATCCCCGTCCTCGATAATGAACTGGATCACACAAGCCCTCCTGGCCGCCAGCCTGACTTCAGCATGGTCCCGATTCTACGAGATCCGCTTGGTCGCGCTGACCGGCCTCGTCGGCGGTCTCCTCCCCTCCTTCGAGTGGCTTTACCTCTGGTCCCTTCCGCCCGCGATGCGTTATAAGGCCGCCTTCGGCGCTTCCTTCAGCCTCCTTTCTATCCCCGTCGGGGCCCTCCTTTGCGCCTTCCTCATCTTTTTGGTCCGGCGCGCCATCGAAAGCGAACCCGTGCGCGCATGGAAACAGCGCCGCCAGCCCCGAACCGGATCCGGAAGGGTCCTGGTCTCCCGCCAGTTCGAGTTCTACCGCGATACCGATGTGCCCCCGGTTGGGCCGCCCCTCACCTTCCCGCGTCTTTATACCTTCTCCGTTCTCGCCCTCCTCGTCCCCGGTTGTTTTCAGGCCCTTCATACCCGCGGCAGTCACCTGCTCTGGCCCTTCCACTCCCAAGCCGTGGCCTGGAGAGTCTTCCACCCCGTTGACCCCGTCGTCCTCCTTCTTCTCCTCGTTGGCCTCCTCGGTGCCTTGTGGATGCGCGATAAGAAACCCGCCCGATGGGGCATTCTCGCCCTTCTCGCCTATGCCGCCATCGCTGGCCTCCAGCGCGAACGGGCCGAAACCGCCCTCCTCCGCCACGCCGAGGCAGAAGCAATTCCCGTCGAAACCCTTCTCGCCGCCCCCACCTGGGCCAATATCAACCTTAAGCGCGGCCTGATCCGAACCCCCAATGGCCGGATCTACACCCTGGCCGTTAATCTTCCGATTATCGGCGGTGCCCGGATCTACCCCGGTCCCCAATTTGTACCGCAATCCCTTACCGGGCGTTTCGGCCTTGTCCGGCAAGATCCCGCCGCCCAACAGATCCGCGCTTTTGAAAAAGCCTGCAACGGCTTCGTCGCCTTGACCGAAGCCGACACCGGCTTTCTCCTCACCGACCTTCGCCTCTCCCCGCTTCCCAATAGCGCCCTTCCCCGATATGCGCTCCGGATCGATCCCCCAGTTCAAGCCCGCTCGCGCTTTCCCCTCCTCAAGCATTCCATCGAGGACGCGCCGCAGCGCCACGCCTTTTTCCGGATGTGGATGGGGCAAGACCTACCCGAGAGCGAGTAACCTCCCACTCGGACAGCCCCTCACATTCACCAACTCGTAAAGACCAGTTCCCGGCTGCGGATCATGTTCAAGGGATTTACCTGACCCGCGTCACCCGCGATCATCACATTCCCCGATGCATCCTCCCGTAGCCCCTGGTGGATCGCGGTAAGGAACGCCTGGAAGGGCGTGCGCACCCCCGCTTCATACAAATCCGCATTCAGGCGGAAAAACTCCTGGTAGAGATTCATGATGTCCATGAAGCTTTGGATAAAGATCGAATACTCCCGGCCCTGATGGTGCCCGAGATCTGTCTGGAGCTTCCCGAATACCAATTCCGGCTCAAGGAAACCGCTGCTTTTCAGAATCGTCTCAAAGCTGGTCGCCGCATCCCGCAGGATGGGACCCAGCGAGGGATCGCGGTTCAAGAGGTGCTGTTTTTCGAGTTGGACGCCGATGGCCACCACATCGAGCACCTCGGTGAATTTGAGAACCGGCAGCGCCTCTTGCCTTGAGATCGGTGTCCCGTGTCCGATAACAGGTACGGCGAGGCCACCCAGCAGGATGCCGGCCACCATTAGAATATTGTGCATGTTCGTAAGGGGTTGGGAGTCGTTTCGTAAACCCAATTAATATCATACTCTCACGGCCGCTCTAATACAATTCTATTATCCGCCCGCGCCTTTACTCTTTTTTATTCGCATCCCCCCCGGCGCCTCGGGGAAGAAGGATTTCCTGTTATTTCTTTGTCAACCGGCCCCTTCATGTGGAACCCGCTTCAAGCCCGGCATTGACATTCGCCGCATCCTTAAATTGGATTCACTCCTCAAGTCCGGGGCGTAGCGCAGCCTGGTAGCGCGTCTGCTTTGGGAGCAGAAGGTCGCTGGTTCGAATCCAGTCGCCCCGACCATTCATTTTCCAGTAACCCTCCTTCTTTTTATGTTCGGGTGTTCACGCCGGGTGCCTCTCTTTACCGAGAGGGATCGAGAAGACGGTTAACACTTCTTCGCCGCCAATATTGCTTCTGGTATCAGCCCTCTCCTCGGCGGAGCCTTCGCCGACTATTTCGAGCATCGGCAACTCCGCATTTCCCTGCAGTAGATTGATCCCGGAAATCCCTTCGACTTTCCCGCCTTTATTATGACCGGCTACAATTTCCTCCACTGACGGAATGCCTCCCGCCTCGAATCTCCCCTTGTCATGGGGGGGAGCCTCTGACTTATTGATCAGCGTTATGAACTTCCGGCATAGCCCCTTCTCCGTGGCCCCCACGGCATGATTACTCAAAATAAATCCCCCTACCTCGTCGTCGGAAATTCCTCCGATGACCCATTCGCCCTCGATGTCGCCTTCGCGATGGGGCAGGAGGAGGATGTCTCGGACCTGATCAGCATGAAGCTGTTCGCCAATTCCGAATTCTGCCCGCGGTTTATTTCCGATGAGAACGACTTTCAGGACGTCGGCAATAAACTCCAGGACAAGGGGGTTATCATTGTCAGTAACAGCAACCTCAGCATGAGCCGCCAGAGCCTGGCGATGCGCAGCATCATGATCGCCCGCGCCGCCAAGGAGAACGGCGCAGAAGAGGTCGTCCTCGTCGAACCCGACCTTTACTACAGCGCACAGGATCGCGGCCCCCGCCCCGACCTCGGCGATACCGATTTCCTGCGCGACGCGCAGGACCTCAAGAAATTCGACGGACAACCCTTCACCGCCAAATTGTATGCCGAGATGCTCAAACTCGCCGGCGTCGACCGCGTGGTCACCGTGCACAACCATTCCCATTCCGTGCAGTCGACTTTCAGCCAGGTTTTTGACGGACGGTTCCACAACCTCATCCCCTACGAAATTTACGTCGATTACCTTCTGAATTCCGACATTGTTCGCCGCGGCCCCGAGGGAGCGGGGCTCACCCTCTGTGCTCCAGACAAGGGCGCACGCGATTTTGTCAAAGAGATGTATCGCCGCCTCGGGCTGCCCAAGGCCAATTTCATCCTCCTCGACAAGAAGCGGAAGGACGAGCGCGAAGTAGCCATCACCCTCCATCCCGAAAGCGAGTCTACCTTCGACCAGATTCAGGGGAACGACCTCGTCCTTTTCGACGATATGGTCCGGACCGGGTCTACCGTCGTGCGCGCATGCCAGTTTCTCAAACAAGCCGAACTTGAAAAAACCGTCTTCGCGCTCACCCACTTTCACGCCAGCGATGAAGGACGGGTTAAAATGGCCGACACCTCGATCGACGAGATCCTCACCCTTAACACGATCCCGACGATCCTCAACCGCGACGTCCAAGGGCGCCTGCGACGCAAACTCGTCGTCCTGAAAATTGAACGCTGGCTGGCGAAAAAACTCGGGGATATTCTCGGAGTGCCAACTCTCGACCTCGAAAACAGTCTTTACCAGATTGACATGTCATCGAAGAACAGCCGCTGGAAACGAAAGATCTGGTTGAGCGAGCAACTCCAGACCCTTCATGCGAAGCCGGATAGTTCGTGAGGCCAAATGTCCCGGGTGATGGACTGAGGGAGGTCAGCTTGCACGCTCCAACAACCACAAAAGATAGGAGAGGTCGTTGAGGAACGCAATCAGCTCCGCTCGAACCGGCCCGCCGGATTCCACCAGCTCGACCACCTCCCGTTCCGCTCGTCGGCAGACCGTCCGCCCTAAGTCCAGGTAGGCCTGCGCCGACTTTTCGCCCGGCAGCACCCATTTCATTCGATTGTCCAAACCCGCCGACCAATCCTCGATCTCCGCCCGCATCCACTCCCGGTCCGCCTCCCCAAGGAGAGAAACCGGACCCCGCTCTAGACGGCCCTGATCCTGTCCGTCGACCGCCAACTCCGTCATTAGGCGAAACAAACGTTCCTGCACCCCGAGGAGAATCGCTCCGATTCCGGCTTCTTTCGTGTGCGCGCGGGCCAGCCCGAGGACCGAATTCAATTCATCCACCGCACCGTAGGCGCATACCCGGGGGGCGCTCTTCAATACCTTTCTCCCGTACATCAGTTCGGTCATTCCCACTTCCTCTTCCGGTCTCCCTTTCCGTTTCATTGGCTAGATCAAAGTTAGAACCCGGTGGATGGCGACGCTGACCGGTATCCGCTCCTCCTCCACTTCCGTTTTTAATTCCGCGACCGCCTTCCGGCGTTCCTCGTCCTGAAAAAAAGCCGCTAGGATCCCCTCCCGAACCAGTGACTCGAACCAGGCCGCATTTTGCCGTTTGCGTTCACGCTCAAAGTGACCATCTGACCGCACCTGCTCGAGGAAACGTTCAACCATCTCTCCCGCTTCGGAAATCCCCACCCCCGTCAGCGCCGAGCAGAGCAGGACTTCCGGCTCCCAGCCTACGGAGTAAGGAACGAGGTAATGGAAGAGGCGGCGAAACTCCCCCGCCGCCACCTCGGAACGCCTCCGGTTTTCGCCCTCCGCCTTGTTCACCGCAATCGCGTCCGCGATCTCCATGATTCCCCGTTTGATCCCCTGCAGGTCATCCCCCGCACCCGCCAACTGCAGCAGCAGGAAAAAGTCCACCATTGACCGCAAGGTCACCTCGCTCTGGCCGACCCCGACCGTTTCCACCACCACTGTGTTAAACCCTGCCGCCTCCACGAGGACGATGGATTCACGCGTTCGCGCCGCCACCCCGCCGAGGGCCCCCCCCGTGGGAGACGGCCGGATGAAAGCGTTCGGATCACGCGCCAGCGTCTCCATGCGGGTCTTGTCCCCCAATACACTCCCGCCCGTTCGCGTGCTGCTCGGGTCGATCGCCAGGACCGCAACCTTCCTTCGGAGAGGCGCCGCTCGCGCGTCCGGCGGGCAACCGCGCCTCCTCCGACGGGCGGATTGCCCGGATGATCGAGGGCAGGCTGCCGGTCGATCCGCGGCCCGCTATTCTCGAAGCGCGGCGCCCGGGTCACGACACCCCGATGTGGGGTCCCGAGCCGCGTCCGTTTCCCGCAAGCCGGAGATCGATCATGCTCAGCAACACTCACCCCAACGCCGTCCTCGGGCAGGCCGTCGTCGATCAC
>CAYQKH010000082.1:0-12638 GCA_964417945.1 uncultured Opitutales bacterium
CGCCGCGTCCCGCGGAGGTGGCTTTCGAAAGGGACTCGCCCCGGGATCCAATGAGGCGATCCTCCGCTTCCCGTCCAGGAAGGCGGCCGCCTCCGCCAAGCTGTTCACCGGGTAAACGGCGCATCCTTCCACCAATGCCGCTTCCTCCGCCGACTCCGGTGGCAACAGGATTCCCTTCAAGCCCAACTCGCGGGCGAGAAGCGCCATCGCCAATGACCCTTTCACCGGACGGGTGCTCCCAGAAAGGCTCAATTCTCCGGCCACTAAGTAGTCTCCGAGTCCGCTTAAGGTCAATTGATTCGAGGCCCTCAGAAAGGCGATCGCGATCGGGAGATCAAAACACGGTCCTTCCTTCCGCAAATCTCCTGGGGCCAGGTTGACCGTGGTATGCGTTTCGTTGATTTGAAATCCGCTGTTCGCCAACGCACTGGATACCCGGTTGATCGACTCCTTAACCGCCGCATCCGGCAGCCCCACCACGAGCATCTTCACCTCCCCCGACTCCCCCGTATTCACCTCCACCTGCACCGGCAGGGCGTCTATCCCCTGCAGGGCGGCCGATTTAGAAAGAGCAAGCATCCTTCGAATTGTTCAAATACGAAACGCTTCCACAACGCCAAAGCGGCAAAATTCTTCCTGTCCTCAAATTTACGAGTTCCTTACTCTTTCATCTATGCTGAATGCTTTACGGACTGACAAAAAGGCCGGTTGGTTCAACCGGATCCTGTTTTTCGGCCTCACCGCGGTGGGCCTCGCCGCCCTCCTCCTCTGGGCGGTCGTCGCTTACAAGGGCGTCCGCACAATCGAGGACCTCGTCAAGAAAAACGAAAAATTTCAGGAAGCGATTACCGAGCTCACGCTCGAGTCCCAGATCGGTTATGCCAAAATCCTTCAACGCCGCGTCGTGGACGGCACCCTCATCCAGACTGTCCGATTCGTCGAAACCGCCTGGGACGACCCTTCCGAGGAGGTCATCAGCCGCGATTTCGAAATCCGCGGCGAGGAAATCTATTTCGACGCCATGATTGTAAGATTTGACAGCGAACGAGTGCAGGATGGCAATGAACGGGCCCTTTACCTCTGGCGCCGGATTTACTCCGAGGAGGTCTCCCCCGAAAATGGCTTTCCCCTGGAGGAGCCTGGGAACGCACCCGAGCGCTACCGGGAGTGGCTCGCGAAACTGCCCGTCCGGCACCGAAACCTCTTCTGGTCCGAAATCTGGAGCCTGTCCAATAACCCGAAAAAACTTGAGGACCTCGGGATCACCGCCATTTTTGGAAGCGCCGTCTATCAGCGAATGGAACCCGGCAGGGTCTACCTTTTCCGGATTAACAATTCAGGCCAAATTTACCCCCTGGCCGTCCCCGACCTCTGATACGCAACCCAACAACCGCCGAAACCGAAGGGGGAATCTGATTCACCACTGTGGAAACGATGAAGGGCTGATAAGTCCTTTTTTGTTAAGGCTACGGCGGGAGAACCACGCATAACAAACCTATCGGGCCCTACTCGTAGATGGAGGCCGTTTTTTACAAGCGTTGATCAATACGTCATTTAAAATTTATAAGTGACCCGCGCCTCCCAACTGGTCGGCAACTCCGGCAAAACCGTCACTCCGCCGAACAGCGTCCCAAAGTTTCCCCGGAACCAGCGCTCGTCGGTAAGGTTTTTGACCGTCGCGCTGAAGCGCCAGTTTTCATAGGTGTAAAATCCGCCGACATTCACCAGCGTGGCGGAAGGCAGTTTGATTGTCTGGATCCGGTCGGAAAAGGTTTCATCAATGTAGGTTACCCCACCGTTGATTCCAAAGCCGTTGGCAAACTGGTAGGTGGCGACAATCGAAGCGACCGTCTCCGGAACCTGCGGCTTGTCCGGGAAAGCCACCCCGTCGATGTTCCCTGTCGCCACACCGCCGAAGAGCGCCTCCGGGGTAAATCCCGTTGTGGCCGCATTGAGGAAGTTGAACTGGCTGTTTGTCACCGGGGTGTTCTCCACCTCCAAGACTGAAAACGTTCCAATCAGGCTGAAGTTTTTCGTCGGCACATAGCGCGCCTCGAATTCAATACCCTTCGCGAGTGCGGCCGGGGATTCCTGCCGGTCGAATTGCGCTTCGGTTGTCGTCTCCTGCCGGAAGTAGGCCAGGGCCGCGTAAAAGCGCCCGTCCATTCCTTCAAATTTCACCCCGACCTCGATCAGTTCCTGCTCGTTCAAGATCGAGGGATTGGCACCGTAGCGGCCGAGGCCCAACAGTCCCGCCTGGTCCGTGTTCAGGGTCTCGGATTCCGCGTAGGTGATGTAAGGGATGAACGAATCACCGATGTAACTGATCGAGACATTGAACGACGTCGCTTCCTCGTCCCCTTCACCTTTTCGCGTGGCCGGGAGGGATCCCGTCGGATCCGGATTGAAGGCCGTGTCGTTAAATTCATATCCGCTGGTGTCCGCGTCGATGAAATCGATTCGGGCGCCCGCTACGATCCCCAGCCGCTCGAACAAACGGACCTCTGTCATGAAGCCGGCCGCCAGCGTCTGGATCGAGCCCTCTTCCTGCGAGGACCAGAAAGTCTGGCTCGAATCCTGGTAGGCGGTCAGAATCCGGTCTGCCGGACTCGACCCCTGCGTGAGATCCCGGCGATCGAAAAACTCGAACCAGAAGTCCCCGTAGCTCAAGACATCGTAATTCCGGAAGGAAAGGAAATATTGATTGTTCATCTCCCCGTCTGGCAGTGCGATTTTGTGATCGAGGATTGTTTTGTTTTCGAACAGCTCGACGTCCATCAATTGCGAAAGCCCGTAAGAGGCGAACTTGTAGCGGTCGGGCAGGCGCTCGTAAAAGGTCTTGTTCGTCAGGCGCAAGTCCACGTCGAGATCCGCGATGATATCAAAATAGAGGAGGAATGGCTCGGCCTCCCCGATGTCAGTCGTATCCACCAGGACCTGATCTGTATTCAAGGTCGTCGTGTTGCCCGTCAATGGGTCGGACGGGTCAAGGGCCGCCGCCGCAGGCAACGAATCGAAAACAAACTCCCCGGAACCGCCGAATCCTACCCCCACGAACCGATATAGCGGTTGGAAAAAGGCCGCTCCCCCGCCCGGGAAGGGGTCCGCCGCATAAAGCTCCATCCCGGAAGTAAAGCCATCCCCGCTCGTGTCATAATTGATCCCCCGCCCCTGCACATATGTTCCGTTGTCGATCAACTCCTGGGTGACCCGGTTCCAACCGGCGTTCTCCGGTCCTTCGAATTGCTGCAGCATTCCCCCCGCTTCGATGCGAATTTGGTCGTTCACCGAAAAGTCGAAGGACGCCTGTATTACCAGCTGCTTACGGTAGACGTTGTTGTAGTAGCTGTCTGTGTCGAGATAACCGACATAGGCGTAGTAGCCCGCGTTTTTTTCGCCGAGATCCAAAGGCCCGCCCGCTTCCAGTTCGATATTCAAGTAATCCCACGATCCCACCGATACCGTTACCTCTCCCGTCGGGCCGTCCAAATACTTCCCGGTCGCCGCGCGGGCCGACTTCGGGACGAAATTCATGTATCCGGAAATCTTTCCCAATCCATAGATCGGCGGGGTTGGCCCACGGACGATGTCGATCCGCTGCGAAGCACCAATCGGCGTCGGGTAGTTGCCGGGATTTTCGATCCGCTTGATTCCGCGGAAGTAGGTCTCCGCAATCGTCCCTCGTAGATTGATCGCCCCATCCACTCCAAAAAATGAACTCGTAAAGGCACCGGGGCTCACGCTGACCACGTCATTCACGCTGTTGATTCCATACTGGTCGATCATTTCACCCGTCACCACCGACACCGAGCGTGGCGTTTCCAGGGTGGTCAACCCGAGGCCGAAGACCGAAGATACTTCCATCTCCGGCAGAACCCCAATCGGGTCTTCAATTTCTTCAACTGCCTCGAGGATTTCCAGCATCTGCGGATCCTCCGTATCTTCCTGCCCGAACAAGCTGCAGGAAATGAGCAAAAGCAGGCTTGTCAGCCAGCTGAGTCCTTTGAGTGAATTCTGTTTCATGGCTTGTCTTGGGTGGTGTAAAGATGAATTTGGATTGTATCTAGCAGCTTGGATACCATTTCAGTTGTTACGGGAGATTCTCGAGAAGGAAACAAAAATTAAACACCTTCCTGGCCTCATTCTGGAAGCTTGGGTTTAAAAACTGCCCAGAAATCGCTCGTCCCGGGATCACGACGCCGGATCGGCGTTCTGCGGAAGCTTCAGTTCCTCGGGAACGACCTCGAATGCCTCGGCCTGCAGGTCCTCCGCAACCGGGGTAATCAAGTTCAACCCATTTTGGATCTTAATATTATAGGGGAGTCGCTCCTGCAACCCCTTCAAGCTTCGACTGAGAAGCGCGAGATAATAATACCCATAAAGGGGGTTAGTGGACCGCGCGTCCCGGATCGCAGCCTGCAGGTATTCCTCCATCGCACCATCATAGGTCTTGCCCTCCTGCTCATCCACCGAGCCAAGCTGCACAAGGTGCGTTCCAAAAAACCGGATAAACGTTTGTTCATACTCTGGGGCAAGGATTCCCCAGAAAAAGACCGGACCCGAAATACTCACCGAACGGATCCAAGTTGCCAGCGGCCCGCTATCCCGCGGTTCCCATCCCTCCGGAAATAGGCCTGAAAAAAACGTCCGGGCATCTCCCTTGAATTCAGGCTGGAAAGAAAACGATCCATCTTCTTCCCCTTTCTGGATCGAAAAGGCCTCACCGGACCGGATTTCCTCGATCAGATCGCGTTCTGTGGAGTCGAGGAGGGCATCTTCCCAGAGGCCGTTGAAAAGAATGGCCACGGTCTTCGTGGTCATCGGGCCGTCCCGCTCCCAAACAAAGGCCAGAAAATCGGAAATCCTTGGGTCCAACCCTTCGACCCTTCCGTCGGGTTCCGGCGGTGGCTGATCCAGAACATCCTTCGAGCGGATCAGGTGAAGGTTTTTCACCGCGTCCCAGTCTCCGCCTTTCGCGGCCTCCTCGAGATAGGCTAGACCGGCTTGCCGGTCTTCCTCCACTCCCAGGCCTTGGTAAAGGAAAACCCCGAAGAGTCGTAGATAGGCCGGTGTGGCGAAGCCGTTCTCAATTGCCACCTGGAGCAACTCTACCGCCTTTGCGTAAGAGGGCCCCGCCTCCTCCCCATCCAACTGCATGTAATGGTTAAAAAGCGTTTGAAAGGCCTCCGCATCCCCGGCTTCCGCTGCCATTCGAAAAAGCCGGTCGGGATCCGGCCCGTTAAGTTCCGGCGCAGTCTTCCGGTAAGCCCGCCAACTTTCCGACAACAGGCGGAGCTCCCGCCCGTCCGTGGACTGTGCACCAATCTCCAGGTAATCCGGCCAGTTGGCAAAAGCCACGACTTCCGGTTCCTCCTCCGCCGCCGCTTGGTTGTGCTGTGGAAGGAAGGAGGAGGCACCAGCGCGTTCCGCCCGGAACGCCATTTCCTCGCGAAGCGCGCGCGTGACGACCTCAATGGCTTCCCTTTCCCCCTTCTGGGCGGCCTCCAAACTGGAGGCGTAGCCCATCCAACGCTTCAACTGCTCAATGTGGATCGCCCGGGAAATGGACTGCCGAATCGAACGCTCGCGGGTATCGTAGGTTTTCAACAGCCTCCCCGCCCAATTTAAAGCTCCTTCCAACGAATCTCCAGAACGATCCGCCTCCAGCTGCTCCCGTAACAGGTGGTATTGCCCGGCCCACCAGCCGCGTTCTCCGGATTCCCGTTTCAACTGCCGACCGGCCTCACGGGTCCGCGGATCTTGTTCGTCGAAAAAGCGTCCGAGAACCCAGGAAGCTTCTGCGGAACCGGCCTCGCGCGCTGCCTTGAGATAGAGAACACCCGACTCCGGCGTGGAGTAAAATAAATCGCGCCCGCCAAGCAGCGATTTTCCCACGAAAGTCAGTCCCTCCGCCTCACCCTTTTCCGCGGACTCCAGCTGGGCCCGGGCATAGGCACTTTGGCGAAGAAGATACACCGGCGGCAACCCTCCAGACAGTTCTGCGGGGAGGTAGGGCGTCTCAACCCGGAAGGAAACGGATGAGGACTCCCCAGAACCACCGGAAGGCGGGCTCCAAACCAGAAATTGCCCGCGCGGGCCGGGCATTAGAAACCCCGCCGGACTCGCTTCCAACGATCCGGTGAAGCGGTCTACACCTGCGACCTGCTCCCAGTCGAAGCCGTTGGTTGAGGTCCAGAGCGTCCCACCCGAAAAACGGTGCCGCGGAGGGAAGGATTTCCACTCCCGGGAATCCGTCTGGCCGATGGAGGTCAGCACCCAGCGCCCTTGCCCATATTCGAGCACGTAGGCGGTTCCACCGATTCCCGACTCCAGTCGGCCCCATGGCTGAAACCCCTGTTTCACGAGGAGAATCGTATCGTTTAAGGTATAACCCGTTGCGGATAATATCCACGTCTCACCCCCGCCCGCGACCGTTGCGAAGGGAGTGAAAACCTCGAGAGGTTCCTCCCGGAGAACCTTGAGCTTGCCGGGAATCTCCTTCCAACCAAGGACCCATCCGTTTGGCATCAACCCGATCGTTCGCCCGTCCCCCTCCAGCAAGGAAGTCGGCTCCAGTGGGTCTACCCCCTCTCGCGCGAAAAGGTCCACGGGCTCCCAAGCCCCGTCCTCTCCTTTCCGGAAGGTCCTCCACCCGGCAGATGCGTTCCAACCACTGGAGGCCGTCTGCAGCCAGGTTTCTTCTCGAACCGCCCAAACCGCCCGGATCCCATCCCGATATGCTTCTACACGTGGAATTCGCGCCCAACGGATTCCGTCTGGGGAAACCAGGTTGGCCGCTCCCGCCGCGGCGGCCGACTCCTCCCCCTTCGCCAGCGAAGGCAATTCCTGCAGGATGACGAAAAAACCCTCCCCCTCCGGAACGTAGGCGATATCGACCAAGGTTTGGTCCTTCGGAGCCAGCTGGTATTCCCGCCAGCCCTTCAGGTCCTTGGAGACCAGCACGGATCCACGGTCCGTCGTGGCGAAATAGCGGCCCTCCAGATAACGCAAGGCTGTCAAGCGCGCCTCAACCCCAATGATTTCAAAAACATCCAAGGTCCCGGTTGCCGCGCCAGGGTTGTAGGTGAACTCCCCGTCCCGCCTCCAACTCTCCGGCTCCGGCAGGGTCTCCGTGAAAACCGATTCGAAGGCCGGAACCGTGAGATAGGGCGGAAGTTCCCGTTCTTCTTCCTGCGCCCACCCCCACACACTGGCCAGTAGCCCGGGCAAAAGCACCCCAAAACGCATCGCTAAGTTTCCCATGGATGTTGGACCATAGCGGGGCTCTGCGCTTTGGCAACAGACTTTGCGGAATCGCCCCCATACTGAAGTCGAACCCCGCAAAGATCACTCATACTGCGGGTTTAATCGAACCTGCCCACCCGTTACCAGCACCGCATCCCCGATTGACGGGACATAGACTTGTGCGGGTTGAATGATCGAGACCACCCGCCCGGAATCCAGCCGAATCGTGATCTCATAGCCATCTTGACGAGTGAGCATCTCCTCCACCTCTTGTCCCGCAATGGCTCCGAGCGTCCCCCCGGCAATCGCGGCGAGGGCCGAACCCGTCCCGCTGCCAACCTCGCTCCCTGCCAGGACCGCCCCCGAGGCCCCGCCCGAATACTGGCCGATTCCACTGTCCGTCCCTTCGATCACTACCGGGCGGACGTCGATTACAGAGCCCGTTTCCACATTACGCATGATGTTGACCTGGCTTCGGGATACCGTGCCCGTGTTCGCACAACCGGACAGGGCAATCGCCAGGGCGATCAGCGATAGTTTCCAAAGGCTTTCGGAGTGTTGACGCATCCGGGGATTGCTGAAACCATTTTTGAGACCCGATTTCACCGGTTCGGTTCCTCTTTCGCACCTGAATCCTGAAGGTTTTCGCGAACCCATGCAAGATCCGCTGCAAGTTTCGATTCCTGGCGCTCCGCCTGGGTGGACTGTCGATCCGGTGGGAGCTGGTCCCACGATGGGGAGTAACCCGCCTCCCCTGCCGCACCCCAATCCGGGAAAACCGGAAGCTCCTCTTCCTCGACGGCCGGTTGAACGTCCGGCCTCTGGAAGCGGTTCAGGGGAGTTGCGTAACCAATCGTGTTCTGGATCAAGACGCGCTTCAGCCCACGCCGGGAGCAGCCGCGCTTCCACGGTTTTGCCGCATCGCCTCATACACCGCGATCCCCGCCGACGTTGACAGGTTCAGCGAACGCAAACCGGCAACCATCTGCGGGATCTTGATCCGGTTCTCCCCGGCCCAGTCGTGGACCTCAGGGGGTGCCCCGTGCCCTTCGTTGCCAAAAAGCAGCCCGTCTCCCGGCCGATATTCTACATCCCAGAAAGTCCGGTCCGCATGCGTCGTAAAGAGGTAGATCTTCCCTTCCGGGCGCTCTGGCGACTCCAGAAAGGCCTCCCAGCTCATGTGGTCGTTGACCGCCAGCTCCTTCCAGTAATCCATTCCGCTGCGCCGGAGGTGCCGGTCCGAGATTTCAAAACCCAAAGGATGGATGAGGTGCAGCGCACACCCCGTATACGCACACATCCGACCGATATTTCCCGTGTTCTGCGGGATCTCCGGATAAAGCAGGACAACAGAGAACATCCTACACCAGGGCAAGGCCCGCGTTATCTGCTTTCAGGAAATAGAGCTGGCTCTCCACCGCCTGCTGCTCGAATATTCCCTGCATCGCCTGTCCGACCTCGCTGGAGGCCTCCTCCGGGCAGACGCAGAGGATGGAGGACCCGCTTCCGCTCAGCCACCCACACCACGCGCCCGCTTCAACCCCCGCGCTGATCGTCTCCTTCAGAAACGGGTTCAACTTTTCACGATAGGGCTGATGGATGAAATCCGATACCGCATTCTTGAGCAGCGGGTATTCCCCACTGGCGAATATCGAAACGACTGCCGCCACGCTGTTGATGCTTTTCACGACGTCTCCAAGGCTTAACTGCGAAGGAAGAACCGCCCGGGCCGCTTCCGTCAGCACCCGGTTTTCCGGGGAAACCACGACAAAACGAACCGCCTCGCTGACCGGGTGGGAGAGCCCGTAACAGTAGGCACCCGTGTCCGGGTCAACCCGTGCGATACAAAAACCACCGTTGACCAGCGGCACCGAATTATCCGGAGAGTGGTCCAGTTCGCAGCAGAATGCCGTCAGCCCCGCGCGGTCTAAAGGCTCCCCGTGAATGCAGTTCAACGTCGCCGATACCCCTGCGCGCAGGGTGGCGCTGGAACCCAGCCCCCGGGCGATCGGGACCTCGCCCCAAATGTCAAACTCCAACCCGTGCGTCTCAAGCCCGTTCTGCCTCCAGAAACGCTCCGCCGCTTCTCCCACCATCTTCATTGAACTCGTCGGCATTGATTCCTCTCCGACATAACGGACCCCCGGCCTGTCCACCGCCTGCACCCGCACGAAGTTATACAGGCTCAGCGCGATCCCGAGGGTGTCGAAGCCCGCACCGCAATTGGAGGTGCTCGCCGGCGTCCTGACCGTGACTGGGTCCGTCTTCATATCATGGAATCAGTGGGGTTCAGCGGTAGGTTTTCATTGCACGCTCCGCTTCTCGCTGGGCCATGCGCTTCTTTAGGTCGTCCCGCTTATCGTAGAGTTTCTTACCCGTGCAGAGCGCAACTTCCAGCTTAATTAGCCCCTTCTTGAAATAGATCCGGCTCGGCACCAGCGTTTTGCCCCCTGCTTCCAGCTGACCCCGAATCCGGTCGATTTCCTTTCGGTGCAGCAGGAGTTTTCGCACCCGACCGGGGGCGTGGTTGTTCAGATTGCCGAAGGTATACTCGCTGATGTGCGCGTTGTAGAGATACACCTCTCCGTTGTTCACCTTGCAGAACGACTCGCTGATCTGCGCGTCACCGTTCCGAATTGCCTTTACCTCAGTCCCCTTCAGAGCGATGCCCGCTTCGAACGTCTCCTCCACCTGATACTTGAAATGGAGCTTCTTGTTCCGAATCTCTCCGGAGGCGGCTTTCTTCCTTTTTTTGGCCATCGTTTCCGGATCCGATTTCCGGGTCTACTCATAAAGAATCCCCGGGGCTTTTTATCCTTCGGGGATCCGGGCGCCGGGTTTCAGGATGGCGCCGGGCCAACCCTACTCCTCCGCGACGGTCTCGCTAAGTTTGTAGGTGATTTTGCCTTCAATGATTTCGCGCAATGCGATGTCCTCCGGCGCCAGCCGTTCCAGGGATTCGACCAGCGGCTTGTTCCCAAACTTCAATTGTTTTGCCCGCCGGGAGACCACGTTGATTAAAATATTAGGATCGGGAATAATCCTCTGGGCTTGCTTCAGATAGTCTTCTCTCATGAGATGAATGGGTCATCAATTGTTTCGTGCCGATTGCCAATTATAGTAAAGCACGGGCAGTAACCTGTAAAAATGAACAACCTTTTCCCCGCTGGCAAGTTTTTCCCTGATCCAATAAAATGAAACACCTTTCTGCCAACCCGGATTTCCGCGTGGGCTGGACCACCACCGGAACCCGCGAACAGGGCCTCCGCCTCGCCCACCTCGCCGTCACAAAGCGTCTCGCCGCCTGCGCCCAGATTAGCGGCCCCTTCACCAGCGTCTATTCATGGAAGCAGTCCCTCCACGAAGACGAGGAATGGCGCCTCACTCTTAAGTTCCCCGCTTCCACCGCCGATGATCTTGCCGCCCTTCTCGTGGCCGAGCACCCTTACGAGGTCCACCAGTGGATTACCTGCCGGGCCGAAGGGATTCACCCACCCTACGCCGAATGGATTCTCCAACAGACTGGCCCGGCGGATCCACCCCCGGCCTGAATCCCATTCGCATCCCGCAGAAGAGAACACTCCTGCTTTTTTGGGCTTGAAAAGGTCGTGAGGAACCGTTGTTTTCATCTTTTGACCTTTTTTCTTATGTCTCAGCATAATAGTTACAAAACCGCCGGATCCGGAACCTCTAAGAGTCGCACTGTCCTCAAGCGTTTCGAACGCGTTGAGCTGCTGCGCAAGCGCGGCGAGTGGAAAGAAGGCGAACGGGTCGTCGGGCTGAAGAAAACCAAGCCCGAGGAATAAACCGGAATACCAGGCCGACGGAGCGAGAAATCGAGTATGGCCAAAGTAAGACCGAGGACCCAAGTCCTGATTTTATCCAAAATTTCGGGCCAGACAGATGAATATCCTCTTTAAGATTTCCGGCTCGATCGCCTGTTACAAGGCGTGCGAGGTAATCTCCCGTCTGCTCAAGGTCGGTCACGAGGTCCAGACCGTCACCACTGCCGGGGCGGAGAAATTTATTGCCCCCGGCACCCTCGAAGGTCTCACCGGGAAGCCGAATTTCAGCGACCTCTGGAGAACCGGCGATCAAATGGCGCACATCCGTCTCCCCGAGTGGGCCGACCTTGTCATTCTTTGTCCGGCCACCGCCAATACGCTCAATAAATTTGCAGCCGGCATCGGGGACGACCTCCCATCCACCCTCTTTCTCGCCCACGATTTCTCCAAGCCCTACCTGATCGCACCGGCGATGAACCCCCGCATGATGAGGCATCCCGCCACCTGCGAATCCTTGAGAACCCTTGCTGGCTGGGGTGCTACAATATTGCCTACCGGGGAAGGTCGGCTCGCCTGTGGCGATTTTGGCCATGGGAAGCTTCTTGAACCCGAAGAAATCGTGCGGTGGATCGAGTCCAGCCGCGAACCTCCCATATCCGGCCCGTCGATCCTCATCACCGCCGGCGGCACCGAAGAACCCATCGATAGCGTCCGCGTTCTCACCAATCGCAGTTCGGGTAAAACCGGGGCCTATCTCGCCGATGCCCTTACTCGGTTCGGCGCCCAGGTTACCCTTCTTCGCGCGCACCATGCCGCAACCCCTCATAGCTCCACCGTTCGCCAGGAAACTTTTCGCACCGTCGACGATCTCCGCTCCTCTCTCGAGAGTGCGCTTGCCGGAGGAAATTTTGACTGCGTGATCCACGCCGCCGCCGTCAGCGACTTCAAGGTGGAAACACCCGGTGGGACGCCTCCAACCGGAAAACTCCGTGGCGACACCCCCCTCGACCTCCACCTCCTCCCCGCTCCCAAGCTGCTCCCCAAAATCAAGTCATGGGCCCTAGGGACCCCCCCCCCGTTGGTGGTCGGTTTTAAATTGACTGACCACCTCGATAATCCTGCGGATTCCGATCCCGCCCGCTCCCTCCTCCAGGACCCCGCTGTCGATGTCGTCGTCCACAATGCCCGCGACTCCATCGATGCCTCCACCGTAGCCCACCCCTGCCGGATTCTCCTTCCTCATGGTGAGATCCGCCGGACCCGGACTAAGGAGGAACTCGCCCAAACCCTCTGGGAATTTGCCCGCACCGGCCCCTGCCTTTCCCAACCGGCCCCTCGGGGTTAGAGTTCCGATCCTTCCCTAATTAAGAGGGGTGAATTCGATCTATCAGGATCCATTCCCCATCCGACTGATTTTCCTTCATCCAATTTACAGAAAGAAAAAAGCCTCCGGGGCATACCCGGAGGCTTTTTTGTTTTGCGGAGTGGGAGAAAAAAAATGCGATCCACTCAGCAAACGGTCGGAGGTGGGATAATTACATCATGCCGCCCATACCACCCATGCCGCCCATGCCGCCCATGCCGCCCATATCACCACCGGCCGGTCCA
>CAYQKH010000083.1:0-12550 GCA_964417945.1 uncultured Opitutales bacterium
AATCACCACCGTCAGGTCTTGGTTGTCCTCGACCACCAGCAGTTCCAACCGCGTCTCCCGGCTGGTTCTTTCGCGCTCTAACGCTTCCATCGATTCAGCTTACAAAGTAATAGAGATTTCCCATTAACTGGTCTCCAGCTTACCGAACCCGTTACTGCTGTCCACGAAGAATGCGTCCCCCATCCCCGGAAAAAGCTTCAACTATTTGCCGTAGTGGGCGACACCGGTTTCCAGTCCGAAGACATGATGCAGGTCCGCGAGGGCTTCATCTGTCGTCAGAATTCGGGCGTAACGATTCCGCAGGGTCGCGACGGATGCGCGGTGTAACTCCTCCGTCACCGTCCCGCAGGCATCCTCGATCAAGGTGACGAGGTAGCCAAGGTCGGACGCCGCCCGGACGGTCGTCTCCACGCACTCGTTGGTATAGACCCCGACCACATAGAGGCCGTTGATTCCCATGTTGGTCAGGACGTAGTTTAAATTGGTCGATGAAAAAACCCCGCTGGCGGTCTTGTTCATTACAATTTCGTCGCCCTGGGGAGCGACTTCCTCGAGGAATTCGGCCTCTTTCGAACCGGGGGATGCCAGCAGGTTCAGTCGCTTATGGCCCGCACTGCGGTCGCGCCCGTCCCGGGTCAGGCTCTGGATCCGCGTATGAATGATTTCAAGGCGAGCCTCCCGGAATGCCGCCTGCAGTCGCTGCACGTTGGGCAGTACCGTCTCCTTCAGGCGATTGAAATAATACTCCTGGTATTCAACCGGGATTCCCGCGCTTTCCGCGTCGCGGAAAACGCCGTATCCGGGGGCCGCATCGAGGTATTGGAAATCGATGCAGAGCAGGGCCGTGTCCTTATGGGCGAGGAATTCAAAGTGCGAGGGGTTGTTCACCACCCCCTCGCGGTAAAAGTCCCGCAAAGGGTCTTTGATCGGAGAGGACTCCGGGTTGGATGAGGATGGGGATGGGGATGAGGTCATGTCGATAGGTTATGCTTCGTTGGCTGCCCGGATCAAGGTTCCCAGCAAGACCTGGGCCCCCGCTTCAATATCCGACCATTCCGTCCACTCCGCCGGGGAGTGACTGATCCCGTTCTTGCTCGGGACGAAAATCATGCCGACGGGCGCAAGGTTCGCTATGATCTGCGCGTCATGGGCCGCCCCGCTCGGCATCCGCAGAGCGGAAATTCCAAGGTCCCGGCTCGCCGCTTCGATCAGGCCGACCAGTGACTCGTCACAACGGGTCGGCGGAATCCAGCTCAATACCTCAAACTCCACGTGGAGTTCCCTTCGCCGGGCGATCGCCGAGAGCGCCCGGCGAAACGCGTTCGAAAGGTCCTCCATGACGTCCTCGGAGGTATCGCGAGCGTCCAGCGAAAACTCGACAATGCCGGCCACCGTGTTCGCCGCTCCCGGAAGAATCTCCGCCTTCCCTATCGTTGCGCGACTTCTCGGGGAACCATTTTCTTCGAGGATCCGCGGAATTTCGTGGGCGAAATCCGCCAGCCCCATAAACGCGTCCTTACGCATATCCATCGGGGTCGTCCCCGCGTGGTTACTCTCGCCGAGGAAGCGGATGTTCCATTTGAACAATCCCGTAATATCTTCCACGATCCCAATATTCTGGCCGCCGCGGTCCAACACTGGACCCTGCTCGATGTGCAATTCCAGATAGCGGTGCAGGCTCTCCCGGCTGCGGCTCGCCTCCAGGATGTTCATCGGGTCCAGGCCTCTTTCCCTGAGGACGCCTTCCAGCTTGTTTCCGTCCAGGTCCGTGGCGTGCAACACTTCGGGATTGATCATCCCGCAAACTGCCTGGGAGCCCAGCATCCCGCCGAAGCGTCCCTCCTCGTCGCTGAAGGCGACACACTCCAGAGGTCGCCGGTGACGGACCCCCTGTTCGCGGATCACCTGCAAGGCTTCCATCGCCACCAAAACGCCAAGGCTGCCGTCCAGCGAACCCGCGCAAGGCACCGTGTCGAGGTGCGAACCGACGACAATCGGGGCGGCTTCGGGATCTTCCCCTTCCAGTCGGCCCCATACATTCGCCGCGCCGTCACGCCTCACCGGGATGTCGGCTTCCCTTAATTTGTTTTCGAACCAACGCTTGCCCTCCATGTCCGCCTCCGTAAACGCCATGCGGTAGATTCCCCGGTCGTCCGCGTTCTTCCCAATCTCTGCCAATTCGAGAAGGTTTGTCTTTAAACGCTCGATGTCCACCCGTTCCGGAGCAGTTTCTGCAATTTCAACCATGTCAGCACTTTAAACGGATCCTGGGGCGATTCAAGGGAGTTCCGGAAACCCGCCTCTGGCCCTTCAACCGATCCGATTTGCCAAGCGTGCTAATATTGTAGGATTCATTTTCCGCAAATGCCGGTGAACGCATGGGGCCGACCCGCGCACCATTCCAACTTCTCCTTCTTTCATCCGCTTCTTCCAAGCCAGAGATCCACGTCGGATTCGCTTGAAATTGCCATTTCTTCTGGGGATGGTTCTAGGATTGGTGAAACTGGTCGGAGGCGCCGAGCCCTCTTCTGTTGGTTTCATCACCCCGGAGTCGTCCCCCGCCGATGCAAATGAAGGACACCTCCTTATTCAGTGGACTGCTGCGAAAGGTTCCCTCAACCAGTTTGAGCTTCAGCAATCCCCGACCGAATCCTTCGCTGAAGCCCGGGTCCTCTACCGCGGACCCGATACCAGCTCTTTTGTGACCGGTCTGCCTGCTGGCTCGACCTTTTTCCGGGTCCGCGGCCTAAACACAGATGGAGACCCAGGCTCTTGGAGCCCGCCACTCAAGGTCGTCGTTCGCTTCCCCGCAATGGGGAAGGTGATTGTCCTCATCCTTGCCGGTGGCGTGATGCTCCTGGTCCTCGCCTGGACAATCCTTCGGGGCTCCAGCCGCCAGATGGAGGGAGCAACCTCTGACTCATGATGGACGAAACCACAATCCTTCAGCCCTCAACCGGATGGATCCTCCTCGCCATTTTTGGTGCCGGCTGGGTGGCCCTTGGCTACTACTGGGGCCGCAAGGCAAAAAATCTTGAGGGCTTCATGCTCGCGGGGCGGAATGTGGGCCTTGCCCTCGGCTCCGCCACCGCCATGGCGACCTGGGTGACCTCCAATACCATTATGCTCGCCCCGAAATTCGCCCTTCAGATGGGGGTCTGGGGCATGCTTGCCTATTCCACCGCCAGCTTCGGGCTCTTCCTTTTTGCCCCCATGGCGCAACGAATCCGCGAACTCATGCCCAAGGGCTACACCAGCGGTGATTTCATTCGGCTCCGATATGGCCGGGCCAGCTGGGCCGTCTTTCTTTTCATCTCCCTCGTCTACTCCATGGCCTGGCTCGTCAGTATGGGCATGGCCGGCGGGATCGTCCTCAAGGCCCTCGCCGGTATCCCCTATGAATACGGCATGTCCGTAATCCTTTTTGTCTGCGTCCTCTATACCCTCTTCGGCGGGCTTTACGCGGTGATCGGAACCGACTTTATCCAAAGCCTAATCATCCTCGCCGGGGTCGTCACCGTCGGCATCGTCGTCTTCAATAAGGTGGAGTTTTCCGCCGTTTACAACGACCTCAACCAGTTCCAACCCGCCCTCCTCAACCTCCTCATGCCGGTGGCCCTGCTCTCCCTCTTCAACAACATGTTTTTCGGCTTCGGGGAGGTCTTTCACAACAACGTCTGGTGGTCCCGCGCCTTCGCCATGCGCGACGGCGTCTCCGGCAAGGCCTTCCTCCTCGCCGGCCTGTTCTGGTTACCCATTCCCGTAGCCGCAGGCTTTATCGCTCTTTCCGCAACTACCCTTGGCATCAATATTACTGATGCCGACATGGTCGGCCCCCTGATCGCCGGACAGGTCCTCGGACCTGTCGGGGCGATGATCGTCTTTATCGTCGTCTTTTGCTCCCTCGGTTCCAGTATAGATAGTCTCCTCGCCGCCACCTCCGACCTCCTCGCCGAGGACGTCTATAAAAAAATGATCCACCCTGCCGTCAGCGAGGAGCGGCTGCGCACGATCTCCAGCTGGATTATCGTCGCTCTCGGAGTCGTCACCTGGTTGATCTGCCTGCCCCGCCTCGGCGACCTCATCCAAGTGCTCTTTCTCTCCGGGCCACTCGTCGGAAGCGCCATCTGGCCGGTCGTCGCCGGGCTCTTCTGGAAACGGGCCAACCCTACCGGTGCCCTCCTCGCCATGCTCCTGGGCAGTGCCGTCGGCGTTTTCGCCTACTACCAGATCGGCTGGTTCACCGCCTCCCTGATCGGCGCCGGCGTCTCTATGATCATCGTCCTTCTTTCCACCGCCCTTTTTCCTTCCGACTTTGACTGGGACCGCCTTAATGAATCCCCTGTATCCCTCCCGGACCCCTCATGAGCTTCCTCATTCCACCCGTCGCCCTCAAAGTCCTGATCATCGGTGCCCTCGGCCTTGCCGCCTTGGCCCTCCTGACCCTTCTCACTCTACTCCTCATCGACTGGGCGAGGAAATCTATCTGGTAAACCCTTTGACCCTATTCTGCTCGACAGGCCATGACCGACCTCAAACCCAACACCATCACAAAAGTCCTCCAGCCACCCGAGGGCGAGGATTCCCTCCATCCGGACGCCGTCCACCTCCTCAAAGAGCCCGTCCGGATCTCCATCCTGAGCCAGCTCATCGGAAAATCCATTCTCTCCGCTGCTCAGTTTTCACGCGATCAGATCATTGAGCTTTTCAAGCTGGCCGCCATCCTCGAATCTGCGGAGATCGCCACCTACCACCCGCTTGATGGGAAACTGATCATCACTGCTTTCTTCGAGGCCAGCACGCGCACCCGGACCTCCTTTGAAAGCTCCGTGCTCCGGCTCGATGGTAAGATCATCAGTATCCCCGGAGCCAATGTCACCGGGGTCGCCAAGGGCGAATCCATCCAGGACATCGGGGAAATGTTTAACGCCTACGGGGACCTCGTCATCATGCGCCATCGCCAGACCGAGGCCCTCTCCGATATTCGCGAGCGCCTCCGCCTTCCCATCATCAATGCAGGGAACGGTAGTGGGGAGCACCCCACCCAGGCCCTCGCCGATTGGTATGCCCTCGTCAAATGGAAGGCCGGCCTTCTTCAATACCAGCCCGGGGCCTCCGGCGAGAAGATGAACCTCGGCGTCCTCGGAACCCCCGGCAGCATGCGCGCCGTGAAAAGCTTCCTCCTCATGGCCTCCTTTTTCAAGGAACACATCCAGAAGGTCTTCATCGTCTCGGAATACTCCGACCCCTTCGGCGATGATTTCGAGGAGCAATTTCAGGAAACGGGTCTCGACTATACCGTCACCCATAGGATGGAGGACATCCTGCCCGAGCTCGATGTCATCTACATGAATTCCATTACCATCGCCGGCGACGCCTACCGCAGCATGGGCGAGGACTTCAAGCTGACCCGGGAATCCCCCCTCAAGGAATCCGCCGTTATCCTCCACCCACTCGCCCGGCTCGAGGAGCTCGACACCTCCCTCGACGACACCCCGCACAACCTCTACTTTTCCCAGGCCCACGGTGCCGTCTTCGTTCGCCAGGCCCTCTTGATTTCCATCCTCGACCGGCTCGGAAAACTGCCCAGCCAGCTCTGAGCCTCTCTAACCCTCAGGTAACGACTGACAACGACCATGTGTGGAATCACCGGATTCTTCTCTGCCCATCCCCTCCCCGAAGGCCATCGCCCCGTCCTCCATCGCATGATGGAACAAATCCGCCATCGCGGACCAGACGGCACCGGCGAACACCTATGCCCCGAGCGCGGGCTCGCCATGGGCCATACCCGCCTCTCCATTAACGACCTCGAGACCGGCGACCAGCCCCTCACCTCTCACGACGATCGCTTTACCCTTACCGCCAACGGCGAGTTTTACGATTTTAAGAAATACCGCTCCCTCGCGATGGCCGAGGGTGAACGCTTCCGTTGCAAATCCGACAGCGAGATCGCCCTCACCCTCTACCGCAAACACGGCCTCGACTTCACCCGGCACCTCCGGGGTGAATTCGCTTTCGCCCTCTACGATGCCGCGGAAGAGGCCCTCATCCTCATCCGCGACCGCTTCGGCATCCGCCCGCTTTTTTACAGCCTCGCCGGCGACACCCTCGTCTATGGCTCCGAGGTCAAGTCCGTCATCCATCATCCCGATGTGCCCTCCGAACTTGACCCCCGGGCCGCCCTCAACCAGATGATGCAGGTCATGGTTCCTGGAACCAGCGCCTTTAAGGACGTCCACGCCCTCGAACCCGGTCACCTCCTCATCATCCGCCGCCGGAAAGGCCGTCTCGATCTGCAGAAGCAGAAATACTGGGACATGGACTTTCCTCACGAGAATGATCGCCCGGAAAACCCCGATCCCGATGCCGCCATCGCAGAAATCCGCGAAAAGCTGATCGAATCCATCGTCTTTCGCCTCGAGGCCGATGTCCCTGTCGGATGCTACCTCTCCGGCGGAATCGACAGCTGCTGCATCCTCGGTCTCGCCACCGGAGCCATGCAGAGCCCCGTCAAGGCCTTCACCATAAGCTTTGATCACGACGATTACGACGAGGCCGAGATCGCACGCGAGATGGCGCTCAGCATGATGGCCGACCAGGAAGTCATCCACCTCCGCGCGGACGACCTCTACGGCCAGAACTTCGTCGATACTGTCCGACACGCCGAGCGGACCTTTTACAATACCCTCGGTGTTGCCAAAATGCTCATGAGCCGCCGGGTCCGCGAGTGCGGCTATAAAACCGTCATCACCGGGGAGGGCTCTGACGAACTTTTTGCCGGCTATCCCGCGCTCAAGCGCGATATGTTCCTTCACGGTCTCAGTCGATCCTCACCGGAAGCTCGTGCAGAATATCAGGCCGCCCTCAAAAAATCCAACGCGCTCTTCACCGGCGCTATCCTCTCCGAGAAGGAATACCGCCACGAGGCCATGGACGACCTCTGCGGCTTCACGCCCTCCTGGATCCAGCCCTGGATTGCCACCCTCGGCGTCGCCCGCCCCCTCCTCAGCCAATCCCTCCAGGAGCAGCTCCACGATTACGATCCCGTCGCCGCTATCGCTGAACAAATCGATCCCGCCATGCTGCACGACCGCCACCCGCTCGATCGGGCTCAATACACCTGGTCCAAAACTCAACTCGAGGGACAGATCCTCAATTGGGGCGGCGACCGCGTCGATATGGCCAATTCTATGGAGTCCCGTCCCGCCTTTCTCGATCATCACCTCGCGGAGGCCGCCCTTCGCCTTCCCCCGGAGTTCCGCATCAAGGGCAATGTCGAGAAATGGGTTCTTCGGGAAGCCGTCAAGGGCGTCCTGCCCGAAGTCCTTTACAAGCGTGAGAAATTTGCTTTTATGGCCCCGCCCGCGCACACCGATGAGAAAAAGATGCAGAAGCTTCAGGAGCTAATCGACGAATACCTCGATCCCGACCGCGTCCGTGAGGCCGACCTCCTTGATAGCGAGGCTGTCCAGACTTTTCTCCGGAAATACCGCGGGGATCGGGACCCCGTCTCCCTCACCCGCAAGGATACCGTCCTCAACCACATGCTGAGCCTTCACATCCTTCATGAAAATCTTGCCAAACAGGCCCGGGAGGCTACTGCCGCCTGACCCCACCCGGAATTCCGGCTTTCCAACCCGTGCCCCTTCCCGCAAGGTGATCGTGCTCGCTTATGAAAATTGCCATTGGTCTTCTGGTCGGTTTCCTCATCGGCGCCCTCTGCCGCTGGTTTAAACTGCCCTCCCCTTGCCCCCCGAAACTCGAAGGTGCCCTCCTCGTTTTCGCCATGACCTCCGGTTACGTCCTTGCCGCCTGGCTTTTTCGCCAGGCCGGATCCCCATGAAACCTCGCTTTCTCATCGCAGTTGTTTTGGCCTTCGGTATCGGCGTCGTCTGCGAGCTCGTCGCCATCCCCCTCCCGGCACCCACCGCCTTCCTCGGCGGGCTCCTCATCCTCGCCATGACCAGCGGTTTCGCCCTTACCGGCTTCCTCCTCTCCCGTAAATCCTGAATCGACCAATCCTCCTCCAACCTTGACCTGCCGCCTATTCGCATAAACTTTCCTAAATCAGGTTAAAAACCCAACATGAACTTACCCGAACAGGCACCCTTCACTCCCGAACAGAAGCACCTCTGGGATCAGGCCTTGCAGTCTGTCTCCCGGGAACAGGCCGTCTGGCTCTCCGGTTTCCTCGCAGGAGCCCTTCAGGGCCAAGGTCTACCCGCGACCGCTCCCGCTCCCGCCGTCGTCCGGGCCGCTCAACCCCTGACCATTCTTTACGGGACCGAGTCCGGAAATAGCGAAGAACTTGCGTTTCGGACGAAAAAGGAAGCAGACCAGAAAGGCTTTAAGTCCAAAGTCGTGAACATGGCGGATTATTCCGGTAATCAGCTCACGAAAGAGGAAAACCTCCTCGTCCTCGTCAGCACCTGGGGGGATGGGGATCCGCCGGACCAAGCCGAACCCTTCCACCGTTTTCTCATGTCGGACGAGGCGCCCAAGCTCTCGAAAACCCGCTTTTCTGTCCTCGCCCTCGGAGATACCAGCTACGAGCAATTCTGCCAGACCGGGAAAGAAGTCGATGCACGACTCGACGCACTCGGCGGCCGCCGGGTTTTTCCCCGCCAAGATTGTGATGTCGACTTCGAAGCGCCTTACACCAAGTGGGCTGCTGGCGCCCTTGCCGCGCTCCTCCCCGACCTGGAGGATCCAGCCCCTGCTACCGCAACCGTCACCGCCACCGCCCCCGCTCCTGCGGTCGAATACAGCAGGAAGAATCCCTTTCCCTCTGAGTTGACCGACCGCATCCTCCTCAATGGAACCGGCTCTGCAAAGGAGATCTACCACCTGGAGTTCTCTCTCGAAAGTTCCGACATCCTCTACGAGCCCGGCGATTCCCTCGGCGTTGTCCCCACCAACCACCCCAATGTTGTTGACGCCATCCTCCGACAGGCGGGTGTCCAACCCGAGGAGGAAATTGAATCCGTAGGCGGTCTCAAATCCATCCGGTCCGCCCTCATCGAGGATTACGAAATCACCGTTCTCAACTCCAGCATCGTTAAGAAGTATGCCGCCCTCGCCGGAAATGAGAAACTGGATGCCCTCCTTGAGGACCGGGTGGGATTAAAGGATTGGCTCTATGGTCGCCAGCTCGCGGACTTGCTTTTTGAGTTTCCGGTGGAGGGGCTTACCTCTGCTCACTTCCTCGAGCTGATGCGGAAACTCCCCCCCCGCCTATACTCCATCGCCTCCAGCCTCATGGCCTACCCCGACTCCGTTCACCTCACCGTCGGGGCGGTTCGCTACCAACGCCACGGCCTCCCGCTCCACGGTGTCGCCTCCACCCACCTTGCCGACCGCGTCGAAATTGGAGGCAAGGTCCCCGTCTACATTCAAAAGAACAAGAGCTTCCGCCTCCCCGAGAACGGGGATACCCCCATCATTATGGTCGGTCCCGGCACTGGCATCGCCCCCTTCCGCGCCTTTGTCCAGGAAAGGGTCGCGCGCGGGGCCCAGGGGAAATCCTGGCTCTTCTTCGGCGACCAGCACTATAGCACAGACTTCCTCTACCAGCTGGAATGGCAGGACTACCTGAGATCCGGTGGCCTGACGAAGCTCAACACCGCTTTCTCACGCGATCAGAAGCATAAGATTTACGTCCAGGATCGCATGCGCGAAAAAGCCGCCGAGCTCTACCGCTGGCTGGAGGACGGTGCCCACTTTTACGTCTGCGGCGATGCGTCCAGAATGGCGAAGGACGTCCACCAGGCCCTCATCGAGATTGTCGCCGCCGAAAGTGGAAAATCCTCCGAAGTCGCCGAGGCCTACGTAAAACAACTCCAAAAAGATAAACGCTACCAGCGGGACGTTTACTGACGGCATGATGCCCAGACCCTGGCCCATTTTCGCTTGGCTCCTCGTCCTCCCCCTCGCGTTCGGTTGGACAGCCAGCCTCGTGGCAGAGGTCGAGCACGTGCAAAACGGGGTGCTCGACGGCGTCCCCTACAAGGTCGTCCATCCCGAGTCTACCGACGGACCGCAGAGCCTTCTCCTCTTCTGCCACGGCCATATTCCCGAGGGTTTCCCCCTCGAAGCCTATCTACCTTACGCACGACAACCCCACCTCAGCTTCCTTCGGGAAGGCTGGACCCTTGCCGCCTCCGCCTACCGCCGCAACGGTCTTATTATCGCTGACGCTATGGAGGACACCCTCGCCCTTTACGACTTTCTTCTTGCGGAATCCTCTTACGATCGGGTTCTCCTTCTCGGAACCTCGATGGGTGGCGCTGTCGCCTTGCACCTCCTCGAAACCTTCCCCGAGCGCTTCGACGGTGCCCTTATTCTCGGCCGGGGCCTTGAAGTCCGTGAACCGGGTGATCCCCTCCCCTTCAAAAACCGCCTCGAAGACCCTGTCCTCCTCCTTACCAACCAGTCCGAGACCGAGGCTCCCAGCGCTTACCAGGCGGCCTTCGACTCCCGGTCGCCCTTTTATCCTTCCCTCTGGATCGTCCGGAAAGAGGGGCACATCCTCTTCACCAACGGTGAATACGAGGAAGCCGTCTACGCCCTCCTCGCCTCGCTGGAAGGGCGACGCCCCGCCTCGCGCAAATTCTACCACATTCCCCCTGAGATTGGCCCGTCCGGCGCGGAGATCGACCCCGGCTCCCGTTCCGCCCGCACCAAGGTCAGCGATCGAAGCCCCACCTACGGGAACCTTGAGATCCGGATCAATGAGCCGGAGTTAGATAGCCTCGGGCTCTCCCAGGGAGATTCCTTCACCCTCGCTTTTTCCGGTGCGGATTTCCCCATCCTTATTCCCTGGGTCTCCACCTACTCGGATGTCCCCGCGGGAGCCTTCCTCGCCTTCATCAACGAGTTCGGCTTCCTCCAAGTCGCCGTCAACCAAGGACACGCCGGCAACCGGACCGGCCTCCAAATCGGCGATCCCGTCACCCTCTCCCCATCACTGGGAAAGTCCCCATAATTCCATTGTGCTCCCGATCCGAATGTTGGTAAACTTTCGACATGATCGATACATTCCAGAAACTCTTCCTCGCCAGTATCGGCGCCACCGCCACCACGGCTGATGCCGTAAAGAAAACCTTGGACGAAATGGTCGAAAAGGGCCGCATCTCCCGTGATGAAGCTCGTGAAATGGCCGATAAAATGTTGAACCAAGGCAAACAGGAGTTCGAAGACGCTAAAACCGAAGCCAATGCTTTCTTCAAAACCATGATGCACCGCTTCAACGTCGCCACCCACGAAGACCTCTCCGATCTGCGCGAAAAAATGACCGCCCTTGAAGCCCAGGTCGCCGCCCTTCAGGAAGCCGAGTCCGAAACCGACGACTCCTGAGGCCCCACCTGCTCACGGGCCTCTTTAAATATGGCGGGAGTCCGCCTCATCCTTTTCCGAGTATCCCGATTCCTGCCGCTTGTGGTTGACCTCGTTCTTCGCGACATAAGCGCGGTGGATGTCTTCCGCGCTCATCCCGAGGACCTGCGCGATCGAAATCAGGAAGTGGAAAAGGTCCACCACTTCCACCTTCGCATTCTGCTCGTCAAATTTCTGGTATTTGGCCCACCACTTCCAGGGCACGCTGTCGATCAACTCTGCAGTTTCCTGCTGCAGCGCACGGCAGTAGTTTAATACCCATTTCGCCTTTTCCTCCTCATCCATTCCCTCGGTCTGAACTCCAATCCTCAGGTTTAATTCATGCTGCAATTCGAATATCTCTTCCAGCTTATCCATAGCCGTATCCAATTCCCGCCACCCTTCTCAGGCAAGCTGTTTCCCACCTCCATGGCCCGACCGAACAAAATTCGGGCTTGCGCGTTTGCGGAGCTCTGCCCATAACCATCGGGATGGCGGATTTATTTTAAGTCCCGCCGAATTCCCGCCCCCCGGCCGGTATTCCCTTCGCCCCAGACCCGGATTCAACCGCCCCCCCCTGAAGAGGAACCCAGACGATTCTTCTTTCCGTATTCCCTTAAAAAAAAACCCGACTGAACGATGCCAAAATTTGAAGAAGCCGATCGCGCAAAAAAAGACGGATCCTCCACCCTTTCCTACTCGCCCAGTGAACACGCCCAAGTTAGGCCACGCAACCGCCGGGGGCGACGTCCCGGCGGTGAGAACGGACCCAAATCCGGCTCCGAACACCCCACCATCGGCGAGGTCGAAATTACCCCCGACATGGTCGACACCATTTCCGAACGCGAAATTCAGGCTAAGCTCAAGGAGGTCGAATCCAAGGTCGCTGCCCAGGAAAAGCAGGAAGCCCGCAGTCGCGCACGCCGCGAAGAGCGCACAAAGGAGAGATCCGAATCCCCAACCCCGAGGAATAAATCAGGCCCCGACGTTCCCACCCAAAAGGCCCCCTCGAAGAAGAAAACCCGTTCCGGTCTCCTCGGTAAAATTTCCTCCGCCTTTGCTTCTGTCTTTGGCGGGGACACCGCAACCCCCCAAACCCCCGACAAAGCCCGGCCCGCACCGGAACCAAACCGCTCCGATGACCGAAAAGACGACGGGGAGAGAAGTTCCCGCCCGC